>CAKSZM010000004.1 GCA_934525735.1 uncultured Faecalibacterium sp. | reverse complement strand
TCCAGCACCGGGATGCCGCGGTTGGCCACATACTTGGCGATGGTGCCGCCGCCGCCCAGATCCAGACGGCCCAGCTCGCCGATCTGCCATGCCACGTTGTTGGCGTCCAGCAGGCGGGTGATCTCCCCTACCAGCTCGGCAGAAGCATCGCTGGCAGAGCTCTTGCCGCGGCTGCCGGTATACTTGAAGAACGCCACGCCGCGGCCTGCGTAGGTGCCGTTCTGCTTTTCGAACGCACCGGCCCAGGAGGGGTCAAAGGCAGCGGTGACGTCGGCAGACAGGCACACGCTGTTGCGGAAGGCAATGATATCATCCTGACCGGCAGCACGGCACAGCAGCTGCATGAAATGGAACACATACATGCTCTGCATGCCGGTGACACCGTCGGAGCCGATCTCTTCCTTATCGGTCAGCACGCAGACGGTGGTGTGCACGGGGTTCTTCGTTTCAATTTCAGCCATGAGGGCGGGATAGGAATCCACACGGTCATCGTGGCCGTAGCCGCCCACCATAGAGCGGTCAAAGCCCACGTCCCGGGCCTTGTGGGCGGGCACGATCTCGATCTCGGCACGGGTGAAATCCCGCTCGGTGATGCCGTATTTCTCATGCAGCAGCATCAGGGTATTCAGTTTGACGGCTTCCTTGATATCGGTTTCTTCCACGGCGTCGGAGCCGATGAGCACGTTCAGCTCTTCGGCCTTGATGCCCTCGCTGAGCTTGCGGTCGTTCTGCTCGGCACCCAGATGGGGCAGCAGGTCGGTGATGCAGAACACAGGGTCGTTCTCATCCTCGCCGATGCAGACCGACACGCTGGAACCGTCGGCGCGGGTGAACACGCCGTGGATAGCCAGCGGCATGGTGCCCCACTGATACTTGCGCAGGCCGCCGTAGTAATGGGTCTTGAAGTAGCTGAAATGGTCTGCCTCGTACAGCGGGTTCGGGCGCAGATCCAGCCGAGGGCTGTCGATGTGGGCGATCACCAGACGGAAGCCGTCCTCAAAAGGCTTCTGGCCGATGGTGGCCGCGACCACGGCCTTATGCTCCTGCACAAAATAGATCTTCTGACCGGGGGCATAGACCTTTTTCGGCTCAAACTTTTCATAGCCGGCTTCCCGCAGCAGTTTCTCGCTGGCGGCGGCGGCTTCGCGCTCGGTCTTGGCCGCGTTCAGGAATGTCTTGTAACCCTCGGCAAAGGCGGCGGCTTTCTCCTTCACGTCCGCGCTCTTGTCGGCGGCATACTCCGGCTTGTACAGCAGCTGTTCCGCTGCCTGCTTTGCGGTGAGTTTCTCGCTCATTTTCGTTTATCTCCTCTCAGGTTCCGGCATAGATGCGCTGATAATTCGCGTAGCCGGAAGTGATTTTTTTAACGTAATGGTTCATCTGATTATAGGGGAAGCCCTGCAGGGTCTCGCCGTCGGATGAATGCTCTTCGATCTGCAGCAGCGCATCCACTGTTCCCCACCCGCTGTGATATGCAGCGGCGGCAGTTGCCACATCGCCCTTGTAGCGGTCCAGGCACAGGTGCAGATAATAGCAGCCGAAGCGGATGCTGGTCTCGGGATCATAGAGGTTGGCAAAGACCAGCCCTTCGTCCGGTGCGATCTTACTGCGCAGCCAGATGAACGTTTCCTCGGTCATCTGCATCAGACCCCGGGCATCTACGCTGGAGGTCGCCTGCGGATCGAAACCGCTTTCGGTGCGGATGAAAGCATCCACCAGAAGCGGGTCGAGATCGTAGGTCTGCGCCCACTGCTCCACGATCGCTTCGTACTTGCGCGGATACAAAATGCGCTCGGCACGGTTCCACAGTTTCGGCAGCAGCAGCGCAGCGCACAAAAGCATGACGGCCAGAAACAGCAGGCGGCGGTTGCGCTGTCTGCGGCGGCGGCGCTCCCGCCGGTCACGGGCGGCGCGGCGGATGCGGGCCGTTTCCGGGTCATACTGCGGGGCGTTCGGGCGTTGTTTATTCTGTTCGTTCAAACCCTTCTCCGGCACCTCCTTCCTGCATGAGCCGGGTGCAGAGCTGCGCCGCGGCAGCCTGCAGGCGGGCAAGGTCGGTATCGTTGCGCAGGACGTAGTCCGCCTGCGCCGTCAGCGTTTCCTCGGGGGTCTGCGCGTTCAGGCGGCGGGCTGCCATTTCTGCGGAGATGCCGTCCCGCGCCATGATGCGGGAAACACTGGTTTCAAACGGGGCGGTAACGACGCACAATCGGTCACACTCGGCCTGCGCAGCCGTACCCACAATGACAGCACCGTCCAGCACGAACAGCGGCGCGCCGGAAGCCAGCGCGGCCTGCTTTGCAGCGCGGATGCGGCGCACGATCTCCGGGTGGGTCAGACCATCCAGAGCCGCCTTGCCCTCCGGCGTTGCAAAGGCGCGGTCGGCCAGCAGGCGGCGGTTCAGGGTACCATCCGCAGTAAGGATATCCCCGCCGAACCGCTCTGCCAGCGCCGGCAGCAGCGGAGAGCCGGGCAGCAGAATTTCGCGGCTGATCTGATCTGCATCGGCCAACGGTACGCTGTGGGCCGCAAACACCGCCGTGACCGTGGATTTGCCGCAGCCGCTGCGGCCCGTGATGCCCAGCGTGATCATAGCTTGATCACCCGGAAGGCGGCGGCGCGGATGAGGCGGTTGTACACCGCCATCGACAGGCCGTCCTTCTGCGGGCAGCGGGCATAGACCACCGCGTCGCCCTGCTCATCCAGCGCACGCAGGGAGCGGAAGATGTGCTTTGCCTGGTCGGCGCCGTCCCCCTCGCGGCCGTACTCCACGCAGGGCACGCCCAGCTTTTCAGCCTCGCCGGTAAAGCACAGGCAGCTGGGGTTCTGGTCGGAGTGGGCATCCACATAGGCCTTGAACTGTTCAAAGGTGCCGTCCAGCAGCGTCACGTCCGCCTTGGGGGCATAGTGCTTATACTTCATGCCGGGGCTGCGCACCACAGCGCCCTCCGGCAGTTTTTCGAGGATCGCTTTGGACACTTCCACCTCTTCGCCGAGGGCGCGCTCCAGATCTTCCAGCGTGATGTGGCCGGGGCGGAACAGGGTGGGCTTGTCGCCCACCACCGACACCACGGTGCTCTCCACGCCCACATCGCACTCGCCGCCGTCCAGAATGAGGGGCAGGCGGCCGTCCATATCGGTAAAGACGTCCTGAGCGTTGGTGGGGCTGGGCTTGCCGGAAAGATTGGCGCTGGGGGCGGCAAAGGCGCAGCCGCTCTGCTCGATGACCGCACGGGCCACCGGGTGGCTGGGCATGCGGATGCCCACCGTGTCCAGACCGGCGCAGCACTCGGCGGCCACCTCCGGGCCGCGGGGCATGATGATGGTGAGCGGGCCGGGGCAGAAGGCTGCCATCAGCAGCTGGGCACGCTCCGGCACCTCGCTGACCAGACCCGGCAGCATCTCCGGGCCGGTAACATGGACGATAAGGGGATTGTCCTGCGGGCGTCCCTTCGCCACGAAGATTTTCTTCACGGCTTCGCCGTTGCGGGCGTCGGCTGCAATGCCGTAGACCGTCTCGGTGGGCAGGGCCACGAGCTCGCCGCTGCGCAGCAGACCGGCGGCTTTTTCAATGCTTTCCGGCGCCGAGGCGGGCAGAATTTCCGTTTTAAAATTCATACGCATTCACGTTCTTTCTGTCTGTAAAGTAGTTTTGCTTTTCAGCTTTTATCGACATGTTATCGTGCTTTTTGAAAAAAACATTTTCAGGCTTCCGCGTTGAGTTTCTGCAGTTTTTCGGTCTGCTCCCGAGTGGCCAGTGCGTCGATCACCTCGTCCAGATTGCCGTCCATGATCTTAGCCAGATTGTGCACGGTCAGGCCGATGCGGTGGTCGGTGCAGCGGTCCTGCGGGAAGTTGTAGGTGCGGATCTTTTCGCTCCGGTCACCGGTGCCCACCTGCCCCTGACGGTTGGCGTTGATGGCGTCCTGCTGTTCCTTCTGCTTCTGGGCCAGCAGGCGGCTGCGGAGGATCTCCAGCGCCTTATCCTTGTTCTGGAACTGGCTGCGCTCGTTCTGGCATTCTACTACCATGCCGGTGGGGAGATGTGTCACACGGATGGCGCTGGAGGTCTTATTGATGTGCTGACCGCCCGCACCGGAAGAGCGGAAGGTGTCGATGCGCAGATCCTTCATGTCCAGCGCAAAATCCACTTCCTCGGCCTGCGGCATCACTGCCACTGTGGCTGTGGAGGTGTGGATGCGGCCCTGCGTTTCGGTTTCGGGCACGCGCTGTACCCGGTGCACCCCGCTCTCATATTTGAGCCGGTTGTAGGCACCCGCACCGTCCACCGAGAAAATGGCTTCCTTCACGCCGCCCAGCTCGGTCTCGTTGAGATTGAGCATTTCCAGCTGCCAGCCGCGGCTCTGCGCGTACATGGTATACATGCGCAGCAGGCTGTGGGCAAACAGGGCAGCTTCCTCCCCTCCTGCGCCGCCGCGGATCTCCACGATGACATTTTTGCCATCGTTCACATCCTTGGGCAGCAGCAGAATTTTGAGATTATTTTCCAGCTTTGCCACATCCTGACTTTTTTCGCTGATTTCCTGCTGTATCATCTGCTTGAAGTCCGGATCAAGAGTCCCCGGCTCTTCCAACAGGGCTTTCGCCTGTGCAAGATGATCCTGTGCGGTCTGCCACTCCCGGTAGGCCTGCACAGCAGGCTCCGCGTCGTGGTATTCCCGCATCAGCTTCCGGAACAGCGCCGGGTCGGCTGCGGTTCCGGGCTGGTTCAGCCGGACGGATAGCTCCTCAAAGCGGCGGCACACCGCATCCATTTGGGTAAACAGGTTCATATTCCTGCAGTTCTCCTTACAATCGCCTGAATGGGTTGCGTTCCCGCTGCGGGCGCTATTCCTGCCCGGGGTGGATCACCTTTTTGATGTTCTTTTCAATTTTAGCACGCGGCAGCATCACCTCGCGCCCGCAGCCGGTGCAGCGGATCTTGAAATCCATGCCGACGCGCAGCACCTCGAAGCTGGCAGCACCGCAGGGGTGCTTCTTGCGGGTGAGGATGGTATCTCCCACAGCGATATCCATAGCTTTGGTCGCTCCCTTCTGCCTGCCCTTTTGCTGTAGTGCGGGCAGGCGATGTGTGCAGCACAGCCTGTGGTTTGCAGGCCGCTGCACATACAAATATAGTATAATGCAAACAAAGATAAAATGCAAATATCCGCCGGGGCGGATGCATAGGTTTTAACAGAAACCAAAACAACTGAGAAAGAGGAATGAAAGATGATGCAAGCATACCGTACCGAAGGCAACTACCGTTCCGCCGCCCGCCTGAGCGCTGCCGAGCTGCGCGCCGCCATGGCCAGCCGCGAGATTCTGCAGGCCACGGCGCTGGCCTTTGACACCCAGCGCCAGCTGCGGTTCGAGATCGGCGGAGCCAAAGCCGTGATGCCCTTTGCCCAGTGCGCCGACGGGGCTGAAAACGGCTCCGTGCGGGATATTGCCGTGCTGACCCGGGTGGGCCGCCCCACCTGCTTTGTGGTGGAAGGGCTGGACACCGGCGAGGACGGCCAGCCCGTGTACCGGCTTTCCCGCGCGGAGGCACAGCGGATGTGCAAGGCCGACTATCTGGATGCCTTGCAGCCCGGGGACATTCTGCCCTGCACCGTGACCCATATCGAGCCGTTCGGTGCGTTCTGCGATGTAGGCTGCGGCATCAGTGCCCTGCTGCCCATCGACTGCATGTCGGTAAGCCGCATCTCCTCCCCTGCCGACCGGGTCAGCGTGGGGCAGCAGATCCTGTGCGCCATCAAGAACCGTGATGTACAGGGGCGCTTTGTGCTGAGCATCCGGGAGCTGCTGGGCACCTGGGAAGAAAACGCCGCCGGGTTCACCGTGGGCGAAACAGTGGTGGGCATCGTGCGCAGCGTGGAGGAGTACGGCACCTTTATTGAGATCGCGCCCAATCTGGCGGGGCTGGCCGAGAGCTGCCCCGGCCTTGTGCCCGGGCAGGCTGTGAGCGTCTACATCAAGAACATCCTGCCTGAGAAGATGAAGATCAAGCTTGTGATCGTGAACCACGCCCTGAACCAGCGCCACCGCTTCGAGCTGAAATATTTCATCACCGAGGGGCACATCGGCCGCTGGGTCTACTCTACTCCGGAAAGCCCGAAGCAGATCGAAACAGATTTTGCCGCTGCGGCTTGCAATCCGGTGTGAAACCATTTATACTAGACAGGAAGAGAAAATGCAAGGGGGATGTATGGAACGATGGCCGCAAACGACGCTTTTACCGCCGGTGTACGTCCCGGCGGACTGACCGACAGCACCCAGATCCGGCTGCTGCTGTGTTACCTGGTAAAAAATGCCGGGCCCATTGCCCGGACAGACATTGAGAATGCGCTGATGGACGAAGCTCTGGTCAACTACTTCGAGATCGGCTCCTGCCTCGATGACATCACAAAACAGCAGCTGGTCACCCTGACCGACGGCAGCTATATCATCACCGATAAAGGCCGCAAAGTGGCGCAGGAGCTGGCCTACGACCTGCCCCGCACAGTGCGGGAAAAGGCCGTTACCGCCGTGCTGCGCTACCAGAACTGGGCCAGAAAGGAAGCCCGTTACAGCGCCGACATCACCGAGCGGGCCGACGGCCACTGCACCATCCGCTGCACGGTCAAGGGGCTGGACAGCGAGCTGTTCTGCCTGGACCTCGGCATGCCGGACCGGCTGACCGCCGAGCTGGTGAAAAAGCAGTTCATCCTGAAAGGCAACGAGATCTATCAGCTGCTCATCAACAAACTGACCGAAGAGGAAAAATAACGATGCAAAAGCCCGGCTGCATGTTTTCATGCAGCCGGGCTTTCCTGTTCTCAGTGTTCTTTTTTGATGCCGAACAGCCTGCAGAGCAGCCCCCGCAGATATTTCGGGCTACGGATCACAACGACCTGCATTTCCACCCCGCCTTTCTCCGGTTACTGCTCCATTCTACGCAGACCGGAGGCGGAATGTTCCTCAGACCGTACCGTCTCCATCGGCAAGGGTCTCCACCACGACCAGCGCTCCTTCCCGGGTGCTGATGGTGATGCAGTCCGACCCTTCGGCGTACTCATTGCTGACGCCCACCGGATAGGTTGCCGTCAGCGTGGCATCGGCAAGCTCATAGAACGAGCCGCTCTCATACACGCCCTCTGCCCTGCCCTCCAGCGGGAAGGCCGAAAAGAAGAAGTAATCCTCCTTTGGGTAGCGGCGGGTCTCGCCGGGCATCACATAGGTGATGCGGCTGCGCTCGTCCTGCAGCGTTGCGCGGACGCCCCGCCGTTCCAGCCCAAGGCCGGTGCAGAGGTTTGCCAGCGTATGCTCCACCCGCTTGCCGCCAAGGCCGCCCAGCAAGAGCACCTCATCAAAGCCCTTTTCCGTGGCCAGCTTTGCGGCATACTCGGTGTCGGTATCATCCTTGACGTGGGGCAGCACAACGATGTCGTCCTCCGTTTCCGGGCAGGGCGCGGTGTCGAAGTCGCCCACGATGATGCCCGGCCTGCAGTGCAACGGCGTGCAGTTGCGGTAGCCTGCGTCGCAGGCGATGATGAAGTCGTCCGGCTTCAGGAGTTTTGCCAGCTCCGGCGACACCGGGCAGGCGGAAATGATCACACAGCGTGACATGAAAACCTTCCTTTATCCTTTCGGGCGCTGCCAGTCCTTTACGTCCTTGACCTCTTCATACATGGCGCAGTAGCTGTCGTACCGGGTCTGGGACAGCTTGCCCTCGGCCAGAGCCGCACGCACAGCGCAGCCTTTTTCGCTGCGGTGGGAACAGCCCGTGAACTGGCATTCGCCCAGATAAGGCCCGAACTCCGGGAATGCGTGCTCGAGATTTTCCTTCGGGATGAATCCCGCCCGGTTCGCTTCCAGACTGGCAAAGCCCGGCGTATCGGCGATGCGCCCGCCGAATGCCTCGAAGATGGTCACCTCGCGGGTGGTATGGCGGCCGCGGCCCAGCTTCTGGCTGATGGCGCTGGTCTCGCGCTCGGCCTCCGGCAAAAGGTGATTCAGCAAAGTGGATTTGCCCACGCCGGAGTTGCCGCAGAAGGCGCACAGCCGGCCGCTGATCCACTGCTTCACCTCATCCAGCCCTGCGCCGTCGGCATAGTCGATGCGGATGAAGGGCAGAGTGGATTTTTCGTAGGCGGAGCGCAGGAATTCGGCTTCGGCCAGATCGCCCTTAGTGCAGACGATCACCGGCTGAACGCCCTTGTCCACCGCGATGGCAGAGAGTTTATCCAGCACCAGCGTGCTGGGGGTGGGCTGGGTGGTGCTGGCCACAAGGAACAGCACATCCAGGTTGGCCACCGGCGGGCGGACGAACACGTTTTTGCGGGGCGCGATCTCCGCGATGACCGAAGCGCCGTTCTCGGTTTCCAGCGTCACTTCATCGCCGGCCACCGGGGTGATCTTCTGTTTGCGGAAGATGCCGCGGGGCTTGCACTCCACGATGCCGTCCGGCGTTTTGACATAGTAAAAGCCGCCGATGCCTTTGGTGATATATCCTTTCATGCACAGCCTCCGTCAGCCCAGCAGCGAGGTCCACCAGTCGGTGATGCCGCCGCCCGTCTGGGTGCCGCCGCCTTCGGTGCCCTGTTCCGGAGCTGTCTCTGTGCTGCTGGAAGAGGACGACGAGGACGAACCGCCGCCGAACAGGCCGCTCCACCAGTCGCCGCTGCCGGTGCTCTCACTGGGAGCTTCCGGTTCCGGCTGAGGCTCCGGCCCTGCGCTGACCACGATGCTCACGCGGCCGTTCAGCTTTGCCGTGGAACCTGCCGCAGGACTCTGGCTGAGCACGGTGCCGGCAGGCTGATCGCTGTACTGCTCGGTCTGGCTGCCCAGACCCAGATGATTCTGCACCAGCAGGGTGCGTGCGTCATCGGTGCTCATGCCCACCAGCGAAGGCACTTTGGTCGTGGTGGCCACCTGCGGGCGGCTGATATACACCACAACGGTGCTGCCGGCCGGCACCTGACTGCCGGCTGCCGGATCCGTGCGGATGACTGCACCGGACGCCACCGTGGGCTCCACAGCCTGTGTGACCAGCACTGAAACGCCCAGATTCTTCAGCTGCTGCTCGGCATCGGCCTGCACATAGTTGGTCAGATCCGGCACGGTGACATACTGGGTGCCGAGGCTGACGGTCAGGGTCACGCTCTGACCCTCGCGCACGGTGCGGCCTGCCACCGGCGACTGCTTGTAGATAATGCCTTCGGCGTAATTGGTATTATACTCTTCTTCCCAATCCACCGATATCTGGCCGGAGACTACCTGATCCGTTGCCTGCGCCTCGTCGCGGGTCATGCCCACGTAGTCGTTCAGGGTGATATCCGCCTTGTTGTTCATGAGGTTGGAGGAGTCGTTCAGGATCAGCCAGCACAGCGCCATGCACGCGATGACAAAGGCCACCGTGATGCCGAACAATGCCGGCAAAAACACGGTACGGCGCTTTTTGCGGGGAGCCTTTTTGCGGCTCCGGGGAGCAGGCTGTTCGGCCTGACGGTTTGCTCGATTCTGGTTCATGGTACGTTTCACCACCTTTTCGGGTGCATCTTCGGTAATATACTGATATTCGAACTGGACGGAAGGGTTCTGCACATAGGTATCCAGCGCATCCAGCATTTCCCGCGCGGATGCGTAGCGGTTCTGCGGCAGCTTTGCCATGGCTTTTTCCGTGATCTCCACCAGCGCGTTGGGCACTTCCGGCGCCAGCTCCTGCAGGGGCCGGGGCGTATCCGAGATCTGCTTGATAGCCACCTCCACCATGTCGTCCGCGTCAAAGGGCAGATGGCCGGAGAGCATCTCATACATCATGACACCCACCGAGTAGATATCGCTGGTGCAGCCGGTCTCGTCGCCCTTGGCCTGCTCCGGGCTGATATAGTGCACGCTGCCCATGGCCTTGCCGCCCAGCAGCTGGTTTTCGGCCCGGGAGATGCGCGCGATGCCGAAATCCATCATGCGCAGCTGGCCGTTGTCCAGCAGCATGATGTTCTGGGGCTTGATGTCCCGGTGCACCACACCGTTGGCATGGGCATGTTCCAGCGCTTTGAGGATCTGGGAGATGAAATGCACCGTCTCCCGGCTGGTCAGCTTGCCGCCGCGCTCGTTGAGGTATTCCCGCAGCGTCATGCCGTCCACATATTCCATCACGATATACTGCAGGTCATCGCTGACCGAAACGTCGTACACCTTGACGATGTTGGGATGGTTGAGCAGCGAGATGGCCTTGGATTCGTTCTTGAACCGGCGCACAAGGTCCGGGTCGTGCATAAACTCCTTGCGCAGCACCTTGACCGCCACCACCGTACCGGCCGGGATGGGGCCGTTTTTGCCCAGCATGACCGCCTTGTAAACGTTGGCCATGCCGCCGGTGCCGATCAGCTCCTTGACTTCATACAGGCCGTCCAGCTTTTTGCCGATCAGGTTATCCATTGCGCACCTCCGTGGGATCTGCGCTCAGCAGAAGCGCGGTGATGTTGTCCGGGCCGCCGTTTTCGTTGGCGGCATGGATGAGCTTGTCCGGCAGATCATAGAACGGGCCTGCCGCCAGCAGCTGCTCGATCTCGTCCCGGGGCACGGCATTGGTCAGGCCGTCCGAGCACAGCAGCAGCAGATCTCCGCCGCGCAGCGCCGCACTGGTAAACTCCGGCACCAGCCGGTAATCCACGCCCAGCGCCCGGGTGATGATGTTCTTCTGCGGGTGATGCTCGGCTTCCTCCACCGTGATGGTGCCGCAGTCCACCAGCTCCTGCACATAGGAGTGGTCGTGGGTGAGCTGGGTCAGTTTGCCGTCCCGGTACAGATACGCCCGGGAGTCGCCTGCGTGGCACAGAAAGATCCTGCCCGAGCGCACCAGGGCGCACACCGCCGTGGTGCCCATCCCGGCCAGGGATTCGTCCTGCATCGCCTTCTGGAACACGAAACGGTTGGCGCTGAGCAGCGTTTTTTTCAGAAAAGTCTCTTCCTCGCCGGGCAGGCACTTGGAAGTGTACTGTTCCTGAAAGCAGCGCTCGATGATGTTGCACGCGCTCTGGCTGGCTTCGCGCCCGCCGCGTGCGCCGCCCATGCCGTCGCATACCAGCAGCCACGCGGCATCGCCGGGCAGCTTGCCTGCGCGGTAATCGTCCTGATTATCCTGACGGACACGTCCGACATCTGTTTTTCCTGCAAGTTTCATTGGATTCTCCCTTTATTATGCCTTCCCGTTCATTTCGTCCCGGCGCAGCTGGCCGCAGGCAGCGCTGATCTCGCTGCCGAGGCGGCGGCGCACCGTAGCGTTGACGCCGAGGCTTTCCAGCTTCTGCCGGAAGCGCTGCACGTTGGCGGCATCGGTGGCCGAGTAGGGGCTGCCGTCCACCGGGTTGATGGGGATCAGGTTCACATGGGCGCCCATGCCGCGGATGAGGTCGGCCAGCTGTTTGGCGCAGGCGTCGGAATCGTTGACGCCCCGCACCATGGAATACTCGAAGCTGACCCGGCGGCCGGTGGTCTCCTGATAGCGGCGCACCGCCGGCATCAGAACTTCCACGGGGTAGGCGTCGTTGACCGGCATCATGCCGCTGCGGATCTCGTTGTTGGGGGCGTGCAGCGAGACCGACAGGGTCAGCTGCAGCTTTTTCTCGGCAAGCATGTCGATCTTGGGCACAAGGCCGCAGGTGGACAGGCTGATGTTGCGCATGCCGATGTTGACGCCCTCGGGCGAAGAGATGTTCTCGAGGAACTTCATCACCTCGTCGAAGTTATCCAGCGGCTCGCCGATGCCCATGAGCACGATGTGGGAGATGCGCTCCCCGATGTCCTTCTGGGCGGTGTAGATCTCGGAGCAGATCTCGCCTGCTTCCAGGTTGCGCACCCGTCCCGCCTGGGTGGAGGCGCAGAAGCGGCAGCCCATGCGGCAGCCCACCTGGGTGGACACGCACACCGTGTTGCCGTAGTGGTAACGCATGACAACGGTCTCGATGCAGTTGCCATCGGCCATGCGCAGCAGATATTTTACGGTGCCGTCCTTTGCTTCCTGCCGGCGCTCGATTTTGGGCGCAGCGATGTAGAAGCTTTCTTCCAGTTTTGCCAGCAGGGTCTTGGGCTGGTCGGTCATGGCAGAAAACTCGGTGACCAGTTTCTGGTGCACCCAGTGGAAGATCTGCTTTGCCCGGAAGCCAGGCTGCCCCATGGCTTTCAGCTCAGCGGTCAGCTCTGCCAGCGTCAGGGAAGAAATACAGCGTTTTTGTTCCATTGTGTTCTCCTAATTGAATGTCACTTGCGGCCTTGCCCGTTCTTTTGCAGAACGCAGAGGAAAAATCCGTCCATGCCGGTGCGGGTGGGCACCGAGAGGATGCCGTGCTCCCCTGCTGTCATTCCCTCCGGCAGCGCCGCGGCAGGCGCTACCACCGCAAACTCCGGGTGACGGGCAAGGAACGCCGCCACCTGCTGCTGGTTCTCTGCCGGGTCGATGGTGCAGGTGGAGTACACCAGCCTGCCGCCAGGTTTGAGCAGCGCAGCCGCCGTATCGAGGATGGCCGACTGGGTGGCCAATAATTCAGCTTCCCGGGCAGGTTCCAGCTTTTTATAGCGCAGATCCGGCTTTTTTGCCAGAATGCCAAGGCCGCTGCAGGGCACATCCGCAAGGATGCGGTCGGCCTGCGGCAGGGCCGGGTTCGGCTTGGTGGCGTCGTTGCACATTGCCTGCACGTTGGCAAGACCCATGCGCTCCGCTGCCGTGCGGATAAGCCCCACACGGTTCTCGGCGGCATCGCAGCTGTAAAGTGTTCCGGTGCCCTGCATCTGCTCGGCCATCAGGATGGTCTTGCCGCCGGGCGCCGCGCACAGGTCGAGCACTGTTTCGCCGGGCTGTGCCTCCACGCAGAGCGCCGCCAGCTGGCTGGCCTGCCCTTCCACGTGGAAATATCCCTGCCGGAACAGCTCGTTCTCGGCCGGGCTGCCCTCGAACCGCGCCAGCACACTGCCGGGCACAACGCCCGGGCGGGCTTCCTTTGCGCCGGAAGCAAGCAGCTTTTCGCAAAGCTCGTCTGCACCGGTCTTGAGCGGGTTTGCCCGCAGGCTGGTCAGGCCGCCGTCGGCCTTGTAGGTCAGGATGCCCAGCGCTTCGTCCGGATAATTTTTTCGCAGAAATTCCGCTACATCCCGCCCGGCAGAGCCGAGCACCATGAGACGCTCGGTCTCATCCTTGAAAACGGCGCTGTCCAGATCAAAATTGCAGGCACGGCGCAGCACCGCATTGACAAGGCCGGATGCGCTGGATTTTTTGAAGCTCCTGGTCAGCTTGACGGCTTCGTTCACCGCAGCGGACGCCGGCACCTGCATATAGCGTGCCTGCGCCAGCGCGGAACGCAGAATTTCGCGCACCGGGGCATCCAGCTTTGCAAGCCCTTTGGGCAGAAACTGCTCCAGAATATAGTCCAGTGTGCCCCGGTGTTCCAGCACCGTGTAAAAAACGGCGCTGGCAAAGGCCTTATCGCGGCCTTCCAGCTTCTGGCGCTTCAGCTCAGCATCGAGGACAAGATTGGAAAATCCGTCCTGTTCCTGCCGCACCAGCGCCGAAACTGCCGCCGCGCGCGGGTTGGCGCCCATCAGAGGGTATCCCCCGTTTTCAGGCGCTGGCCGGCGGCAAAGGCGGTGCCGTCCATGGGCTTTTTGCCCTCAGGCACCACGTTCAGCAGCTGGATGGCACCCTCGCCGCAGGCCACGGTGAGGGGCTTTGTGGCCAGCACCGTACCAGGGGCTTCACCGCCCGAAGCCACGGCGCGGCACTCCATCACCTTGAGCTTCTTGCCGCCGGAGGTGACGAACCATGCGCCCGGCCACGGGTTCATGCCGCGCACCCAGTTGTGGATGTGGGCAGCGCTGTCGGTCAGATGGAACTCCGCCATTTCCTTATTGAGCATCGGAGCCAGCGTGGCGTTGGCGTGATCCTGGGGCTGCGGGGTCAGGGTGCCGGCGGCAATGGCCGGCACCACCTCGCACAGCACCCGCGCGCCCACGGCGGTGACCCGGTCGAACAGCTCGCCGCTGGTCTCCTCCGGGTCGATGGCGATCTTCTCGCAGCGGAGCACGTCGCCGGTGTCGAGGCCCTCGTCCATCTGCATGATGGACACGCCGGTCTCGGCGTCGCCGTTCAGCACCGACCACTGCACCGGGGCGCTGCCGCGGTACTTCGGCAGCAGCGAGACATGCAGGTTGATGCAGCCGTACTTCGGCAGTTCCAGCACGGACTTGGGCAGGATGCAGCCGTAAGCCACCACCACGATCAGCTCCGGGGCCAGTGCGCGGATGTTCTCGTCCTCGCCGCCGTCCCGCAGGGTGCGGGGCTGGAACACCGGCGTGCCGTGGGCAAGGGCCACTTCCTTGACCGGGGGTGCGGTAAGCACCTGCTTGCGGCCAACCGGCTTGTCCCGCCGGGTGTACACCGCGCAGATGTCATGCCCGGCGGCATACAGTGCTTTCAGGCACTCGGCGGCAATGTCCGGCGTACCCATGAACAGAATGCGCATCAGTTGTTTCCTTTCGCTTCGCGGGCAGCTTTCTTGCCCTCTTCGGTGTCCTCGTAGAAGTATTCGCTGGACTGCATGATGGTGATGCCGTCCAGATGATCGTTCTCATGCTGGATGCAGCGGGCCAGCAGATCCTCGGCTTCCAGCTCAAACCACTCGCCGTGGCGGTCCTGCGCACGCACCTTGACGGCGGCGGGACGGGTCACAGCGCCGTTGTGCCCCGGGAAGGACAGGCAGCCCTCGTAGGCGGTCTCCTCGTCCTCAGACACGGCGATGATCTCGGGGTTGACGAAATCGATGAACTTGTACTCGTAACCCTCGGGGATCTCCTCGGGGGCGTCGGTGGTGTCCCACACCACGAACAGACGGCGCAGCATGCCCACCTGCGGGCCGGCCAGACCCACGCCGTCGGCGGCGATCATGGTCTCGCGCATATCGTCCAGCAGGGTGGCCAGACGGTCGTCAAAATTGGTCACAGGGCGGCAGACCTTGTTCAGGATGGGGTCGCCTTCTTTTACGATGTTGCGGATTGCCATAAATGGTACCTCCCAAAAATATCAGATATCGCCGTCCGAATGCAGATCCACCGCAACGGTGGCTCTGGACGGCAGTTTTTCCTGTTCGTATCGTTCCAGTGTGCTGCGCACGAGGTCGCGGAAGCGGCGGTCGTTGCGGCACTTGACAGTGAGTTTATAGCGGTAGGTGTCGTTGATCTTCTCGATGCTGCCGGGCGTTGGGCCCAGCACCCGCAAAGGTAGGTCGGGCTGCTTCGCCGCCTCCTGCCCAAGCAATGCCGAGAACCGCGCCGCGGCCCGCGCCACCTCGATCTCTTTCGCCCCGGCAAAGCCGATGACGCACAGCCCGCAGAAGGGCGGGTACAACCCCAGTTTCCGGTAGGCGATCTCCTGCTCGAAAAAGGCGTCGTAGTCCTGCGCGGCGGCAAGGTTAAGCACCGGGTTGTCGGGGTCGGTGGTCTGGATGATGGCAAAACCGGGGTCTTTCGCCCGGCCGCTGCGCCCCACCACCTGCGTGATGAGGCTGAACACGTTCTCATACGCGCGAAAGCCCTGCGCAAACAGCAGCGAATCGATGCCCAGTACGCCCACAAGGGTCACATCCTCAAAGTCGAGGCCCTTGGCCACCATCTGGGTGCCCACCATGATGTCATACTCGTGGTTTGCGAACTTTGCCAGCAGCTTTTCGTGGGCATCCTTGGCGGCGGTGGAGTCCTGATCCATCCGCAGCACCCGCGCCTGCGGAAAGAGCTTTTCCAGTTCCTCTTCGGCCTTCTGGGTGCCGAACCCCCGGTACTGCAGCTTACCGCCGCAGGCCGGGCAGACCGCGGGCGGATCCATCTGGCTGCCGCAGTAGTGGCACAAAACTTTATGCGCCGATTTGTGGTAGACCATGGGCACGCTGCACCGGCTGCACTTGAGCACCTCGCGGCAGTCCTCGCACTGGGCCATGGTCTGGTAGCCCCGGCGGTTCAGCAGCAGGATGGTCTGCTTTTCCGCTTCAAGGTTCCGGCGGATGGCATCCTCCAATGCAAGGCTGATCTCCCGCGGGTTGCCGGAAGCCAGCTCCGCCCGCATATCCACGATCTGCACCTTCGGCAGCGGGTTGCCTCCGTAGCGCTGGGTGAGCCGCACCAGCTGGGTGCGGCCATGCTGCGCGGCATAAAAGCTCTCGGTGCTGGGGGTAGCGCTGGCCAGCAGCAGCAGCGCGCCGTTCTCCGCCGCGCGCTGCCGCGCCACCTCGTGGGCGGAATAGCGGGGCGCGGACTCGGAGCGGTAGGTGTGCTCCTGCTCTTCATCAATGATGATAAGGCCGATGTTTTCCAGCGGCGAAAAGATGGCGCTGCGGGTGCCCACAACAATATCCGCTCCGCCGTCCTGGATCATCTGCCACTGCAGCAGGCGTTCGGTGTGGTTGAGCGCCGAATGCTGCACCGCCACGCGGCGGCCGAACTGGCTCTTGAGCCGCAGGATCATCTGCGGCGTCAGGCTGATCTCCGGCACCAGCACGAGGGCGCGCCGGCCCAGCGCAAGACACCGGGCAATGAGCTTTAAAAACACCAGCGTCTTGCCGCTGCCGGTGACGCCGTACAGCAGCGCCGAGTGGGGCGCGTCGTCTTCCAGCTTCGGCAGCAGGGCATCATAAGCCGCCTGCTGCTCGCTCGTCAGCTCGATGGGGTCGTTTTTGAGCGGAATGGACGAATACAAATCGATGGATTTGTTCACCTTGCTGCATTCCAGTACCCCTTTGGTACAGAGGTTATCCAGCACGGCGCGGCTGATGCCCTTGTCTTCCAGCTCGTTCAGGGTGCGCGGCCCGCCGCCCAGCAGCGCCACCGCCGCCAGCTGTTTGGCCGTCGGCTTCGGCTTTTGGGGCAGTTCCCCCGCAAGGCGGTAGGAGTTTTCGGTGTGGCGGGTGAGCTGCTTTTGCAGCACCGGGGTCACGCCGTCCGCCGCCACGGCGGGCTTGTACTGCGCGCCATACGGGATGACTGCCTTGACGGCCTCGTAGTAGGTGCAGAAGGTGCGCTCCTTTAAAAAGTGCACCAGTCGCAGCAGCTCCGGGGTCAGGCAGGCCGAAGCCGGCGCCACATCGAACAGATATTTCAGCTTCGAATTTTCCGGCTCGGCGTCGCAGGCCAGCACCACGCCCATGCGGGCGCGGCTGCCCCGGCCGAAGGGCACCAGCACCATGCTGCCCAGCCGCACCATTTCCTGATGTTCCGGCAGAACGGCATAGGTATAGAGTTTATCGAAATGGAAGGTCGCATTGCTGACGGCAACGCCTACCGTTTTGGGCATTCGTCCAGCTCCTTCAACGTGTTATTCTTCTGCGCCGATGCGCTTGCAGATGACCTGATACAGCTTCTCTGCGCAGGAATCGATCTCGCGGTTGACCAGCTTGAGGGTGAATTTGTCCTGCTGGGCCAACTCTTCGCGGGCGGTGGCCAGACGCTCCTGAATGCTTGCCTCGGTCTCGGTGCCGCGGCCGCGCAGACGGCGCTCCAGTTCCTCGGTGGAGGGCGGCAGCAGGAATACGGTGGTAGCGCCCGGGAACATGCGGCGGATATTCTCCGCGCCGTGCACGTCAATGACCAGCACGACCACCTTTTGTGCGGCAAGGCGCTTGTCCACCTCGGCGCGCAGAGTGCCGTAATAGTTGCCATTGTAGAAATTGTGCTCCACCACCTGGTCAGTCTCGATCAGGTGACGGAACTGCTCCTGGGTGCGGTAGTAGTAATCCACGCCCTCCTGCTCCCCGGGGCGGGGTGCACGGGTGGTGGCAGAAACGGTTTTTTCGATCTCCGGGTGTGCCTTGCGCAGTGCGCTGACCACACTGTCCTTGCCGGTGCCGGCTGCGCCGGAAACTACAAACAGATACTTATCATTCGCCATGGGACTGTTCCTCCTCTGCTGTCGTTCTGCTCTCCTGCCCCGCCGCGCGGTTGGCCACCGTTTCCGGCTGAAGCGCCGAGAGCACTACATGATCGGAATCCATGATCAGCACCGCGCGGGTGCTGCGCCCGTAGGACGCATCGATCAGCATCCCGCGCTCCCGCGCCTCCTTGACAAGGCGCTTGACCGGCGCAGAATCCGGGCTGACCACAGCCACCACGCGGCCTGCGCTGACCATATTGCCGAACCCGATGTTGATCAGCTTCATAAATTCCTCCGAACTGTCGTTTTTTCTGTTACTCCAGATTCTGGATCTGCTCGCGGATCTTTTCGATCTCCGCCTTCATGTCCACCACGATGCGGGTGATGTCCAGATCCTGACACTTGGAGCCGATGGTGTTGGTCTCGCGGTTCAGCTCCTGGGTCAGGAAGTCCAGCTTACGGCCCACCGGCTCGTCCAGCTGCAGGATATCGCGGTACTGGGCGATGTGGCTGCGCAGACGGACGGTCTCCTCATCCACGGCGGTCTTATCGCCGAAGATGGCGGCCTCGGTCAGCACCCTGGCATCATCGATGTCGCGGTCTTCCAGCAACACCTTGAGCTTCTCGTACAGGCGGTTGGTGTAGGCTTCCACCCGACCGGCGCTCAGGGTCTCCACCTTGCCGACGCACTCCTCGAGGAAGTTGAGACGGTTTTCCACGTCCGCCTTCATCTTGGCGCCCTCGGCGGTGCGCATGGCCACAAAGCGGTCCAGCGCCTGCGCCGTCACGGCGGAGACATCCTCCCACAGCTGCTCTTCGTCCACATCGGCGTGGCGGGTGGTCAGCACATCCGGGAAACGGGTCAGCACCCCGGCAGAGATGTCGTTCTTGACGCCCAGCTGCTCCGAGATATCCCGCATGGCCTGCTGATAGCTGCGGGCCAGCTCCATGTTGACAGCTACCACGGTGTCGGCGGCGTCCACGTTCTGCACGGTCAGGCTCAGCTCCACCTTGCCGCGGGTAATGCGCTCGTTCAGCTGCTTTTTCAGGCGGCTGTCCAGATAGCTGCAGGTGCGCGGGATGCGGGATGAATATTCAAAGTAGCGGGAATTGACGCTGCGCAGCTCGACCGTGATCTCGCGGCCGTTGCGTACAGCAGCCCCCCGGCCGAAGCCGGTCATACTCAAAATCATACGCTCTCCTGTTTTCTCTTCGTTGGTCAATGATCGGACATTTTTCGTATATGTATCCGCTTTGGGGTACATGCACCCATGTTACGATACATATAGCATCATTTTACTATTCTTTCCGCAAAAATTCAAGGTGCAGAGCAAGGTTCCCGCCCGCTGCGGCGCAGATTCGGTGCCCGGATGCAAAAAGCCCCGGAGCAGAGCCATCAGAGGCCTGTTCCGGAGCTTTGCAGCTCAGCTGGTTTTGTAGACACAGGTAACACTGGTTTTCAGCAGGTCCGCATTCAGCAGCGTGCGTTCTACCCAGTGGATGTTATCCGCGATGCTGTCGCGGGAGACCTCGTACTCCCGGGCAATGCTTTCCATGCTGCGGTACTGGTTGCGGTAGATCAGGGTGAGGATGAGCTTGTCCTGCATGGTGAGCTTGACAAACCGGGGACGGCGCCGGTGCTCCTTTGCATAGGCTGTTTCCAGCGCCGCGAGCATCCGGACAAACTCCTGCTCCGTGATGCCGAACGTCAGCTCATAGTCCCGCTCTGTAAATCCTGCAAGGCGCTCCGGCGTGATGCTTTTCATGCTTTCCCACTCCAATTCCTGCTTTTTCCAATTTATAGTAACATTATAAGGTTCCCGGCGCCGGAAGTCAATGCACCGGGAAGCAAAAAGAGCTTCCCGCCGGAAGCGGAAAGCTCTTGAAATGATCAGAACTCAGACGGGGTGGGACTGATTGGTGTAGTCCACATGATCGCCGTCAACGCCCTGCTTTTTGGCATTGCGCTTGTCGAAGAACTTGGGTGCGACCTGCGGGAACATTGCGTAGGTCAGCACATCTTCTTCCTGCGTTGCCCACTTGGCGGCCTCGGCCTTCAGCTTGTCCATCTCGGGAGCCAGCGTATCGGCAAAGCGGCAGGTGATGGGCTGCTCGTCGCCCAGGATCTTCTTGGTGAACTCGGGCTTGATGGGAGCGGGAGTCTTGCCGTAGTCGCCGTGGACCAGGCCCTTGAACTCCTTGGTGACCATCTTGTAGCGCTCGCCCAGGATGACGTTGAACACGGCCTGCGTGCCAACGATCTGGCTGGTGGGGGTGACCAGCGGCGGATAGCCTGCATCCTCGCGGACGCGGGGGATCTCGGCCAGCACTTCGTCCAGCTTGTCCTCCTTGCCGGCATCCTTCAGCTGCTTGAGCATGTTGGAGAACATGCCGCCCGGCACCTGATACAGCAGGGTGTTGGCATCGACGCCCAGGCTCTTCGGGCTGATCTGGCCGTTGGCGATGTACTTCTCACGCAGCTTAGCAAAGTAAGCGCGGACGACATTCAGCTGCTTCAGGTCCAGACCGGTGTCGTAATCGGTGCCCTGCAGGGCAGCGACCAGGCTCTCGGTGGGCATGTGGCTGGTGCCAAGGCTCAGGGGGCTCATGGCGGTATCGATGATATCGGCGCCTGCCTCGATGCCCTTGAGGATGGACATGGATGCCAGACCTGCGGTGTAGTGGCTGTGGATGTCAACGGGGATGCTGACGGTCTCCTTCAGCTTCTTGACCAGATCGTAGCAGGTGTACGGAGTGAGCAGACCGGCCATATCCTTGATGCAGATGGAGTTTGCGCCCATCTCCTCGAGGGTCTTGGCATAGCTTGCAAAGTACTCGTTGTTGTGCACAGGGCTCAGGGTGTAGCTGATGCAGCCCTGCACATGAGCGCCTTCCTTGTTGGCTGCCTTGATGGCAGTCTGCAGGTTGCGGGGGTCGTTCAGTGCATCGAAGATGCGGATGACGTCGATGCCGTTTGCAACGGACTTCTGCACGAAGTACTCGACAGCGTCGTCAGCGTAGGGGCGGTAGCCCAGCATGTTCTGGCCGCGGAACAGCATCTGCAGCTTCTGATGGGGCAGTTCCTTGCGCAGGATGCGCAGGCGCTCCCAAGGGTCTTCGTCCAGGAAGCGGATGCAGCTGTCGAAGGTCGCGCCGCCCCAGCACTCCACGGAGAAGTAGTTGATCTTATCCATTTCAGGCAGGATGGGACGCATCTCATCCATCGTCATGCGGGTGGCCAGCAGAGACTGGTGGGCATCGCGCAGGACGACCTCGGTAACTTTGATCGGCTTTTTGGCCATGGTTGTCACCTCTCCCTTAGTTCATGGAAACCAGAACGTCACCGGAGTTGACGGTATCGCCCTTGTTCACGTTGATGGATGCCACAGTGCCGTCCTGCGGAGCCACGATCTCGTTCTCCATCTTCATGGCCTCCAGAATGACCAGAACGTCGCCGGCCTTCACGGATGCACCGGCGCTGACCTTGACGTCCAGAATGTTGCCGGGCATGGGAGCCTTGACGGCAACAGCACCGGCGGCACCGGCAGCTGCCTTGGGAGCAGCGGCGGGAGCGGCAGGAGCCTTGTGGGCAGCGGGAGCAGCAGGAGCGGCGGCAGCAACAGGAGCTGCACCGGCAGCGGTCTCCTCAACAGAGACGCTGTAAGCAACGCCATTGACGGTAATATTGTAGTACTTCATGGAAGAATCCTCCAAATCAAAATCGTATCCTGTAAATGAATGTACAAACGATCACAGAGCCATGTTGCCGTGCTTCTTGGGCAGGCGGGATGCGCGCTTGGTGCTCAGCAGCTCCAGAGCAGCGACCACGCTTGCGCGGACGTTGGCTGCATCGCAGGTCATGTCGGCAGCGCCGGAAGCCACAGCGTTGGCGGCGCTGCACACCTCAGCGGTGTACTCGGCAGCCTTGGCCTTGGTGGCGGCGATGATGTTGTCGGAAGCATCGATCTCGCTCTTGTACAGAACGCTGACAGCGGCGCTGGGCTCCAGTGCGCTGACAACGCAGCCTTCCACAGCGATGCGCAGATCGGCAGAAGCCAGAGCAGTGTACACGGGGCCGACAGCCTTACCGGCCAGCACAGCCACCTTTGCGGTGGTGGCGTCGGCGTAGGTGGCAGCCAGACGGGCAGCCTCGCGGATGCCGCCTGCGATGTCATCAGAGACGCTGGGCACAAAGCCCTCGGTGTCCACAATGGTGATTACCGGCACGCTGAAGGCGTCGCACAGGCGCACAAAGCGGGAAGCCTTGGCCACGCAGTTGTGGCACAGGTTCTTGCCGGTAGCCACTACGCCCACAGCGTTGCCGCCCACGGTGGCAAATGCGGTGTAGACAGACTTGCCGAAGCCCGCGAACAGCTCCACGGCGCTGTCCTTGTCCACCACAGCGGCGGCAGCCTTTGCAGGCTCGACGCCGGCGGTGAGGGCAGCAGCGGGCTGCTCAAATTCAAAGATAGCCGGGCCGGTGAGGTTGTTGGCCGGCAGCAGACCCACGATGTGGGCAGCCTTCTCGGCAGCTTCCTCAGCAGAGGCAGCCACGATAGCGGCCACGCCTGCCTTTGCGGCAGCAGCGGCGGAACCTGCATCGGCGACCTTATCGCCCTTGGCAGCGGAGGTGAACGGAGCGGTGAAGAACAGCTCTGCGCCCTCGGCCATAATGCAGACGTCTGCAGCTGCAGCGCCCAGTGCGCTGGTGCCGCCGCACACGCCCAGAACCACAGCCACCTGCGGGATCACGCCGGAGACCTTTGCGATCTGCGCGTTCAGCTTTGCAGCAGCGGTCAGCACATCCAGACCCTCGGCCAGCTTAGCGCCGACAGAGTTGTAGAATGTGACCACCGGGCAGCCGGTCTGAGCGGCCATCTCCAGAACCTTGATGTTCTTCTCGACATCCTTTACGGTGACGGCTTCGCCGTTCTGGTAAACAGCGTAAGCCTGCTGACCTGCCGCATAGCCGCAGGCAGCGCTCACTGCACCGTCAGCAAACAGCGCGGTGTATTCCCCGTCATCAAAAAACTTGGCGAGGATTTCTCCCTTATTGATCTTTGAAGCCATGATAAGACCTCCTGGTTGTCTGTGTGAGCTTTCAAAATTGGTTTTATTATACTGAATTTTCCAATAAATTGCAAGAGATTCTATAAAAGTCCATGCAAATCAACATCTGTCGCGGCGCGTTTTCTAAATTTTTAACGAATCATCGTTTCCGGCCTGTTTTGCTTTTTGAAAAGAGAATTTCGTTCCGGCTCCTGCCGACAAAAAATTTCTCTCATTTTTGGTGATTGTGCACCTGCCGGGTGCATTTTCTTTTGGATTTGTTTATGATACTATATTATATAATAGGAAAGCAAAGTCAAATCCATGTAAAAAATCCATGCAGCCGGCTGCCCTGCCGCGCTGCGGATGCAAAAAAGGTCGGGTCAAATTTGAAAAATCCTTTCACCGTTCTCCATGAAGCCAACCGGACATATCACTCGTTCCGGCAATCTGCCAAGGCTCTTCTGCACCGGGCCGAGACGCCGCTCGTTGCATCGGTCATCCTGTACCGGCTGGCCACCAGCGTGCTTTTTGTGCCGTTGATGCAGCAGCTCTGGTCGCTGACGCTCCGTTTTGCCCCCATGCATTATCTGAGCAACAACAATGCTTCCGACATCTTCACCTCCCCCGCCATCATCGGGTGCATTGCGCTCATCGCTATCCTGACGGCGTTCTGGACCCTGTACGAATTTTCCGTCCTGCTCCATGGGCTGGAACTGGCCCGCCGGGGCGGGAAGATCCGCTTCGGGCCGCTGCTGCGCAGTTCCCTGCTGGACATCCGGCATGCGTTTCTGCCGTGGAACTGGCCGGTGTTGTTATACAGCGCCGTGCTGATCCCCTTTACCAGTTTCTTTCTCACTTCAGACTATATCACTCAGCTGGCCGTTCCGGAGTACATTTTGGGCGTCATCCGGGCAAACGCGCGGTATCACGCGCTTTATGCCGCAGCCTGTATTCTGATCCTGCTGCTGTGTCTCACCTGGGTGCTGGTGCTGCCGCTGTTTGTGCTGGAGCGCAAAAGTCTCTGGCAGTCTGTCAAAGAGAGTGTCTGCTATGTGCGCAGGCGTCTGGTGCGGGTGTTTCTGCTTCTGGCGCGGTGGAACCTTTCGGCGGTATTCCGGGCAGCGCTGCTGAGCGGCATTGTCATTCTTCCGCTGTACGGCGTGATCCTTGCGGTCGGCATGCAGAGCACACAGGCCATGTTCGCCATGTCCCGGGCCTCGCTGCTGATCGAGCTGCCCTTTTTCCAGTTTCTGATCGACTGCAGCATCACCGCCGCGCAGTGTTCCATCCTTGCGCTGCTGTACTACCATCTGCGGGGGCATGTCCCCTTCGAGCTGGAGCAGCCGGTCTCCGGCAGACGCTGGCGCACCAGCGGCAAAGCGGTCATTGCAGCTTCCATTGCGGGTGCTACCGTGCTGACCCTGCTGCTCTCGCTGGTGTATCTCGTACTCCCGAAAGATGACGAGCTGCTCTCCCTGCTGGGCGGTACGGCACCTGTCATCACCTCCCACCGCGGCTACTCCTCCGCAGCGCCGGAAAACACCCTGCCCGCTTTTCAGCTGGCCATCGACCACGGCAGCGACCGCGCCGAGCTGGACGTGCAGATGACAAAGGACGGCGTGGTCATGGTAACGCATGACGCCAGCCTGCGCCGCTGCACCGGCCGGAATGCCTATATCTACGATCTGACTTACGATGAGGTACGGAAGCTCGACGCCGGCCGGTGGTTCAGCGCAAAGTATGCCGGAACGAAGATCCCCACGCTGGAAGAAGTGCTGGACCTGTGCAAAGGTAAGATCCAGCTGAACATTGAGATCAAGCCCAACGCCGCTACACCGGAGCTGGAAGCGGAAACGGTGCGCATCATCCGGAAAAAAGGCTTCGAGAAGGACTGCGTCATCACCTCGCAGAGCTACGAAACGCTGTGCAAGGTGAAGGAACTGGACCCGGAGATCGAAACCGGCTATATCCTCGCGCTGGGCGTTGGCAGCTTCTACGACCTGCCCGAGGCTGATTTCTTCAGCGTTGAAGCCACCTTTATCACCTCCGGCATGGTGCAGCAGATCCACAAGCGCGGCAAGACCATCTCCGCATGGACGGTCAACCGGGAAGAGGACGCCAGCAACATGCTGAGCCTCGGCGTGGACGACGTGATCACCGACAAGCCGGAAATGGTGCAGGAACTGATCAGCGAGGACGCCGATCTGGATGACAACCTGCTGCTGATCCGCGATGCGATCCGCAGCTTCTTCGCTTCCCCGGACGAAGCGGAGCAGGACCCCGCCGATGAGGTCATCGAGGACGCCATTGAAAACCCGGATGAGCTGCTCAACGCCGCATAACACCGGATACACAAAGCCCGCAGACGGAATTTCCCGTCTGCGGGCTTTGTTGTTTCTCTATTACGCTATACGCTCATCTGCGGCTGCTTTTCTGGAAGCGGGCTGCCTTTGCCGGACGGCGGCGGCGATGCAGCGCGCTGTAGTAGCCAAAGGCCGTGCCGCACAACCCGCCCGCAATGTGCATGAAGTTTGCCACATTATCGTGCACGAACACGATATCGTACACCTGCTGGCCGAAATACAGCGCACCCACCAGCAGCATCGTGACCGGGATGCCGCCGGAAAAGCCTGCCAGCGACGACAGCATGATGAGCATGAACACGATGCCGGACGCGCCCAGCAGCCCCGAATGCGGGAACAGCATGCACTGCAGCACGCCGGTGACGAAAGCCGTGAGCACAATGCCTTTGAGCAGCGGGATGCTGCCGTATTTTTCCTCCATGGGCGGGCCGACTACCAGAAGCAGCAGCATATTATTGAGGAAATGATCCCAGTTGGCATGACCAAGCACATGGCCGAACAGCCGGATGTAGAACAGCGGGTCTTTCAGTGAGGAGCGGTAAACGCAGAACAGGTGTATGGTGCTCCACCCGCCGGTAAAGCCATCCAGCAGCAGCACCCCTGCCGAGAGCAGAAAAAAGGTGAGGATCACCGGCGAGTTGTACTGCAGTTCCAGTTTGAGTTTTGTTTTCTTCGTAGCGGTTCAGTCCTTTCTCTGCCCTGCAGGCAGGCTTGACGGGTAACGCTGTTATTGTATCAGATTTAGCGGCAAAGCGCCAGCGGATACCGAGGGCCAGGAGTTTTCTGCGCACTTTGCCCCCGGAAAGCCGGCGTTCCGCGCCGGATTTTCTCCGTTTTGTCCTTTGCGGGTGCTTCTCATATTGTGGTATAATCTATCGTAGATACGTTTTGTCTCTTACAAAAGTTTCTCTGCAGTTTCCTGCTTTGTTTCCCGCTGCGCCGGGCAGGAAGCCGCAGCCGTTTTCCTTGTGCCGCGCGGGTTTTGGGAGGTTTTCCGGATGTTCAAAACGGGTGAGTATGTTGTCTACGGCAGTCTGGGTGTGTGCCGGGTAAAAGACCTTGTTACGCGGAAATTCGAGGGGCTGGACGCCGCGCATCCTTATTATGTGCTGGAGCCGCTGTATCAGTCCGGCACGCTGTACGCGCCCGCCGACAACCCGAAGATCGCACTGCGGCCGGTCATCAACGCAGCGGAAGCCAACCGCCTGATCGACGCCATCCCAGCCACCGAGAGCAAGGCCTTTTCCCACTCACCCTCTTGTCTGCTCCCAGTAAGCGCCCATGCTCTGGCCGGGCTGGTCGGTCACTTCGTCACTGAGGTAAGCGCCAAGACCGCAGCGTTCCGGCTGCCAGCTCCGGGCTGCTTCCACTGTGGGATACTCCACTTCGGCATACCAGAACTCGGTGGGCCGGCCTTCGTCCACATGGTTCACTTCCAGTACAGATCCGTCGGAAAGCGTATAGCTCCGGCGGATCTTTTTGATGAGGGGTTTCCCGATGATCTTGTGCTCGAGGTCATCGAACAGAGCCTTGTCGATGCTGCGCTCGATCTCTTCCCGGGCAAGGCCGCCGCCGGATTTGAAGCAAAGAATATACTCCGTCTTGCCGCCGGTAAGGGCTTCTTCCCGGATGCGCACGGTGGGCCGCACGCTGATATATCCCTGCCGCATGGCAAACTCTTCCTTCAGGGGCAGGTTTTCGGGCCAGCCGTTCACCATCCATTTGCGTTCGATCTCCATCACAGATGCCTTCTTTCTCTTTTTTCGAAATTTCTTATTTATAATAACATGGATCTATGCTATTATAAAGGGGTGAATTTGAAAAGAGGAACGAACTCCTTCCGTCATCGCTGCGCGATGCCACCTCCCTCTAGGAGGGAGGCTTTTGGTGCTGAGGGCAAACTTTCCCGCCACGCGATAAGGCTCCATCTCAGAGGGAGCGGGCAATGCCGTCAGGCATTGACTGAGGGAGTTCCCTGCCAAGCATAAAGGAGATCTCTATGAAAGAACGCAGCTATCCTGTCTATAAAGTCAGCAAACATGCCGAAGGCCTGCTGGTGGGCGGACACCCGTGGGTGTACGAGAACGACATCCTTGAAGCGCCGGAGTCTGAGCCGGAGAACGGCACCCTCGCCGACGTGGTCAGCCCCAAAGGCTCCTATCTCGGCACCGGCTTCGTCTCGCTGAAAAGCAAGATCCGGGTGCGGCTCATTTCCCGCAATGCCAACGACACCTTTGACGCTGCTTTCTGGCGCCGCCGGGTGGAGTACGCTTGGGCCTACCGCAAGACCGTTCTGGAGCCGGACGACCTGTCCGCCTGCCGGGTGATCTTCGGCGAGGCCGACCAGTTCCCCGGCCTGACGGTGGACCGGTTCAGCAACATCCTCGTCACCCAGACCCTGAGCGTCGGCATGGAAAAGCTCAAGCCGGTGCTGTTCCCCATTCTGGCCGAAGTGCTGCGTGCCGACGGCCAGACCATCGACGGCATCTACGAGCGCAACGACGAAGCTCTGCGCGCCAAGGAAGGACTGGAGCAGAACAAGGGCTGGTTCGACCTGCCCGGCGAGTCCCACCCCGCCAGCACCCAGACCGAGATCTGCGAGAACGGCGTTTACTACCATGTGGACTTTGAGAACGGCCAGAAGACCGGCTTCTTCCTCGACCAGAAATACAACCGCCGGGCCGTGGCACGCATCGCAGCCGGGCACACCGTGCTGGACTGCTTTACTCACACCGGCAGCTTTGCACTGAACGCTGCCAAGGGCGGGGCCGCACGGGTGACGGCAGCGGACATCAGCGCCGAAGCCATCGCCATGGCGCAGCGCAACGCCGAGCGCAACGGCCTTGACAATATGGATTTCCTCTGCGAGGATACCTTCGAGTTGCTGCCGCGCCTGGAAAAAGAGGGCCACCCCTACGACTTTATCATCCTTGACCCGCCGGCCTTTACCAAGGCCCGCCGCACGGTGGAAAACGCCATGCGCGGCTACAAGGAGATCAACTACCGCGCCATGAAGCTGCTGCCCCGGGGCGGATATCTGGCCACGGCCAGCTGCTCCCACTTTGCCACCGAAGAGCTGTTCATCAAGATGCTGCACGCCGCTGCAAAGGACGCACACCGTCAGCTGCGGCAGATCGAAGTGAAGCAGCAGGCGCCGGATCACCCCATCCTGTGGGGCGTGCCGGAGACGAATTACCTCAAGTTCTTCCTGTTCCAGGTTATATAAAGTCATACCAATCGCGGTTGTTCCAAAAATTCAGGAATGCGTTTGTACAGAATCGTCAGTTTTGTCAATTGCGTTTTTGCCCGGCCGGGACTATAATCAAACCATAGACAGCAACGGCGCTGTGGGTCACCTCCTGACTCGCAGCGCCGTTTTTGTTAAAACGCTTTCGTGTTCCGGGCACGGCATTTTGCGGCAGCCCGGAACGATAGACGGAAGGGAAAGAAAATAAGATCAAGTAAGGAGTAGGATTTATGGCAGCAAATGTTATGGAAATCTACGGCAGCAAGGTCTTTAACGAACACGTAATGAAGGAGCGCCTGCCGAGCGCTACTTATAAGAGCCTGAAGAACACCCTGCACAAGGGCGCTCCGCTGGACATCGAGGTGGCCAACGTCGTGGCCAGCGTCATGAAGCGCTGGGCCATGGAGCTGGGTGCCACCCACTACACCCACTGGTTCCAGCCGCTGACCGGCATCACCAGTGAGAAGCACGATGGCTTTGTTTCCCCTGTGGGCGACGGCACCGCCATCATGGAGTTCTCCGGCAAGGAGCTGGTGCGCGGCGAGCCCGATGCATCTTCCTTCCCTTCCGGCGGTCTGCGCGCCACCTGCGAGGCCCGCGGCTACACTGCATGGGACCCCACCAGCTACGCATTCGTGAAGGATGACGTGCTGTGCATCCCCACCGCATTCGTCAGCTACACCGGCGAGGCTCTGGACAAAAAGACTCCCCTGCTGCGCTCCATGAACGCGCTGTCCGGTCAGGCCATCCGCATCCTGAAGCTGTTCGGCAAGGACGTGGACTACGTTTCCACCACCGTCGGCCCCGAGCAGGAGTACTTCCTCATCAAGAAGGAAGACTACGAGGCCCGTCAGGATCTGATCCTCACTGGCCGCACCCTGTTCGGCGCTCCCTCTGCCAAGGGTCAGGAGCTGGAAGAGCACTACTTCGGCGTCATCCGCCCCGAAGTGTCCGCGTTCATGAAGGAACTGGATGAAGAGCTGTGGAAGCTGGGCGTTCCCGCCAAGACCAAGCACAACGAAGTTGCTCCCTGCCAGCATGAGCTGGCCCCCATCTTCGACACCACCAACGTTGCCATCGACCACAACCTGCTGACCATGGAGATGATGAAGAAGATCGCTCCCAAGTACGGCCTGGTCTGCCTGCAGCATGAAAAGCCGTTCGAAGGCGTCAACGGCTCCGGCAAGCACAACAACTGGTCCATGTCCACCACCCACGAGAATCTGCTCGACCCGGGCGACACCCCCATGGAGAACCTGCAGTTCCTGATCTTCCTGGCTGCTGTCATCAAGGCAGTTGACGAGTACGCCGACCTGCTGCGCACCTCCGTGGCTACTCCGGGCAACGATCACCGTCTGGGCGCCAACGAGGCACCTCCGGCCATCATCTCCATTTTCGTGGGCGAAGAGCTGGAGGCCGTCATCGACGCCATCGCTTCTGATTCTCCCTATGCCGGCCCCGTCAAGATGAAGATGGATCTGGGCGTGGACGTTCTGCCCAAGTTCAGCAAGGACACCACCGACCGCAACCGCACCTCTCCCTTCGCCTTCACCGGCAACAAGTTCGAGTTCCGTATGCCCGGCTCTGCCGAAAACCTGAGCGATTGCAACACCATCCTGAACACCGCCGTCGCCAAGGAGCTGAAGGGCTATGCCGATGAGCTGGAAGGTGCCGAGGACTTCACCGCCGCCGCCATCGCACTGGTCAAGCGTACCATCCGCGACCACCGCCGCGTCATCTTCAACGGCAACGGCTACTCCGCCGAGTGGGAAGCGGAAGCTGCAAAGCGCGGCCTGCCCAACAAGAAGAACGCCCCCGCTGCCCTGCCTGCCCTGATTGCACCCAAGAACATCGCCCTGATGGAAGAGTTCGGCGTGCTGACCAAGGTGGAGATGGAGAGCCGCTACGAGGTCGAGATGGAGCACTACGCCAAGATCATCAACATCGAGGCCCTGACCATGCTGGAGATGGCCCGCAAGCAGCTGCTGCCCGCCGTCAACTCCTACATGAGCGAGGTGGCCAACACCGCCGCTTCCAAGCTGGCCGTCAGCGAGAGCATCAGCGTGCGCAGCGAGACCAAGACCCTGGGCCGTCTGTCCGCCGACGCCGACGCCATGAGCGACGCCATCGACACCCTGCAGGATGCCGTGGATGCCGCCAAGGCTCTGCCCACCGAGGCCGACAAGGCTGTTGCTTTCCACGACAACGTGCTGCCCGCCATGGACGCCCTGCGTGCCGCAGCAGACGACGCCGAGACTGTGTGCGGCGAGGACTACTGGCCCCTGCCCAGCTACAGCAAGATGCTCTACTACGTCTGATATCAACATCGCAGCGTAACAGAATAAGCATCCGTAGGCTGCGGAATCAATTTCGACATTCTCCTTTTCCTATTTCTTACACCAGCCTGAAGACCTGCTCCCGTAATGAGGGCAGGCCTTTGGGCGTTTTATTTGAAAGGGAAACAACTATGAGCTATTCGACCCAACAGGATATCCTTGATTTTGTCGAGGACAACAACGTCAAATTCGTGCGGTTCGCGTTCTGCGATATCTTCGGCACCCAGAAGAACATCGCCGTGCTGGCCAGCGACCTGCCCAAGGCGCTGCAGGACGGCGTGTGCTTCGACGGCAGCTCCATTGCCGGTTTCATGCATGTGGAGGAAAGCGACCTTGTGCTGCGGCCGGATCTGTCTACTGTGACCATCCTGCCCTGGCGCCCAACCGAGGGCCGGGTGATGCAGTTCTTCTGCGACGTGCAGAAGCCGGATGACCAGCCCTTCGGCGGCAATTGCCGTGGCTTTCTGCGCAGCGTGAACCGCAAGTTCCGCAAACTGGGGCTGACCTGCAATGTGGGCGCGGAGTGCGAGTTCTACCTGTTCGAGAACGACGACCGGGGCCGCCCCACCCGCATTCCCATCGATTTCGGCGGTTATTTCGACGTAGCGCCGCTGGATGCGGGCGAAAACCTGCGCCGCGATATCTGCCTGACCATGGAGCAGATGGGCATGGCGCCGCAGCACAGCCACCACGAGAGCGGCAACGGCCAGAACGAGATCGACTGCCACCATGCAGGCCCCCTCAAGACCGCCGACAACGTGATGATGTTCAAACAGATCGTGCGGGCCATCGCCATGCGCAGCGGCATCCATGCCAGCTTTCTGCCCAAGCCCCTGCCGGATCAGGCGGGCAGCGGCCTGCACATCAACCTGTCGCTCTACATGGACGGCAAGAACCTGTTCGAGGGCGACATTGCCCCGGACAGCATCGCCGGCAGCTTTATGGCAGGCGTGCTGGCCCACAGCCGGGAGCTGACCGTGTTCACCAATCCCCTGCCCAACAGCTACCAGCGCTTCGGCTGCGACGAGGCCCCCCGCTATGTGAGCTGGAGCCGCCAGAACCGCAGCCAGCTGGTGCGCATCCCGCAGGTAAAGGGCGACAACTGCCGCATGGAACTGCGCAGCCCGGATCCCGCCTGCAACCCCTATCTGGCCATCGGTCTGGTGCTGGCGGCCGGTCTGGACGGCATCGACAACCGGATGATCCTGCAGCCCCCGGTCAACAAGAACCTGTTCCGCCCCGGCGAAGCCGAGGGCCTTGGGCTGGAAATGCTGCCCGCCACGCTGGAAGAAGCCGTACAGGCTGCCGAGGAGAGCGAATTTCTGCACCGGGTGCTGCCCGAAGAGCTGGCGGCCCGCTACTTTACCGAGGAACTCAAGCGGTGCGAAGCACTGAAAAATGCAGCCGACCCCGCCGAGTACGAGCGCGTCCACTATTTCAACGCCATCTGACCCCTACCGGAACCGAACGTAGGAGAAAGGAGCGAGGAAAATGGGACGTGCACTGATCATAAGCGCCGGTGCAAGCTCTAACGAGTATATCTCCGCGCGGCTGACCGAAATGGGCTACAGCCGCCCGGTGATCATCCCCAGCGGAGCGGAAGCCCGGCGCAGGATGACTGAATCCGACTTTGAACTGATCGTGGTCAACTCTCCCCTGCCCGACGAGTTCGGGCACGAAGTGTGCATCAACGCGGTGGAAAAAACCGACGCCGGCGTGGTGTTTCTGGTCAAGGCCGCGCAGGCCGAGCAGCTGCTCGGCCCCCTGAGCGATCAGGGCGTGCTGGTGCTGGGCAAACCCTTCAGCACCGCGTTCTTCATGCAGGTGATGCACATGGCCGAAGCCGGCAATCACCGGCTGCAGCGCGCCCGGCAGGAGAACGCCCGCCTGCAGGAAAAGATCGCGCAGGTACGGCTGGTCAGCCGTGCCAAGTGCTGTCTGATCGAGCATGAACACCTGACCGAAGCCGAAGCCCACCACTACATTGAGAAGCAGGCCATGGACACCCGCCGCGACCGCACCGAGGTCGCGCAGGAAGTGCTTGATTCTTATGAGGACATGGGTGTATAATACTGGGTTGGAGAAAGACCCTGATGGTCAGCAGGCTCGCCCTCTCAGTCGAACCCTACGGGTTTGCCAGCTCCCCCAAAGGGGGAGCCAAGGGCCTGACCGTAACGCTTCTTGCCTCTCCCTTTGGGAGAGGTGGACGCGAACAACGTGAGCGGACGGAGAGGGCGAGGCCGTGAACCTGAGGGCGAGGGCGTTCCCCCGGAAAGTATTCTGAATCTGATTTGACTTGATTTTGATAGAGGAGGAAGTAATTTTATGGCAGAAAAACAAACCAAATTCATCTTTGTGACCGGCGGCGTTGTCTCCGGTCTTGGCAAGGGCATCACAGCCGCATCGCTGGGACGCCTGCTCAAATGCCGCGGCCTGAAGGTCGCCAGCCAGAAACTGGACCCCTACGTCAACGTGGACCCCGGTACCATGAGCCCGCTGCAGCACGGCGAGGTGTTCGTGACCGATGACGGCACCGAGACCGATCTGGATCTGGGCCACTATGAGCGCTTCATCGACGAAAACCTGAACAAGTACTCCAACCTGACCACCGGCAAGGTGTACTGGAACGTGCTGAACAAGGAGCGTCAGGGCGCTTACCTCGGCCAGACCGTCCAGATCATCCCCCACATCACCAACGAGATCAAGAGCTATATCTACAATCTGGCTTCCTCCACCGAGGCCGACGTGGTCATTACCGAAATCGGCGGCACCACCGGCGACATCGAGAGCCAGCCCTTCCTGGAGGCCATCCGCCAGGTGGGTCTGGAGCAGGGCCGCGACAACTGCTGCTACATCCATGTTGTGCTGGTGCCCTACATCTCCGGCTCGGACGAGTATAAGTCCAAACCGGCGCAGCACTCGGTCAAGGAGCTGCAGGGCATGGGCGTGAACCCCGACATCATCATCCTGCGCGCCGACGGCAGCGTGGGCGGCGACATCCGCCGCAAGATCAGCACCTTCTGCAATGTCAAGCCGGAGTGCGTCATCGAAAACCTGACCATGCCCAGCCTGTATCAGTGCCCGCTGATGCTGCACACGGGCGGTCTGGACGACGTGGTGGTGCAGAAGCTCAAGCTGGATGTGCCCCCTGCCGACCTGACCGAGTGGAAGCAGGTGGTGAGCCGCATCGCCACCCGCAGCAAGACCTGCACCATCGCGCTGGTGGGCAAGTATGTCAAGCTGCACGACGCCTACCTCTCCGTGATGGAAAGCCTGTACCATGCCGGCTTTGAGAACGACAGCCAGGTGGAGATCAAGTGGGTGGAAAGTGAAGACCTGACCGATCAGGCCGCCTGCAAGGAAGCCTTTGCCGATGTGGACGGCATCATCGTGCCCGGCGGCTTCGGCGACCGCGGCATCGAGGGCATGATCCAGGCCGCTCAGTACGCCCGTGAAAACAATGTTCCCTATTTCGGCATCTGCCTTGGTATGCAGATCATGGTGATGGAATTTGCCCGCAATGTGCTGGGCTACGCCGACGCCAACTCCAGCGAGTTCACCCCGGACGGCGCGCACAACGTCATCTCCCTGATGCCGGATCAGCAGGGCAACATCCCCAAGGGCGGCACCATGCGTCTGGGCAAGTACCCGTGCAAGGTGGCTCCCGGCACCAAAATGGCCGAGTGCTACGGTGAAAGCGAGATCTGGGAGCGCCACCGCCACCGCTACGAGTTCAACAACGATTTCCGTCAGGAAATGCAGGACGCCGGTCTGGTCATCTCCGGCACCAGCCCTGACGGCCATCTGGTGGAGACCGTGGAGCTGCCCGGCCGCGACTTCCATCTGGGCGCCCAGTTCCACCCCGAATTCAAGAGCCGCCCGAACCGCGCTCACCCGCTGTTCAAGGCCTTTATCGCGGCAGCGCTCAAGTTCCGTGCGGACCAGCAGCGCAGCCTGATGCATCTGTAAGAGGATCATAAGAACACCGCCGTACAGAATTTTCCCTGTACGGCGGTGTTTTTTTGCGAAAAAGCGTTTTTACAAGGCGCTGTCCGGCTCAGTCTTCCGCCATGTCCGCCTCCTCCTGCGCGTCATCATCATAATCATCGCTGTCATCTGCTTCTTCCCAGTTTTCCTCCTCTTCCTCTTCTTCGTCGTCCGTCTCCCCGTCTGCGGGCATTTCTCCCTCCTCGTCATCCTGCCCGTCAAGGCCGTCCTCCTGGCACATCACTTTGAGCAGGTCGCTGTAATTATCGTCCAGAGTCGTCGCTGCATCTGCAAGGACATCGAGGCAGACCTTATTCAGGCAGGCGGCCGGGCACGATCCGGGAATGTTGTATTCCATGTCCACAGAGTCGTCGATGCCGATGAGGAATTTCGCGAAGGTGGCGTAGAAGTTGAGGTCATTGCAGACCTCCAGAACAGCGGCTCGGTTCCGTTTCGGGATGTCGTTGAGCAGGCCGCTGACCTGAAAACGGATGTTCTGAGCACGGCCGATGACCAGCAGCTCCATGTTTACCTGCGGTCCGTGCGGGATGGGATGCGGAACGATCACGCGGTCCATGATATCATCCGAGCAGACATAGAAGTCGGCTCCCGTTGCCTCCAGAGCTTTTACGATCATGCTGGTCTTCATTCTGCGGTTGTTTTCCATCGTACAGTTTCCTTTCTTTTTCGGCTGAAATGCCGGATGTCTTTCGATGGCACTGTTATACCGCAGAAGCTGCCCTCAAATTTTTTAAGAGTTGTTTTTTCCCGGCTGTCCCGGCATTTTTCCGGAACCCGGCAGCAAAAAGACGCTGCCGCACAGGTCCGGACCCGTGCAGCAGCGTCTTACACCGCATCGAAATACCGCTTGTTCAGCAGTCCGGTGAGCGCATCGGTATTTGCAAGCTCCTGCAGCATGTGCTGCCAGCCCATGTCCTGCGCGATCATCATCACACGGGTGAGCCGCCCGTTTTCCCAGCCGCAGGGCACCACCGTCATCATCAAGAAGGTGCTTCTGTCGCGGGCGGCGTACTCGAACTTGAGGCAGTCGTCCGATGTTTTGATCTGGGCACGGAGGTTTTCCGGCGAGAGCATCTGGGTAAGCTTGGCATTTTCGCCGTCGGTCAGGGCAACATACTTGCGGGAGATCTCTTCCCGCAGCTCCCGAAAGGAGCCTTCCGCCGGGTAAATATCTTCTTTTTTCTTTCATGCTGTTCGTAGTGGTCGGTGTCAAGGTCGCAGATGGCAAAGCGGTCTACAAGACGGGCCATTCCTTCGAACATCTCGTCAGCAATTTCCTTGCGGCGCTGCAGCTCCTGCTTTTCAGTTTCCGCCCGCTCACGGCGCGTTTTTGACTCATCGTGAAAGATCTTGCTCATTCCGAACAGGATCACCGCAAACAGCGCCAGCAGCATGATCGTGTTGGCCTGCACGGCGTTCATGCCGCTTTCCACGGCGCTGGCCGGCACAACGCCGATAATGGACCAGTTCCTCACGATCCGCCGCGCGGCGTGTTTTTCATCCGCTTCTTCCCTCTTGTTAAAAGAGACATACCATCCCTGAGAGGATGGTTCAATACGCGAGATTCGCCGTTTACGCAGATTTTACGTTCTTTCACGCAGAAACCCGGAAAAGATGAGGGTAAAAAAATGAGCAGACGCTGGGAGCTATAACCCGCAGCGCTCAGCAACCGCCCCGTACTGTTCGGTTCCTCATCGCCGGGACTGCAAAGCAAAAGCTCCCCTGCCGCAAAGCGGCAGGGGAGCTTTGTTTGTGGTGGGCAAACCAAAACGCCAGTCGAACCCGACAGTCACCGTTTTCCCCGCCGCCATCTTTCTTTATATTCCCTGTTCCTTTTACCGCCACATGCCCCACTAAGCAGCAGCCCCGAGGAGCCGTCAGGCTCCCCGGGGCTGCTGCTATACTATGACTTTATTGGCGTTAACATTTTCGTGATGCCGCGAAAACGTCACATATAGGTTTTCTGGCTGCGCACCTGAGCTTCGATCATCGGCTTCAGGTAGCTGTCGAGGTCGCCAAAGGTCTCCTTGATGAACGTGATGGTCTCCTGCGTCAGGGCTTTCTTCGCTGCGGTCAGTGCACGGTTGTAGGCAATGCGCTGCGCGTCCTCGTCGAACTTGTCCTGTTCCTTCAGGGCATCAACGTAGGTCTGGTTGACATACTGGACGGCGTTGAACACCGCGTTGGCGGCATTCTGGAGACAGGTCTGCGCAAACTTGTTGTTGATGTAGCCGTTTGCAATACTGACACCCTTGTTCAGGCCCCAGCCAAAAATGACGGTCATTGCAGGGATGCAGGCAGTGAGTGCGACTTTCAGAAATTCATTCATAAGAGCTTATCCTTTCTGCTCGGTTTCCGAGCGCTGCTTTAAAATGTCCACAGCCTTGGTGATTGCTGCCGGGATCGGCAGTCCCATCAAGCCCGCGTTTTCAATGATGGAAATGGTCTCGTTACAGATAAAGCCGATTACAACGGCATCCCGCACAAGGGTGGAACCTATCACGGCATCCAGCCTGCAGGCCACCAGCACGATCAGCAGCGTTTCGCCCTTGCGGCACAGGCCCTTCCAGCCTGCGCGGCTTTCCAGCGTGCCGCTTTTGGTTTTGGGGCTTGCATGGAACACTCCTGCCACAATCAGCCCGGTGATGTAGTCGATGGCCATAAAGATGATGAGCGTCTGCAGCGCTGCGTCCCACCCGCCAAACAGGCTGGCAAACGCAGCGCCCAGCGCACCCACCGCCATGCAGAAATAATCTTTCACGTTCTCATACCTCCATCACGGGGATGCCGTAGTCCTCGGCGCACTGGTGCTCAATGCGGCAGCCGCGCGCATTCTGCCAGCCCGGAGCAAAGATTGCCACATCGGCCTTTGCAAGAAACTCAATGCTCCTGGCCAGATAGTCCAGCGGCTTTGCGGCGGGGCCGAAATCATCAAAGAAGGTCTCCAGTACATCGACCTTGCCAAACTTCTGCCGGGCAATCTCGATCACTCTGCGGCGCTCTGCATTGATTTCATCGGAAGAGCGACCACTCATCGGCTGGCTGATAAAGATAACCTTGTTCACTTTTCTGCTCCTTTCACCGCGCCCAGCCCGGCACGCCGGATGATCGCCGCGTAGTCCTTGTATGCGTGGCTCATGTCAACATTGGTGCTCACGCCGGGCACGCGGGCAGTGCTTGTGTACTGCCACATGCCAAAGGCAAACGCCGTTTTGGGCTTATCCTCAGGCTTGGTCTTGCGCTGGTCTTTGGGGTATCTCGCCAGCCACACGTCGTAGGGTTTCAGCGCAGCACCGCCCATGTACAGGAAGGTGCTGCCAAACCACAAACCGGTGTACAGCATGGCGTACACGCCCCAGCTTTCCACCGTGTTCAGCATGTAGGCTGTCAGGTCGGTCAGCGCGGCCTTACCCAGCGGCTTCTGCACCTCGTCCTCGATGTCCACGGCCACCGGCAGGTCAAAGCTCCTGCCGGTGAGCAGCTTCTTGAAGTACGTCAGCTCCTTGTCGGCCTGTTCCCGGTTGATGGCCTTGAAGTAGCCATACACGCCGCAGGGGATGCCCAGCCGCTTGCACTCGGCGTAGTTGCGGGCAAACTGCGGGTCGGTGTAGGGCTTGCTGGGCTTGCCCTCTGCGCTGTTGCCCATGGCGCGGATCATGACGCCGTCCACTCTGCCGGACGCCTTGACCTTTGCCCAGTCGATGACGCCCTGATGGCGGCTCACGTCCATGATGGTTTTGCTCATGGCTTACTCCTTTACTTCTCCAGCTCTGCCTTGATGGCTTCCAGATCGTCCGTGGTCAGGGACGGGTAGTCGGCGGCGATGTCTTCAAAGACTTCACCAGCGGCAATGCGGATTTTGAAAGCGCGGGTCATAATGCGAAGCTTGAGTGCGTTCAGGGTTTTCATAAAAATCAGCCTCCAATCAAATCAGCCATCATCAAAATAATATCGTCGTTTGCGGTTTCCAGCGCGTCCACGCGCTCCGGCAGCTTCTCCCGGGCTTCGGCCTTTTTGCGCTCTTCTTCCTTCGCCGCCAGCTCTTCGGCGGTGTAAAGGATATACCTCTGGATGGGCACCTGCTCGGTCCATGCGTCCTGCGCGGGCACACCCTCCCGGTCGATGACCTTCCGCACGTCTTTGCCGCCGTTGGGGTATTCGGCCACAGTTTCGTAGTGGCTCAGTTCCGGCACACCCTCCTGCGCGGGGTGCTCCACGGCTTCGGTCTCGTCGTGCAGCCAGCCCTGTGTCAGGTCGGGGTTCTGGATCTCCAGACCGGTCTTGTCGTCAATGATCTTCATGGGTCAAAGCCTCCTTTCGTCAGGCGATGCGCCGCCAGATGTGCACGTAGTAGGCAGCGGGCTGCACCGTGCTGCTGCGGCCGTAAATGGCATTGGATTTAGATGCATCAAAATCAATGTACCATCTATTGCCGGACGAACCACTGTCGGAATTGAAACCGGCATTGCTGCTTTCTCCAGATGTAGATAGCGCGCCTTGGCTTCGGTCTGGATCGTAGTTCCAATATTGACCAGAGGTAAATCTGCCTACGCTGCCGGTGATATTCGGCAAGCCGGCTTCTGCGGTGGTGCCGGCAGCATGGGTGCTGCTCACGCCCATCAGCACGCGGTTCGTGGCGATCTCTTCCCACGTGCCGCCGAAGCGGGCGGCAGGGCTGGTAGAGCTGGTGGTCTGCAGGATGTCGCCTATCTCAAAGGGGCAGATATTCAGGTTGGCCAACAGGGCGTCGATCTCATCCTTGGTGTATACGGCCGTCAGCCGGTCTCCCACCGCCTTGGCGTCTGCCGCCTTCCCGCTCTGGCTCAGGGTCGCGTCCAGCTCTGCGCCGGCAGGCCCCCGCTCTCCCTGCGGGCCTTGCGGGCCAGTCTCACCCTGCGGGCCCCGCTCGCCGGTGTCGCCCTGCAGCCCGCGCGGTCCCATCACGCCCTGCGGCCCACGTTCTCCGGTTTCTCCGGTGTCACCCTTCGGCCCTTGCGGGCCGGTCTCACCCTGCGGGCCGGGGTCTCCCCGCAGTTCTCCGCTTGCAATGCTGCGGATCAGCTCCTCCCACGCCGTCGTCCCCGGCTCCGGCAGGATCCCGTCCTCTGTGCCGGAGTTTTCGCTCACGTGGTAGTGCAGGTCGGCGCTGGTCACGGTGCGCTCGCCGTCGCTCCCCTCAAAGGTCACGCAGCCGTTCCCGGGCCGCGCCGTCACGCTGGCCGGCACGTTCATCACGCCGTTTTCCACCAGTGTGGACATCGGCGCATTTCCGCCGGGCGGGTGCCAGAACGCCCGGATGGTCATCCCGTTCCACTCGCCGGACGCGCTCACCCGCATCCGGTAGATCCCTTTGTTTTTGCTGTAGCCCAGCATCAGCGTATCCGTTCTCCCCGGCAGCAGCACCCCGCCGCCGGAGATCAGCTTCACCGGCAATTCGATCATCTTTTCCCCTCCTTATGCAACAATGTACCCGTCCTTATCCACCAGCGTCTCAAACGGCACGATGATGCACGGCCGTACTGCGCATTTGCCTTTTCCTTCGTTCACGTCTCCGCTTTCTGTGATGTAATACATTTCGTTTCCCCACAATAAGTTCGTGTACCTCGATCTTGTCCACCATGCTGCTGCACTGCCGTTTTCGTAGGTCGCGGTTGCACTGTTTCCTTCGGCGAAATATGCCAGCGCCGCTCCGCTGTCCGTGCCCGTAACGCTCTTCCCGGTTTCAACGGCAGCAAGCGCGAAAGCCCGGGTATCCAGTCCATTTGCGCCCTTGTTGTCGCGGAACGGGATCTTCACCCGCTTCACAATGCTCTGCATGCCCGGCTCCAGCTGCGGGAAAAATGTATTGTTCATGTAGGCGTGGGTATTGGAGTTTTCGTAAAAGTCTTTATTGTACGATACCGTATCGTATACGTACCGCTGCAGCAGCCACACCCCGCTGCAGCTTGCATCGTAGTCGCTGCCCGGCAGTCCCTGATGCACGATGATAAACTCCCTGCCCGCGCCGTTCACCCGGATCTTCACCACGCTCCCGATGCTCCGCCCGCTGATGGCCGAGCCGCAGGTGTACACAAGCCTTGACTTGCCGTCTACGCCCGCATACACCTTCTGCACCTGCCGCGCCGTGCCGTTGATGCCGGCATACAGCTTTTCTGTCTGGTGCGCCATGCTGCCTTCGCCGGTATAAATCCCCATGCTTCCGCCCCCTTACTTGTACACCAGCAGGATGGTTCCCGTGGCAAGGGCGCTGCCCGCCCCCGGGTCTGCAGTCTGCACCGCGATCGTATAGCCGTTCAGGCTCGTCACGCTCAGTGTCCCGTCCCCGGTCACGCTCAGTCCGCTTCCCGCTTTCACGCCGCCCAGCCGGGTCTCCGTCGCTGCGGGCAGGGTGTAGGGCGCACCAAACTTTCCGTCCGCTTCCGTCTTCGAGTACACTTCCGTCTTGCCGTAGGTCTCCGTTTTGCTGTAGGCACCCACATCTTCCGCTGTCAGGGCAGTGTTCTTTCCGGTCCCGCCGTGCGCCGTGTCAAGGATGCCGGTCAGGTTTTCCAGCGCCGTGGTGTCCTTCGTCTGCAGCGTCCGGGTGCTGCCGTCTCCCATCGTCAGGGTCACGGTCTGCCCCGTAATGGTAATGCTCTTCACGTATCCAGCGCTGTTCTCCGCCACCGCGCCCACTCTCTCGGCCGTCAGGTATACGTTTCCTCCCTCGCCGTTCACGGCCGTCACCGGCCCGTCTTTCGGCGGGGCAAACTGCTCGGCCTTCTTCGCCGCGTCTTCCGCCCGTGTCGCGTTCGTTCCCGCCGCTTTCTGCGCCGCTTCTGCCCGGTTCGCCGCGGACGCGGCCTCCGTCTTTGCGGCCCCGGCCGCTTCCTCGCTCTCCTTTGCCTGCGCCGCGCTGTTCCGCGCCTCCCGTGCCGCTTCTGCCGCGCTGTTCGCGCTTGTCAGCACCCGCGCCACAAAGGTCTCGTACTGCGTGGGGCTGATCTCCGCGTCGCCGTCTGTGGCCAGCGTCTCATAGCAGTCGTATTTTGCCGGCCTTGTCAGCGCCCGGAATCCGTCCTCCCCCAGCGCCATCAGCATCCAGCTGCCGCTCTTCGACGCGGTAAACTCCTTGTCCACCGCGCAGCTGTATCCCTCGTCCAGCAAAATCGGCGCCGGCAGTGTCCCGTCCTGCCGCTGGATATGCAGCGTTACGCTCTTGCCCTGCCAGCTCTCCGGCAGGATAAATTCCAGCCTCTCCACGTTCGCGCTCGACTGCCCGCCCAGATGCAGCACCTTCATCTCCGGGGCAAACTCCACCCCGCCGAAGTGCCTTTCTGCGATCTTCACCAGCATTTCCGTTTCCTCCTTCCGTTTTCTTTCAGTCTACCGCCCTTTGTCCAAAACAAAAACTGTGTACTTTCGCAAGCAGCAGCACCCCGGCAGGTCTCCCAGCCGGGGTGCTTTGTTATAACGGATTCTGTTCTTCCCGCTCCGTTTCGTCTCTTCCGCGCAGCGGTTTCAAATCGGCGGAAGCTGGAAATGCGGTTAAGAGATCTTCACGCCGAACAGGCGTGAATCTCCAGCATTTCCGGCTGCAGCCCACTTCTTTGGGATTATCAAGGGCGAGCAGCCCTTGATTCGTGGATCCAGCGCGTCGAAATCGCTGGCACTTTTCTGGTTCTCTTTTGGTGCCAAAAGAGAACATATCCGTGCCTTCTCACCGCAGCAGCGCATACGGATCCGCTTCCGGCTCCTTCTCCGCCGCCTTCTCCGCGTTCTTTTCCCACTGTGCAAAGGTCTTTCCCGTGTACAGCTCTTTCCCGTCCGCGTCGGTCAGGCTCAGCAGCATCTCTTCCATCTGCTGTTTGTCAGCGTCGTTGCCCGCCAGATACTCCGGCTTTGCCAGCTCGGTGATCTTGCTCTTCAGGCTGTTCGGCGTCCGCCCTGCTTTCACCAGCCGGTCGTACTCGGCCTGCACGTCCTTCGCGCTGCGGCTGTCCATCGCTTCGCTCAGGTCCGCATACATGTCCCCGCTGTCGCCCTTCAGCATTTCGGTTTCCAGCGTGTTCACCGCGCTTGTCACGCAGTCAATCACGGCCTCCCGCTTCGGCGCGTCCTCCTTCACGTTTTTCCGGATGCCCATCACCTCGTACAGCTTTTCAATGGTTTCCGTTTCCAGCCGGTAGCGCTCGGCGTCGTTTCCTTCCATCTGCGCCTTCGCCGCCGCCCGGGTGTTCGCGTCATACTTCTTCAGCCGGGTCTTCAGCTGCTTGTAGATTTCATCCTCCTTCCCCATGGCGGTCAGCTTTTCCACGGCTGCCTGCGCTTCGTCCGCGTCGCCGCCGGCATAGGCATTGTACAGCCGGTCATACTGCCCGGTCGCGCTCTCCGGCAGGCTGTTGAAGCTGAACTTCCCGCCCTGCGCCACGTTCTCAATGTCCCCCGCGTAGGCGCGCACCGCGTCCACCATCTTCCGGCCGTTGCCGTAGGGCACACCCGCGATCTCAAAGCCGTTCTCGATCAGGGCAAGCCCCTTCTGCAGCAGCTTCTGGTGGTGCTTTTCCAGCTCCACCTCGTCCATCTCGCTGGTGTCCTTCTTCAGCTCTGCCGTAAACTTCACAAGGTCCGATGCCATGTCGTTCACCGCGCTGATGTTCGTGGCGCTGATCACGTCGTAGTCCTTGCCCTGCACGGCATTGTCGATCAGGCTGTACAGCTCGCTGCCCCACAAAAAGTTCCCCATCGTGCTCTCGGTGGACAGCGAGAAAAAGCGGTCCACCATGCTCTTCAGGGTCACGTCGCCGTTCTCGTCCTGCTCCCGGTCCCACCGGTGCAAAAGGAAATCCGCGCCGATCTTCATCATGGCAAACACCGCCACCTGCGCCGCCTGGCTCACGATGGCGCGGTTGCGCTGCTGCGTTGCCCGCTTCAGCTCTGCCCGGTTTGCTTCGCTGGCGTCTGCCTTGTACCGCGCCGCCTGCGCCTTCCAGTCGCCCACCGCGTCGATCAGGATGCCCGCATTCTGGAAGCGCTGTGTCGTGAACATGGTAAAGGTCTTCACCATCTCGTCCGGGTTGCGCTGGATGCCGGCTCTCTGCATCACGGTGTAGTTCGGCTGTGTCTGCTCGATCACCTTCTGGTAAGTCCGGTTCACAGCCTCCCAGTACGCCTGGCTTCCGGTCTCTCCCGCGCCTTCAAACTCCGCCGCGTGGTTCTTCACATAGGCTTTGCTGCCCTCCCACAGCGCCGCCACCGTGATCTCGTCCATGCCGTTGATCCACCCGGTCAGCCATCCGGGCACCTTGTCCATGCCCTTCTGCACCAGCGTTTCCCGCCTGCCGATGCTCTGCAGCTCACCTTCTCCGCTGCCGCGCTGTCTCCACTGCAGCAGCACATCCCCGTGCTCCGCAATTTCCGCTTCCAGCGCCGCCCGCTGCTTTGGCGAAAGGTTCTTCACAAAGGGCACCACCGCCGCCATGGTGTCCCCGCCCAGCACGGCCGCCGCCGTCGGCAGGCTCGCCGCCTGTGCAATGGCAACGCCCGGGTTCAGCGTCAGCACCGCGCCCGCGTAGTTGCCGCGCAGCGCGCCCAGCATCCGGCTCACGCCGTTCGATCGGTGCCGCTGGGTGGTCTGCAGGTCGGTCAAAAGGTCATCGAGATAGCTCACGGCCTTCGTGCCCCACTGCTCTTTAATGATACCGTTCTTCAGGGTCTTCACCCCGTCCCGGGTCTCCACCCCCGCGTTCAGGATCTTCTGCACGTCCCGGATGGGTGCCGCAAGTCCGGCATACGCTGCCGTGTCCCGCAAACTGCGCTGCACCACACTCGAGCACTCTTCCAGCAAAATAGGCTTGCTGCTCTTCACACGGTTCTTCAAAAAGCCCCGGCCTTCGATGGTCGCGTCCATCTTCACACCGTCGATCTCGGTCGCCAGCGCCGCCTTGTCCACCGCGATGGGGTAGTAGTTCTTCACGGTCGCCCGCTTGTAGCCCACCAGCTGTAGGCTCGTCTCGTTGATCAGCTTCGTGGTGTAGTTTCCAAAAAACTCCTTCATGTCCGCGCACCACGCCCGGTCGTAGTCGGTCATGGCCGCTTCCAGCGTGTTCAGGATGGTGTCCGCCATGGCTTCCCCGTGTCCGTCGCTCAGCATGCCCAGCTGCACCAGCTGTCCCTTCTGGTAGGCCTGCTCCACGTCGCCCTTGCTGTACAGCTGCGCATCCGGCACCACCATGCCGCCGGTCATCAGGTGCTCCCGGCTGTCCTTGTTCTGCAGGTGCATATACAAACTGCACATCTGCGCGTGGGTCAGCGGCACGGCGTTGCGGTTCGAGTCGGTCAGGCCCACGTCCACAAGGTCCGCTCCCGGCCCCGCAAAGGCCCGCGCTTCCTTGGCGTGCTTTTTCCCCGTCACGTCCGCAAAAAGTTTCTCGCCCTCGATGGTGATCTTCGTCTGGCGGTACTGTCCGTCGTTCAGCATCTGCCCGATCTTCTCCATCTGCCCGCCATTCTTGTATCCGCCCAGCATCCGCAGCACCCGCTCGGCTCCCAGCATGTCAAGGTTGTACTTGGTCAGCAGGTTCTGCACTCCGTCCAGTGCCCCGCCGGGGTGGTTGCCCTTGCTCCGCTTCACCTCATAGGCCGCTTCGTCCGCGATCTTGCTCACCTCTTCGGCCTTCGCAAGGCTCACGGTCTTGTTCTCGTTCCTTATCACATGCAGCGTCGCGCTGGTAATGGCCTTCAGCATCCGCATCTGGTCCACCGTCATGGGCAGGTAGGTGCGGTTCTCGGTCTCCCGGATGCGTTTCTTCAGCCGTTCCTGCAGCGCCAGCGCCTTCTCGCTTTCCGGCAGCGCTTCAGCTTCCGCCAGCTTCGCCTGCAGGTCAGCCAGCTTCGCATCCTTCCACGCCGTCAGGTCGTTTTGCAGCGCCGTGATCAGCTTCGGCACCCCGGTCTGCTCCCACTCGGTGGTCATGGCCGTGGGGCTACCTTCGCTTCCCATGCTCTGTTGGATGCTGTTCTGCAGCCGCGTCAGCTGGTTCACAGCCCGGTCGTTCAGCACGGTCATGTCGGCGATCTTCGCCACCTCCGCCGCCTGCACGATCAGCCGCTGGCTCACATACTTGCCCTTGCTCGGCCGCAGCACCATCTGGTTCAGCGCCGCCGCGTCCTGCCGGATGCCCCGCTTCAGCTCGTCCATCTTCCGGCCGTCCCGCGCTTTCTGCACCCGCTTCTCGGCCACCCGCTTCGCAATGGCGATTTCCTCATCCCGCTGCTGGCGTGCCACTTCGGCGGCCAGTGCGTTCCGCTGCGCCTGCTTCTGTTGCCAGGCCTCGGCTTTCCGCTGGTTTTCTTCCTCCCATTCCATGATTTCGTTTTCCTGCACGATCAGGCTGTACTCCGCCTTGTCCGCGCGCCACTGTTCCGCCTTCACCTGCCGGGTAAGATCTGCATTCTCGCCCCGCAGCTGCCGCACCTCCAGCCTTGCCTCGTCCCGCATCTGCTGCAGTTCGGTCTTCATCCGCTTGCGCTCGGCTTTCCATTCCCGCTCGTAGGTCTCCCGCAGCACGGTCAGCTTTTCGTTCAGGTCGCCCACGTTGCTCACGTCCACGCCCAGCAGTTCCAGGTTCGCGTCCAGCTGCTTTTCCGCTTTCGCGTTCCGCTTCTGCAGCTCGCTCACCTGCTGCACCTCGGCGTTCCGGCCCGCCGTGCGCTGGTTCTCGGCCAGCCGCCGGTTGAACTCTTTGCTCTGTGCTTTCTGCATCCCCTTCAGGCCCTTCTCCACTTCGGCGGCCAGGCTCTCGTCTCCCGCAGCAGCCCGCGCCACTTCCATGTTGTGCCGCTGGATGCCTTCAAAAATAGCCTCGGCATCGGTCAGCTGCGGCAGCTGCATGATGTCCCCGATAATCCTGCCCGCCAGCTCCACCTTCGCGTCCTCGTACTCCGCATCGTCTGCAAACCGGCTCATCGTCTTCGGCTTGATGTCATCATGCAGGTTCATCAGCACGTCCAGCCATTCGGTGCTTTCCATGCTCAATGCCCCCGCCACACCGGCCTTCTCCGCCGCTGCCTTCCACAGCGCCCGCGCGCCGTCGGTGATCCCGCCCGTCGCCCGGGTGTCATTGATGATACTTTCATACTGTTCCGCCGGGTTTCCGTCCCGCACGCCGTCGGCCTGCCGCAGCGTCACGCCGTGGCGTCTTGCCTCTGCCACCGCCTCGCTCCAGCTGCCGTACCGCTTCACCAGTTCTGCCTTCGCCTGTCCGGTCTTGTTCACGGTGTATTCCAGCTTGTGCAGCTCCGGGTACTCGTCCCACAGCTCGCTGTTCCGGTAGGTCGCCCCGTCCTGGATCTCGCCCGCCAGCGTTTCTGCCAGCGCTTCGGCCTTGTTCATGTCCGCGCCGTCGGCCTTCAGGTAGTTCACCAGCACTTCGGTCTCCTGCGCCAGCTTCGCCCGGTCGGCCTTGCTGCCGTTGGCCTTCAGCCAGCGCCCGGCCAGCTCATCCACCGCGCTGCGGCTCACGTTCACGCCCCGTGTCAGCCCAAAGAACTGGCTCAGCGTGTCCAGCGCCGCCGCCTTCTCCGCGATCACCCGGCTTGCCTGCTGCTGCTCGTTCCGCTTCGCGTCCCTCTCCGCCTGCTCCGCCAGCTGATAGCGGAACTTGGTAAGTTCGCTTTCCTGTGCCAGCTCCCCGGTCCTGTAATAGTCCCGGATCTCCCGCACCACTTTGTCCGCGTCCACACTCCCGCTGTACGCTTTGCTTGCCGCCACACGTCCGTCCGCTGTGGAAATGTCCAGAATAAACTGCCCGCGTTCCCCGCTCAGCTCGTCCACCATCTTCCGGATCTGTTCCAGCTGCTGTGCAGTCGGTTCCGTGTCTGCCGAAAGGTCGATGCCCGGTCCCTCTGCCATCACGCGCACGTTTCCGTCCAGCAAAAACTCGTTCAGCGCTTCCGTGCCGGTCTTTACTTCTGCCGGGCCGAACACTTCCCGGATCGCCCTGTGGTCCGTGTCCCGTGTCCGCTCGCTCTGCGCAAAGTTCAGCATCTTGCCGTCCGGCAGAATGTACCCTGCCTTTTTAAAGTCCTCGGTCACGCCGAACCGCTCTTTTGCCAGCTGCCTGCGGTACTCTGCTCTCCCGCCGTGTTTTTCTGCTTCCGCATTATAGGCCAGCTGCCGTTCGTTCACCTTTGCATTCGCCCTTGCCTGCAGCCGTTCTCCCGCTTCCCGCATCCGGTCGCCCAGCGCTGCGCTCTGTTCTTCCAGCTGTGCCAGACGGCTGTTGTAGTCCTTGCGCTTTGCAATGTAGCTCTGGTATTCCTCGCTCTCGCGGTACTCCTTTGCTTCTGCCGAAAAATTCCCCAGCGCTTTCTTCTTCGCTTCAACGGCTTTCACTTCTGCGCTTTCCAGCCATGCCGTGCGCTCTTCCTTCAGCGCTTTCTGCTGTTCGCTCAGCGCCTGCTGCTCGGTGCGCAGCTTTTCCACCTCGTCCGCTTCCGCGATCTGCATCCGCACATTTTTCTTTACAGGTGCGTCATTCTGTGCTATAGTAGTATTAGAAGATACTTCCTGGACATCCGCAAGGTTGTTCAACACAGACCTCGAGAGCTGTGTGGAAGTATCTTCTTTTTTTGTTATCGTTCCGTCCTCGTTCATCAGAATGTTGCTTCCATCCGTCCAGCACACCTCGTGCACATAGAACGTTTTTCTTCCATCATGCAGATAAGCGCGTACAATAACACCTTCGTAAAGTTTCGTTCCGTTCATTTCAATCGGAGCTGCAAAGACATATGTATCAAAGCCCTTCCCAAGCCAGTTTTCTTCATATCCAATTTGTTTACCTTTGGCAATTACTTCCGGCACAGCCGCAAGTGCTGCCTGTTTTGCCCGGCTGTTTCCGTGCCGAATCGTCTTGTTTGCCTCGCTCCGATTCATCTGAACGGTTCCAAAGCCTTTTCGTTCCGCTTTGTTTCCAATAGAATTGAAGTATTCTTCTGCATTATCGACATTTTTGCTGATGCTATTTCCGAAAGAAACCTCATTTCCACGAATAAAGGCAACAACGTCCATTTCTTCCAGCTCATCCAGATGTTTGTTCATCTGCTCGGTAAGCGAATCTTTTCCTTCGTGCAGCTTAAACCGCTTTTCCTTCGCCGCCCCCTTGTTCTCAAGGGCAGCGGCGTTTTCTTTTGCCGCGCGCAGATTTTCCATGGCCTTTTCCGCGTGGGCAAAGTATTCCTCCTGCAGCGTCCGCTTCTCGGCTTCTGCCAGCCGCCGCGCTTTCAGGGCTGCCCGGTTCTCCGGGTCCTTCGCCAGCACTTCCTTAGCCCGGCTCACGATGTCGCTCAGAAGGTCCTTCACCGCGTTCATCACCTTGCGGATGGCCCCGGCCCGGCCGGCGTTCTTCTCCGCCTGCCCGCGCTGGAACTCCACCCACCGCTTAAAGCTTTCCTCGCTGTCAAAGATGCCGCGCCACGCATCGGCCACCAGCTCTTCCGCCGCTTCCCCGTAGGTCAGGTTCTGCTGTGCGTAATCAGCCAGTTTCGCCCGGATCAGCTCGTCGATGTTCTCAAAGCCCTCGCTCTTCGCCAGATATTCCAGCACATGCTGCTGCAGCGCCTTCGCGCCCTCGGCGTCCAAAGCGTTATACCAGTGCCAGTCCTCGTGCAGCACGGTGCCGAACACGTCGCCCGCGCTGTCCGCAAAAAAAATCTGCCCGGTCGCTGTATCCACATAGGCCCGCACCCGCTCGTCGCCTTCCAGCACGGCCTTCAGCACCGCGTCGGTGTCGGTCGCCCGCGCGTTCAGCTCGATCAGCTTCGTGGCCACTTCGTCCGCCGGGCGCATGGTTCCCTTGTACAGCACCCGTCCGCTGCCGCTCGTGCTCTTCTCACTCAGCGCACCGCCCGGTGTCCCGGCCTGCAGCGCCCCGGCTTCCACTTCGCCCTTGCCCTGCAGCCACGCCACCTTCAGCGCCGCTTCGCCGCCGGGCTGCGCCAGCACATACTCGGTGTTCACGGCAAGGCCGTTCATGCCCTTTGCCAGCTCCATGGCCTTGTCAAAGGTGGTCACGTCCTCCATCTGCCCCAGCCGGTAAAGGCTCGAAGCTGCCGCCGCATACCGGCTTTCGTCCGCGATCCCCGCAGGCATGTTCCGGCTCAGCGTCTTCGCCGCGCCCTCGCTCACCTTCCAGCGCTGCAGCTCCCGCTGTACGCTGCTCTTCTGCGCGCCCTCGCTGCGCACTTCCAGTCCGGCCGTCTTCCGCATTGCTGCCGGTTCCGTCTGCTGCACGGTCTGGCTTTCCACCGTTTCCCCGGCATTTTCCACGCTTTTCCCGTTGACATCCCCCGCCCGCTGTGATACAGTGGTGTCAGGGTTCCCGTCCGGGCTGCTGCCGGTGCTTTCCTGCATCGCGGTCTCTGCCGTGGCGCTCAGCGTGGTTCCCGGTTGTCCTCTGCGGTCGGCCTCAGCAGGTTCGGCTGTAGTTCGCCGGGAATCTCCGAATGCCTCAGATGCATCTGCATCCGGGGCATTTATTTTTGTCGGCTGGATGTTCACCAGATCATACTGCACTTCCCGTCCATCATTTTTGATGGCAGTTACTACATCCACACTGTAGTCATTCGCGCCCACACGCACATTCACCTTGCCGCGGTTGAACGATTCTGCATTCTTGTGCTTTGCTTTCTCGTTCTGCACATTGTCCGACGTCTGGATGATCTCGTCCAGATTTCCGGCCATCCGCATCTTGTCTGCATGTACCTCCGGGTTCGATGATTCCAATGTGCGTGAATACTTGGAGCGCACAAACTCTCCGCGTCCTTCGCGTGTGTTGTCGATGTGCTTCCCGTCTCGTTCAAACCCGTCCGGGAACAGGTCGCGGATCGCATCGCGCACCGCGTTCAGCTGGTTTTCCGGTGCCATCCCGTCCAGAATGTCGCCATCCACCTGCACATACTTGTTTCCGTCCGCATCCACCTGAATTGAATACCGCACACCGTCTGTGCTTTCCTTGCCGGTCTTTTCTGAAAGGTCGGCTTTTTCATTTGCCGCCTCCTGCTGCACCACCGCCGCTTTTTCCTGCATCTGTGCGGCATTTCCAATTTGCCGGTCATTTGCCGCCGCCTGCTGTTCCGCCGTCTCCAAGGCTCCCTCCCTGAGGGAGCTGTCGCCCGCAGGCGACTGAGGGAGTTCGTTCCCCGCCTGTGTTCCTTCCGTCTCCAGCGCCGCCCGCATCTTTCCCAGCTGCGTGCCCACAGCGCCGCCCAGCGCACCGGATGCGCCGCCCGTCAGGCCGCTTTCCACTGCCTGCAGAAAGGTCTCCGGCTTGTAAAGGTTCTGCGCCGCCTCCGCGTCGCCCAGGGCTGCATCGATGGCCATGTCCGCATAGGTTTCCACAAACGCCTGCATGGCGTTGTCCACTCCGCCGGAGATGGTGTTCGCAATGGTGGGGTACTGCTGCGCCAGCGTCCCGTTATCCGCCACGCTGCGCACCACGTCGGCCAGCTTTCCCGCCAGCGTGTTCTTTGCGTAGTCGCTGCCCATGGTCTTTGCAAGGTCGGCCGCGCCCACCGAGTTGATGGCCCATCCTGCGCCGAACTTCGCAAGGCCCCCTGCCAGCGTCTTGCCCGCGCTGTCGCCCTTCTCGATGCTCTGGCCCATGCTTTCCGCGCCGCCCTGTGCGCTCAGCACCGGCAGCACCAGCGCCGGGCTGATGCCCGCCACTGCAAGGTTCTCCGCCGCGCTCGTGGCAATTCCCATTGCCGTCCGGGCAGCCGGGCTCATGCCCGCCTGCGCCGCTTCGTTCAGCTGCTGGCCCCGGTGGTACAATTGATATCCAAAGCTCTTTTCCGGGTCGATGCCCTCGCTCACCTTCGCCCCGCTGATCCGCGCCCGCATCCGGTCGATCTCGCTCTGGGTGTATCCCTTTGCCTTCAGCTCTTCGTCGGTGTAGGCGCTGCCGGTGCTCTCCGGTGCTGCCATCGCCCCGCTGCTGCCCACCTGCATGGCGTTGTTCCGGCCTGCGTACTGGGTCTTCCCGCCGGTCATCAGCCGCAGCAGTTCCCGCTGCCGCGCGTCGCCCTGCACGCTCTGCTGCAGCTCGTTCCAGTTCTTGGTGGTTGTGGTCTCGTTCTTCACGGCCTGCACGACGCTTTCTCCCGCCAGAAACGGCGCCGATGCCACCGTATACCCGATGCCGCCGATGGTATTCGACGTTCTCCGCGCCGCCCGCTGCCATTCCGGCAGGGCGTCAAAGTCGGTAATGTACTGCCGCGCTTCGCTGATCTGCTTCCGGCTGTATCCCTTTGCCATCAGTTCCGCGTCGGTATACGCCTGCCCGGTCTCCTTCCAGCCCGCTGCCCCGGTGCTTCCGTCCGGCTGCATGGCGTTGCTTCGCTCTGCATAGGGTTTGTTTCCCTTGCCCGTCCGCAGCAGCGCCACCAGCTCCCGGTGTTTCGGGTCGGCGTCCATCCACTGGTTCAGCCGGTCAAAGTCGCTGAACTTGTCGGTCGCCTTCATCTCTTCGGTGTAGTCGCTCACCGCCTGCGCGCCCATCGCATACACGCCCTCGTTTCCGCTTCTGCGTGCCTGCGCCCGCTGGTCTGCCGTCGGCTTCACTGTGCCCCGCACCGTCGCCGCCGGGGCTGCTTCCTTCTGCGCTGCAGGTTTTTTCGGCTGCGGCTTCGTCAGCCATTCCGGCTGTGCATTTCCGCCCCGCTGCACGCTCGTTCCCGCCGTCTTCGCAAGTCCCGGCTGTGCTTTGGTGTCTGCCGCTTTCTTTTCCTGCGGCACCGCCAGCTGCAGCTTGCTTCCGCCCGTTTTTCCGTTCGCCCCGGTCTGCCCGCCGGTCATCTGTGCCAGCACTGTCGCACCCAGGCTTCCGCTGTTTCCGGTCTTTGCAGTGCTGTGTGTGCTGCTGTTTCCGGCGCTGTTTTTGCTGTTTCCGGTGCTGCGCACGCTGATCCCCGCGCTGCCTGCAGCCGACGTTGTGGCTTTTGCTTCCCAGGTTTCACGGGCTTTCTGGATGCGCTCCGGCGTCCATTTATTCGTGGTCATCCCCGCCGCGTTTGTCCTTCCCGCCGAAGGACTGTTCCCGGTTGCCTTTCCTGTGTTCTCCTGTTTGGCGGAGTTTTCTGTTTTGGCTGTCTGAGGTTTTTTCTGCTCCCAGTTTTCCCGTGCCTTTTTAATGCGTTCCGGTGTCCATTCACTCATGTCATTCCATCCTTTTTATTTTTCAGTACTGACGATTTTCATAATGGAAATTAGGGTGTTGTCTGTAATACCATCCGCCGAAAGCCGTCCGGCAATATCATCCAGACTATAGCCGTTTTTTCGCATTCCTCGTGCTGTTGCCAGTCCGCTGCGCAAAGGGCTGGACTGTGTGCTTGCCCGTGTTGCTGTTCCTCCGGTACTCTTCGTGCTGTCCTCCGTCAGCCACCCCGCATCCGTCAGCGTCTGCTTGTAGAACGGATACAGCGGGTCCGAGTCTTTCATGCCCTGAAACTTCGTCGCCATCGTCTGCAGCTGGCTGTTTGTAAAGCCCTTTCCGCTCTTTCCCGTACTCTTGCTCGTCCCGCTCTTTCCGGTGCTCCGGCCTGTGCTCCCGCTTCCCGTCCCGGTCGTGCTGTACTTTTTCTGCAGCGCCAGCTGGCTGGCATACTTGCTCAGCTCGCTCTGGTTCAGCCGGTTTGCAATGGTGCTGTAGCTGTCCACGCTTCCGGGAGCCAGCCCGGCCATCTTCAGGTAGTTGTTCGCCGCCGTGTCGTAGCCGCTTCCGGCCAGTCCCGCCGCCGTGGTCAGGTAATCCAGCTTGTCCTTGTCCACCTGCGAAAGCCCCTGCCAGCTGTCCAGCATCGTGTCGGTCAGGCCGTATTTCGTCAGCACTTGCTTTGCCGCGTCGTCAAAGCCCGCCTGTTTGTAGGCCGACGCCTGCTGCAGCGCCGCCATCTGGTCGCTCAGCTCGTTCCGGCTCAGGTTGTCGTTGTACTGCCGCAGGGCAAAGGCGTTTTCCCAGTCCTGCTGCCGGTATCCCTTGTACGCGTCGTATCCTTCCAGCGCCGCCGCGCCCACGTTCTTCACCACGTTCCACACATTGCCCCAGAAGTCGCTGTTCTCCTGCCGTGCCTGCTCGGTGCGCCCGTACCGGTAGTCCCGCCACGCCGATGCATCGTCCACGCTGCCGTCGTATTCGCCCCGCGCCAGCTGATCCTGCGAAAGCAGGTTCGAAAGCTGCGTGCCCTTGCCCGCCAGCTCGTCCTGCCACTGGCTCAGCGCGTCCGCCCGCGCCTGCTGGTACACGTTCGCGGTCTGTCCGGTCTCGCCCGCCGCCGCCTGCTGTGCTGCGCTCTTCGCCCAGTCCGCGCCGTACCCGCCGCTAAGGCTGTTTGCCACCTGTTCCGCCGCGCTGGCTCCCGCGCCTGCGTTGCCGAACAGCCGGCTCAAAGCGCCCCGGTAGGTGCCGTTTGCGCTGTCAAAGCCCAGCCCCGCATTGTTCGCGGTGTCCATACTGCCCAGCGCGTCCTGGATGCCCGCATCATATTTGTTGTCATAAGCGCCCGGCATCGCGGCTTCCGCCTGTGCCTGCTGCTCCTTCTGTTCGTTCAGCCGTTTGATCGTTCCCATCTTCTTCTCCTTCCTGTTTTCGCTGCCTTCCGGTTTTCGTCCGCCGCGCAGCGGCTTCCAATCAGCGGAGCACAAAAAAGCGGTTAAAAGATCTTCACGCCGAACGGCGTGAATCTTCAGCTTTTTTGTGTGCAGCCCACTTCTTTGGGATTATCAAGGGCGAGCAGCCCTTGATTCGTGGATCCAGCGCGTCGAAATCGCTGGTAGTTTTCTGGTTCTCTTTTGCCATCAAAAGAGAACATATCCGTCCTTCAAATAAAGAAAAACGGCAAAATCTGCGCCGCAAATCCCAGCACGCTGAACAGCCCGTTCAGAATGTTGTTCGTGTTCTGCTGCTTCTCCGCATATGCGTTGTTGTACTCGTTCTGCTTGTAGCTCAGGTCGTTGTACCAGTTCGAAAGGTCGTTCTGGTACTTCGAGTAGTCGTTCTGCTCTGCCTCCTGCAGCCCGCTCAGCTGCTGCTGCAGGCCGCTCTTTTTGGTGTTGTACTCGCTGCGGTTCTGGCTGGTCAGCCCGTCCAGCACGTTGTCAAGGTCACTCATGGTCGCCGCATAGGCTTTCTGTCCTGCCTGCGTGCCGTAGCTCGAGCCGTACCCGCCGGTCATCGCGCTGGCATTGGCCTGCGCATTCTGGTTCGCCAGCTTTGCCTTCTGGGTGTACTCGTTCTTGTACTGTTTGTACGCCGTGTCTGCCGCCGGGTCGTAGTCAAAGCTGCCCAGATCATCCAGCTTTCCCATCACATTGTCGATCTGTCCCTGATACTTGCTCTGGTAGTCGGCGGGCTTGGTCTGCTCAAAGCGTTCCAGCTCCGTCCGCGCATCGCTCAGTCTGCTCATCTTCAAGTCTCCTTTCCGCTCAAAAATTCCTCGCTCATGTTCTCGCTGCCAAGGTTCGTCAGCACATAGCTCAGCTGTTCATTCAGCTGGTAAAGATAATTGTTCAGCGCCTTCGCGTCCGCTGCCGGCATATCCGCGCTGAACTGCGGCAGGCCGATGCCCGCCAGTCCTGCAATGCTCGCCATTTTGTTCTCCTTATCTTCCCGGCACCGCTCCGCTCACCCTTGCCCCCGTTGCATCCGCAAAGGTAAACGCCATGCTCCGCAGCGCCATCTGTCCGGTCCCTGCAAACTTCAGCCGCATCGTGTCGTGCCGCCTCGGCACAAACGGCAGGTTCACCCGCTGGTGGTCTTTGGTCACCGCGCAGCTGCTCACCGTCTCCCAGTCCCCGCCGTCGTAGCTCGCCGCCACGGTCAGCACCGTGTGCGCAAGCGCATCGATGCGCAGGCTCACCCGGCTGATATACTTGTCGTCCGGCACGCTCAGACCAATGTCTCCGGTCACCGCCTCAAACTTCAGCCCCGTCTCGTCCTCGCCGCCCGTCTCCCGGTCCGGGTCGGCCGCCCACAGCGCGCTTCCGTCCCACAGGTACAGCTGCTGTCCGGTGCTCACCATCCCGGTGCCCGCCACGCTCTCCTCCTGCCACAGCCCCCGCTCGGTGTCGTACACCAGCAGCCGCCCGCT
>CAKSZM010000003.1 GCA_934525735.1 uncultured Faecalibacterium sp. | reverse complement strand
AAGATATTATAATATGGCAGAATGACAAATGCAAGGAATCAGGGGATTTTTTCCGTAACTGACATTTTTTTATTGAAGTTTCTGATAAATCTGCCGAAAATTCAAAAAATACACTTTTTCTTGATGCTTATTTATATTATAATAAAAAAAGAGAAACTGCCGCTCCGAAACTTTTTCGGAGACAAACTCCGGGAGAAATGCGGCGGGAAACTCGCCCGGCGGGTGCTGTGAAACCGGAATGTTCCGGAAAACGGGACTTTTTGCCGGAAAAATGGAACAAACCGCCTCTTTGAGCGGGCGGAAAAGATAAAAGGGGAATCGATATGGTCAATAAGGTACGGGTGAACATTGCCGGTACGCCGTATGCCATTGCAACGACGGACTCGGAAAAGTATATTCAGGCGCTGGCCAAAAAGCTGGATGAGGACATCACAAAGCTTCTGGATGAAAACGGAAACCTTTCGATGACAAAGGCGGCGGTGTTCTGCGCCATGGATTATCTGGACGAATACCGCAAGAGCACCGGCAGCGCCGAGAACATGCGCAGCCAGATCCAGGATTACATCGCGGACGCTGCCCGGGCAAAACTGGCCGAGGACAAGGCCAAGGCGGAGAACGAGGTATTGCGCCGGGAAGCTGCCGCCCTGCGGGAGCAGCTGGAAAAGATGCGCAATAAGGAAGCCCGCCGGGAAGAGCGGGCCGCACAGCAGGCGGCGGAAAATGGTCAGGCCGCCCCCGCTGCAGAAAACAAGGGCTGAGAACGCAAGTTCAGGATAAAGGAGAAGTATGTCAAAGATCGAGATCCTTGCCCCGGTGGGCAACGAAGAAATGCTCCGTGCAGCCGTGTTCAGCGGGGCGGACGCAGTCTATCTGGGCTTTTCGGGCTTCAACGCCCGCACCAGTGCCAATAATTTTGACGCAGACACGCTGAAAGATGCGGCCCGCTTCTGCCATGCCCGGGGCGTGGCGGTGCACGTGGCGCTCAATACTACGGTCTACGGCGGTGAACTGCCCGCATTGGAACAGGCCATCCGTGCGGTTGCGGCCAGCGGTGCCGATGCGGTCATCTGTCAGGACTTAGCCGTGGCGACCCTCATCGGAAAGATCGCCCCGCAGCTGCCCCGCCACGGCTCCACCCAGATGAGCGTGCACAGCCTGCAGGGCGCACTGGAACTGAAAGAGCTGGGCTTCACCCGTGTGGTGCTGGCCCGCGAGCTGAGCCTGCCCGAGGTGGAGCACATCACAAAGCACTGCGGCATCGAGACCGAGTGCTTTGTTCACGGCGCGCTGTGCATGTGCGTCAGCGGCCAGTGCTATATGTCGGCTTTTCTGGGCGGACGCAGCGGCAACCGCGGCTCCTGCGCCGGCCCCTGCCGTCTGCCGTTTGAGGCCAACCCTCTGCCGGAGGGTAAGCCCGGCCGGCTGCATCACCTGTCGCTGAAAGACAATTCGGTCATTGATAAGCTGGACAAGCTGCAGGCATTGGGTGTGGCATCGGCCAAGATCGAAGGCCGTCTGCGCACGCCGGAGTATGTGGCGGCGGCGGTCAGTGCCTGTCTGGCAGGCCGCGAAGGCCGCGCCTACGACCGCGACCTGCTGAAGAATGCCTTCAGCCGTTCCGGCTTCACTTCCGGCTATCTGGACGGAAAGATCGACGGAACGATGTTCGGCGTGCGCAGCGAAGCGGACGCTGAACTGACCAAAAAGACCCTGCCCGCGCTGCGGGAACTCTACCGCCGCGAGCGCTCCCGCGTGCCTGTGAAGATGAAACTGGAGATCGAGGAGGGCGGCGAAAAGCTGACCGTCACCGACGCAGACGGCAACAAGGCCTTTGCCTACGGCGACGCCGAGCCGCAGCCTGCCCGCACCGACCCCACCGACAGTCTGCACCGCAGTCTTGCCAAGACCGGCGGCACGCCCTTTGCGGTGACGGATACGGATATCACGGTGGAAATGGACGGCGGTCCGTGGTTTATCCCGGGCAGCGCTGTCAACGAGCTGCGCCGCGAAGCGCTGGATGCCCTGCTGAAAAAGCGGGAAGTGCTGCGCCCATGGCCGACCACCGAAGCACATGTGCCTGCCCTGCCGCTGCGCACTCTGCCGCCCCGCCGCACCCTGCGCGCCCGGTTCGAGAGCTGGGAACAGGTGCCGGAGCGGGCACTGGACGGCATCGAGTATCTCATCCTGCCCATTGCGCAGGCTGACCGGGTGCCCCGTGAGTGGCGGGCAAAGACCCTGTTGGAGCTGCCCCGCGTGATGTTCGGCAAGCTGGAAGAGGACACCGCCCGCCGCATTGCCGCCACGCAGGATGCGGGCTTTGCGGGCTATGAAGTGAGTAACATTGCCCACCTGCGGCTGTGCCGCGGCCTGCCTATGTCCGGCAGTTTCGGGCTGAACATCACCAACAATGTGGCGGCGCAGTTCTATGCGGACAACGGCCTTGGCTCCATGCTCATCCTGCCGGAGGTGAAGGACAGCGACATCAGCACCATTGCGCCGGAACACGGCGGCAAGCCGGTGCCCACCGGCGTGCTGGTCTACGGCCATATGCCGCTGATGATCACCCGGGCCTGCCCGCTGCAGAACATCCATGACTGCGCCCACTGCGACAAGACCGGTGTGCTCACCGACCGCAAGGCGAAGAAGTTCCCGGTGCGGTGCGGCCTTGGCGTGCGCACGATCTACAACCCCGTACCTATTTATATGGGGGATAAGCCCGGTGCTTTGACGGTGGATTACGGTGTGGCCTATTTCACACTGGAGAGCCGCGACGAGGCAGCCGAAATTCTGGAGATGATCCGCACGCATGCCCCCTTTGAGGGCGACTTTACCCGCGGATTGTATTTCAAGGGAACGAACTGAAAGCCTTCCTCCGAGGGGAGGGCAATAAAAAGAGGTATATTATGGAACCCATCACTGTAAAATATAAAGTACTGGACGAGCGGGCAAAGGTGCCCGCCTATGCGACCCCCGGCTCTGCCGCCGCCGACCTGTGCGCGGTGCTGGATGAGCCGCTCACCCTTGCCCCCATGGAGCGGGCACTGGTGCCCACCGGCCTTGCCGTCGAGCTGCCGGGTGCCCACAGCGTGGCACTGGTGTATGCCCGCAGCGGCCTTTCCATCAAGCATGGCCTGTGTATGGCCAATGGCGTGGGCGTGGTGGACAGCGACTACCGCGGCGAACTGAAGGTGCCCATGGTCAATCTGGGCAGGGAGGCTTACACCATCCAGCCCGGTGAGCGGGTGGCGCAGCTGTGCATCGCACCGGTGTACACCGCTGCCTTTGTCCCCGCCGAAGAGCTGGGCGATACCCAGCGCGGCGAGGGCGGCTTCGGCTCGACCGGAAAGTGAGATGAAACCATGGCTCTGATCCTTGCTTCCGGCAGCCCGCGCAGGCGGGAACTGCTCTCCTTGTATACGACCGATTTCACGGTCTGTGCCAGCGATTTTGATGAAAGCACCATTGCCGCCGACACACCTGCCCATCTGGTAGAAAAGCTGGCCCGGGGCAAATGTCTCGCTGTGGCGGCGCAGCACCCGGGCGATGCGGTCATCGGCTGTGACACCGTGGTGGATGTGGGCGGCGAAGTGTTCGGCAAACCCCGCAGCGCGGAGGATGCAAAGCGGATGCTGCATGCCCTCTCCGGCCGGACGCATCAGGTGCACACTGGGGTGTGCATCTCGGACGGTACCAGAACCGAGAGCTTTGTGGACAGCTGCAGCGTGACCTTTTTCCCGCTGAGTGAGGAAGAGATCGATTTCTACGCCTCCACGAAGGAACCCTACGACAAGGCCGGCGCCTATGCCATTCAGGGGCGTGCGGCGCTCTGGCTGGACCGCATCGAGGGCGATTACTATACCATTATGGGTCTGCCGCTCAGCCGCACCGTACAGCTGCTGGGGCATTTTCTGTGAGAAAAATGGAAAAAACGAAGAAAACTTGCGCAAACGCTTGAGAAATCAGCGGCTTGCGGCTATAATAGAACCGTGTTATTCTGCGCAGGGCGGCAGTGTAAGGCCGCCGGACGTTGTGGATAGATTACTGGGAAGCAATAAGGAGAGACTTTACAATGGGCTTTTTCTCAAAAGATGTAGGCATTGATCTGGGTACCGCCAATACTCTGGTGTATATGAAGGGCAAGGGCATCATCATGCGCGAGCCTTCTGTGGTGGCAGTGGACACCAAGACCGACGAAGTGCGCTGCGTGGGCGGCGAGGCAAAGGCCGTCATCGGCCGTACCCCCGGCAGCATCGTGGCGGTGCGTCCCCTGAAGGACGGCGTCATTGCAGACTTTGACATTACCGCCAATATGCTGGAAAACTTCCTCAAGAAGGCCTGCGGCAACAGCATGTTCTCCCGTCCCCGCGTGGTCATCTGCATCCCCTCCGGCGTCACCGAGGTGGAGCGCCGCGCCGTGCGTGAGGCAACTCTGAAGGCCGGCGCCCGTCAGGTGTCCGTCATCGAGGAGCCGATGGCCGCTGCTATCGGTGCGGGTCTGCCCATCAGCGAGCCGACCGGCAGCATGATCGTGGACATCGGCGGCGGCACGGCTGAGATCGCTGTGATCTCGCTGGGCGGCATCGTGGCCTCCCGCAGCGTGCGCATGGCCGGCGACATGTTCGATCAGGCCATCATCGCCTTCATCAAGCGCAAGTACAACCTGCTCATCGGTGAGCGCACCGCCGAGCAGATCAAGATCGAGATCGGCTCTGCCTATGCGCTGGACCCTGAGCTGACCATGGAGATCAAGGGCCGCAACCTTGTGGACGGCCTGCCCAAGAACATCGTGGTCCACTCCGAGGATGTGCGCGCGGCCCTGCTGGAATGCCTGGAAAAGATCACCAGCGCCATCAAGGAAACGCTGGAGCGCACCCCGCCGGAACTGAGCGCCGATATCATCGACCGCGGCATCACCCTGACCGGCGGCGGCGCCCTGCTGCGCGGCCTCGACCAGCTCATCCAGAGCGAGACCGGCATCGATGTGCACATTGCGGAAGACCCGCTGGACTGCGTGGCCAAGGGTGCCGGTGCGGTGCTGGATCATGTGGACGTGCTGCATGACGTGCTGGATACCGACGGCGGCCACATGTAACCCTGATCTTGCGGAAAATCACTCTGCGCGCAGCTGCGCGTCTTTTCCGCCGCAAACAAAGCTTCTTGCGCGGATGGCAGCGGCTGTCCGCGCTTTTTTCGTGGAACGGCCTGCCAGTATAAAAGGCGGCGGGCCGGACAGGAGGATGACCCCTTGAAGGATTTTTTTGACACATGGAAATTCAAGATCCTCGTGGCGGTGGCAGTGTTTCTGGTGGGCATCATGGCGTATGCCGGTGCCAACGGGCGTCTGACCGCAGCCCCGCAGGAACTGCTCAGCGTGATCCTTACCCCGGTGCAGCGGGTGACAGCCGCTCTCAGCGGCGGGGTCGGTTCGCTGTGGGAAAAATACGCCACCATTGACGAGGTGATGGACAAAAACAACCAGCTGGAAGCAGAAAATGCCGAGCTGCGCCAGCAGATGGTGGATTACGACCGCATCAAGGCGGAGAACGAAGCCTATAAGGCACTGGCCAACATTCAGGACACCAATAACGAAGCAACCTATGTTTCGGGCTTTGTCATCGGCCGGGATCCGCTGGACGAATTCGGCGGCTTTACGCTGGACAAGGGCACAGCGGACGGCGTGGAGGCCAATGATACCGTCATCAGCGACAAGGGCTACCTGGTAGGCATTGTTGTGGAGGCCGACGCCACCAGCTGCAAGGTGATGACCATCCTGCACCCCAGCTTCAACGCTGCAGGCGTGGTGTCCCGCACGCGGGAAAACGGCATTCTGAACGGCAATACCGATTACGCAGGCGGCGGCCTGTGCACCCTGACCAATCTGGAGCGCAGCTGCGAGACCCAGATGGGGGATCAGGTCATCACGACCGGTCTGGGCGGGGTGTTCCCGCCGGATCTGCTGGTGGGAACCGTGCAGCAGGTGGTGCCGGAAGCCAGCGGCAAATCCTCGGTGGCGGTCATCCGCCCGGGCGCCGACCCGCGCACGGTCAAGCATGTTTTCATCATTACCAATTACTAAGGAGGCTCCTGTATGGAATCACGCCGCATGCGCAGCCGCAGCCAGATCCTGAAGTGGGTCTGCTATGTGCTGGCGCTGTTTGTGTGCGCTGCGCTGCAGACCACGCCGGGTCTGTTCCGGCTGGGACAGGCAAAGCCCCTGTTCATCCTGCCGCTGTGTCTGGCGGTGGCTGTCTATGAGGGCGAGTTCGCCGGGGCACTGTTCGGCGCGGTATGCGGCCTTCTGTGGGACTACACAGCCGGGCGCACGGTGGGCATGCTGGGCCTGGAACTGCTTTTGCTGGGATTCGCCATTTCGGTGCTGGTGCAGCTGTATCTGCAGGGCAGCACCTGGAACTTTGCACTCATCAGCATGGTCACAGCGGCGCTGGTGCTGTCGCTGGACTGGCTGTTTTTCTATTACATGCCGGGGTACAGCTGGCCGCTGGACCGCTGGCTGACCTTCGTGCTGCCCTCGGCGGCGCTGACACTGGTGCCGTCGCTGGTGATCTTCTGGCTGGTGCGGAAGATCTACGAAGGGTTCAAAATCGACAACGGCGTGATCTGAACCGCCGGAGGAAACACGGATGAATCAAAACGAACGAAAGACGGTTGTGCGCCGGATGATCCTGCTGATCGCGGCGGCATGCGCCGTGATGGGCCTGTATGTGCTGCGGCTGATCTTTTTGCAGCTGGTCAACGGCGACGAGTTCCGCTCGCAGGCCACTAATACCACCGACTACAATTTCACGGTGACAGCGGCCCGCGGCGATATCGTGGACAGCAGCGGCCGGCGCATTGCCACCAGCACCACCAGCTACAATGTGGTGCTCAACAAGCTGCTCATGGGCGACCGGGATCTGGACACCATGCTGCAGCAGATCGTGGAACTGCTGCGGGAAAACGGCGAGAGCTGGACGGATACGCTGCTCATCAGCGAGCCGGATGCGGCAGGACACTATAGCTTTACCGCAGATGATGCTTCCTCCTCGGACCAGAAACAGCTCGCCAGCATGAAGTCGGACCTTGGCCTGCAGCAGTATGCCACGGCGGATGATGTGATGGAAATGCTGGTGGAAAAGAATGATCTGCAGGATTTTTCGCTGTCATGGCAGCGGATCCTGGCAGGCATCCACTATGAGATGGACCGTCAGGCGTTCTCCAATGTGAACAACTTTGTCATGGCGGAAAATGTCAGCAGCGTGACCGTTGCCACCATCAAGGAGCACAGCCTGCAGCTGCCCGGCGTGGAGATCGTGGAGACCAGTGCCCGCAGCTACGAGCAGAGCGATATCATCCCGGCAGTGCTGGGCCGCGTGGGCAAGATCACTGCCGAAAAATGGAAAGTCACCGATGAGAACGGCCAGACAACCTATCCTCTGCGGGAAAAAGGCTACAACATGAACGACATTCTGGGCATTTCGGGCCTGGAATCCGCTTATGAGGACGAGCTGCGCGGCAAGGACGGCGTGGAGACCATCACCCGAAATTCCGACGGCGTCATTGTGGATACCCAGATGACCACCGCCCCGGAGCCGGGCCACACGGTGCAGCTGACCATTGACAGCAATTTCCAGCGCGCTGTGGACAAGGCGCTGGCCAACAACATCGACATGATCAACCGCGTCTACAACACCGGCAACATGAAGGCTGCCGCTGCTGCGGCGGTGGTCATCGACGTAAAAGACGGCGGCGTGCTGGCGGCGTCCAACTACCCGAGCTTCGATCAGAATCTTTACGCCACGAATTATAGCGAGTACAGTTCTGACCCCAGCCTGCCTTTGTTCAACCGGGCACTGCAGGGTCTGTACACGCCCGGCTCCACCTTCAAGCCTGCCGTGGCAGTGGCTGCGCTGGACAGCGGCCTCATCAACCAGTATTCGACGGTGTACTGCAACGGCGTATACAATTACTTCAAGGATTATCACCCCCGCTGCACCCGCCACGGCCACAGCGGCAACATCGACGTGGTAACGGCCATCAAGTGGAGCTGCAACATCTTCTTCTATGATGTGGGCCGCCGCCTGACCAGCGATGTGTACGACGCTTATGCCTACAAGCTGGGTCTCGGCCAGCGCACCGGTGTCGAGGTCAGCGAGGCCGTGGGCCGCCTGACCACCAAGAACGACTCCAACTATACGTCATCGCTGGATGTTCAGGCCGCCATCGGTCAGGGCAACACGGTGGTCACACCCATCCAGCTGGCCACCTACGCGGCAACGCTGGCCAATAACGGCACCCGCTACCGCACCCACTTCGTCAAGGCCATTCTGGACTCCAACACCGGCGAGGTGATCCGCGAGACACAGCCCGAGGTGATGGATGTCATCGAGGGTACCGGCAACACCTTTGAGCTGGTGCGGCAGGGCATGAAGCAGGTGCCCAGCACCATTTCGGGCAAGATCTCCAGCTACCCGGTGCCCATCGCCTGTAAGACCGGCACCCCGCAGCGAAGCGAAACCTACGCGCCGGGCAAACACTATCTGAACGCCATGATGGTGGCTTATCTCCCGGCGGATGACCCGGAGATCGCCATCGGCATTTCCATCGAGTACGGCGGCTACGGCGCCCGCGCCGGTGATCTGGTGGTGGACATCGCCAACGCCTACTTTGCCATGAAGGACGGCACGCTGGCGGCGCAGGCGGAGGAAGAAGCTGCACAGGCAAAGCAGCAGGCAGAGCAGGAACAGCAGACGGCAGATACTGCAGGGCAGGACGATGTTGCCGATGCCGCACAGGACACGGTGCCGGACAATGCCGACACGGATGCAGCAGACCAGACTGCCGCCCCGGAAGAGATAAACTGAGACCTTTCCTGCCAGTGGACCGGGAGTTTCTCCGAAGACCGTCCGCTGGGGTGGGACCCTGTTGCCCGCAGGACAATAGGGCGGGCGATGGATGGACTGCAACGGCAGCGACCGCCGCCAGTGGCGGAAACAGGGAGCTGCTGTTGGGACCGCGGCCAGCAGAAGGCAAGGCCCGCTCAAGGGCCGCCGCATATGCTGGGAGCCGCAACCCGTGTTCGTGTCTGAGGAGAAAGCTGCCGGTACGCTGGCATTTTCTGCGGGGAATGGTGTTGTTGGGGACGTTTTGAACGACGTAGACCGGAAAAGAGAACAAAATTGAATATTTTGTATAAAAACCAGTTGTAAAAGATTGGATTTTGTGATATTATTTTTACCAAAGGACTTTTTACCGCGCAAGCGGTTCCACAGTACAGAAAGAGGAGAGAGTAACGGATGACGATTGCACTGATCGCGCATGACTCCAAAAAGGAGCTGATGGTTCAGTTCTGTACAGCATACTGCCGTATTCTGAGCCAGCATAAGCTGGTGGCAACCGGCACGACCGGCAAACTGATCGCGGAAGCGACCGGCCTGCAGGTGCATCGTTTTCTGGCAGGTGTCCAGGGCGGCGACCAGCAGATCGCATCCCGCATCGCATGCAACGAGATCGACCTGCTGCTGTTCTTCCGGGATCCCATCAACGCCAAGCCCAGCGAGCCGAATGAGATGACCCTGCTGCGTCTGTGCGACGTGCACAACATCCCCATGGCCACCAATATCGCAACCGCTGAGGTGCTGATCCACGGCCTGGAACGCGGCGATCTGGATTGGCGCGACATCGTGCACCCCCAGAACTGAGAAAACATATAAAAATGCGCTGTACCGTGAAAATGGAACAGCGCATTTTTTGCTTTGAAATCAGTTTATCTTGAAGTCCTCTGCCATCTCGGCAACATCTTCGGGGGCAAAATCACCCAGCGGAAGGATCAGCCGGGCCAGCGTCTCCTGCGGCAGAGCGGCCAGCGTATCACTGTCGCCGCTGCCGGCACCGGCAGGCGGGCAGACGGAGTGGATGCCGTCGGAACCCGTCTCTACCCGGGCGCGGTGCTCTGTGGCCACATACTGCATCCCCAGTTTGTCGGCGGCGGTCAGCAGAGCCGCAAACAACGGGTCGCCGCCTTCGCCCAGCGCTTCTGCATCCGCACCGGCCAGCGCTTCGGCGTTGAGCACAATACACTCAATGCCAAGCTTTTCCGCCGCTTTTTTGGCTGCTTCGGCTTCCGCAGCCTGCTCTGCCGCCAGACGCACGGCGGCGCCCGCCACGGCAAAACCTTGCTGCTGCAGGATGCGCACCGCCACGGCGCAGGCGGCGGTATCGGTCATCCGCATCAGGACCTTGTCCTGACTTTCGTAGGTATCAAACCCGTTTCCGGGCAGAAATGCGTCGCTCATGTTCCTTGCCTCCCGCCATGTGCTTTGCTCTGTGCCACGGCCAGCTGGTCGCAGCGTTCGTTTTCCGGGTGGCCTGCATGGCCCTTGACCCAGACGTAAGTGATCTTGTGCCGGGCTTCCTGTTCCAGTGCCTGTGCCCAGAGATCCGGGTTCAGGGCCGGGGAGCCGTCGGCCTTTTTCCAGCCGCGGCGCTGCCAGCCTTTGGCCCAGCCCTTCTGCAGCCCATTGATGACATACTGGCTGTCCGAGCACAGCCGCACTTCGCACGGCTCCTTGAGCTGGCGCAGCGCCTCGATAAAGGCAGTAAGCTCCATACGGTTGTTGGTGGTGCTGGCGTCGCCGCCGCTCAGCTCCTTTTCGTAGACCTTGCCGTTGAAACGGTAGCGCAGCACAGCGCCCCAGCCGCCCGGGCCGGGATTGCCGCTGCATGCGCCGTCGGTGTAGACTTCGACCTGCTTCATGCGGTTCTCCTTATGATAAATAGTACCTTTATTTAGCGCTCTTTTTCGGCTGCTGTCAAGAGCCAATGTATAACCGGTGATGCTCCGGCCAAAGCTTGGAATTGACAAAAACGCCGGAAAATACTATACTTATTTCAACAAAATGCGTATAGGGGCGCACCATGGGCGTGCGTCCGGGCGTTCCACAGAAAAGCCACGGCCGCATCGTGCAGATGGACCTATCTGGCAGAAAAGATTCTTACGGAACAGGCAGCGGTGTGCAAAAACACGCTGATAAGACAATTCTATACGGTGCATCCAACGGAAGCCGATGCGAAGATCCAAGGTGCTTCCCTTTGCACAGCGCGGCTGTTCCCCTTTGGCGGGGACGGCCTGCGCTGCAATTATTTTTGGAGGTCAGAATGGCACAGTCAAAAGAAAATACCGCAGCTTCAACCCGCAGCAAGGCCCCGGCAGCTGAAAAGAGCGCAGCTGCGCCCGCCGCACAGGCAGGCGAAAAGCGTACCCGCACTACCCGCCGTCCCTATTATAACCGCCGCCCCCGCCGCCCGCAGCAACCCAAGGAGGCCGCTGTGCCCATCCATATCTATCCGCTGGGCGGTCTGGGCGAAGTGGGCAAGAATATGACCGCCTACGAGTGCAACGGCGACATGATCATCGTGGACTGCGGCCTTGTCTTCCCGGACAGCGACATGTTCGGCGTGGATATGGTCATCCCGGATTTCACCTTTGTGGTGCAGAACAAGGATAAGATCAAGGGCCTGCTCATCACCCACGGCCACGAGGACCATATCGGCAGCATCCCGTATCTGCTGCAGAAGGTCGACCTGCCCATCTACGGCACCCGCCTGACCTGCGGTCTGATCCGCAACAAGCTGGAAGAGTTCGGTCTGGCAGGCAAAACCAAGTTCGTGGAGATCACCCCGAAGCAGAAGATCAAGCTGGGGTGCTTTACCGTCGAGCCGATCCATGTGAACCATTCGATCCCGGATGCGGTGGCCTTTGCCATCGACAGCCCCGCCGGCACCATCATCCAGACCGGCGACTTCAAGATCGACTACACCCCGCTGGCCTGCGGCGTGACCGATCTGTCCACCCTGGCTGAGTACGGCCAGCGCGGCGTTCTGGCTCTGCTGAGCGACTCCACCAACGCCGAGCGTCCGGGCTTTACCGCAACCGAACAGAAGGTTGCCGCCGGTGTGCGCAACCTGTTTGCCCGCGCCCGCAACAAGCGTATCATCATTGCGACCTTTGCCTCCAACATCTACCGCGTGCAGCAGATCATCGATCTGGCCGTGGAGGACGGCCGCAAGGTGGCGTTCAGCGGCCGCAGCATGGTGAACAACACTGCCATGGCGCAGGAGCTGGGCTATATGCACATCCCGGAGGGAACCCTCATCAGCGTGGATGAGCTGAACCAGTATCCGCCGGAGCAGGTGGTGCTCATCACCACCGGCAGTCAGGGCGAGCCGCTGAGTGCACTGTCCCGCATGGCGTCCTGCAGCCACCGTCAGGTGCGCGTCGGCCCCGGCGACTTTATCATTATCTCGGCCAACCCTATCCCCGGCAACGAGAAGAGTGTGACCAAGATCGTCAATGGTCTGCTGCTGCTGGGCGCGGAAGTCATTTATGAGAGCATGTACGATGTGCACGTTTCCGGCCATGCCTGCCAGGAAGAGCAGAAGCTGATGCTCACCCTGACAAAGCCCAAGTTCTTCCTGCCGGTGCACGGCGAGTACAAGCAGCTGAAAAAGCATGCCCTGACTGCTGCCAGCCTCGGCATCCCCACCAACAACATCCTCATTGCAGAGAACGGCTCCAATGTGATCCTGACCCGGGATGAGATGAAGCTGGGCGAGCCGGTCACGGCCGGTGCCGTCATGGTGGACGGCCTCGGTGTTGGCGACGTGGGCAATGTGGTGCTGCGCGACCGCAAGCACCTGTCCGAGGACGGTCTGGTCATCATCGTGGCCACTGTGGACAGCAAGACCGGAAAGGTCCTGGCAGGACCGGACCTCGTCAGCCGCGGCTTTGTGTATGTACGCGAGAACGAGAGCTTGATGGACGGTGCCCAGAGCATCGTGGAAAACGCGCTGGAACGCTGTGTGGACGAACATGTGCGCGACTGGAACAGCGTCAAGACCCGTGTGCGTGAGGCACTGAGCAGTTATATCTACCGGCGCACCAAGCGCAGCCCGATGATCCTTCCCATCCTGATGGAGGTCTGACCCCGGGCACACTGCCGCTGAAAAAGGCGGCGGAAGGCAGGAGATTTGATGAAACAGAAACCGAGATGGACACTGGAAATGCTCACCGCCAGCCTTGCACTGCTGTGCGGGCTGCTGGTACTGGTGCTGGTGGTCCAAAGGCCGGCGGCCTGGGGACTGCTGCTGACACTGGTGGTATTGTGGGGTGTTGCGGCGTTCCTGTTCCGCTATCAGCTGCGCCGCTGGGTGGCCCGCTGGATGTGCGGCGGAAGCTTTGAAAAATCCAAGGTGCAGTTCAGCCTGGAACCGCTGTCTCAGCCGGCGGCGCTGCTCTCCGGGGAGACGGTGGTCTGGTATAATGCCGAGTTCCGCGCCCGCATCCTGAATGGAGAAGACCGGCTGACCAGCCGGGTGCAGAAGACCCTGCCGGGTCTGGATCTGCAGCAGTGCCGCACCCCGGCAGGCCAGCTGCTGAACCTTGCCGAGGGAATATGGAAAGCCCACAGTTCCACGGTGCCGGGCAATGCTGAAAGCATGACCCTTGTGGTCCTGAATGAGGAGACCGCCCTGCGCCGCATTGAAGCAGAATACAAAGCCAGCCGCCCGGGCTATCTGGTATTTTTGGTGGACGGCTACGACGACGTGTTCGGCGATATGCTGGACAGTGAGCGTGCCCGCCTGCTGGAGGGCATCAACCGCATTCTGGAGGATATGATCGGCCGGGGCAGCGGCTTTCTGCGCCGGGTGGCCAGCGGCCGTTATATTGCAGTGGTGGAAGAGCGCCAGATGGAGCAGTTCGCCAAGCGCGGCTATGACGTGCTGGATAAGATCCGTGCGCTGGACCCCAGCGTGAATCTGTCGCTGTCCATCGGCATCGGCCGCGGAGCCAAGACCCTGCGGGAAGCGCAGGATATGGCCGTGCAGGCGCTGGATATGGCGCAGGGACGCGGCGGCGATCAGGCCGCCGAGATGACGCCGGACGGATTCACTTTCTACGGCGGCGTGAGCCACGGCGTGGAAAAGCGCAGCAAGGTGCGCAGCCGTATCGTGGCCGACCAGCTGGTCAAACTGATCAAAGAAGCTGACCATGTGGTCATCATGGGTCACCGCATGAGCGATCTGGACGCGATCGGCTCTGCCGAGGGCGTGCTGCGCATCTGTAAGATCTGCGATGTCCCGGCGGTCATTGCAGTCCGGCGGGACGCCACTCTGGCAGGCAGCCTGATCGATGCGCTGTGCAAGGCTGGGCAGAAGGATGACTTCATCGACCCGAAGGATGCTTTGCCCATCATCTCCAAAAAGACGCTGTGCATCGTAGTGGATACATACCAGATCGGCCTTGTGGAGAGCAGGGAAATCCTGGAAAAATGCGGCAAGGTGGCCGTCATCGACCACCACCGCAAGGGTGTGGGCTACATCGAGAACCCGGTGCTGGTCTGCCATGAGCCGTATTCTTCTTCGGCCAGCGAACTGGTCACAGAGCTGCTGCAGTATGTCGGCGACCGCGACGACAAGCCCAACCGGGTGGAGGCCGAAGGTCTTTTGTCCGGCATCATGCTGGATACGCAGGACTTTACCCTGCACACCGGCGTGCGCACTTTTGAAGCCGCTGCCGCTCTGCGCCGCTACGGCGCGGAGACCGAGCGGGTGCGCCAGCTGTTCGACGTGAGCATGGTGGAGTACGCCGCCAAAGCGGAACTGGTGGAGCGGGCGCAGATGTACAAGAACTGTGCCATTTCGGTGGGCGGCGAGATCGCCCCGGAAGCCCGCGTGGCCATTGCGCAGGCCGCCAACGACCTGCTGCGCATCCAGAATGTGGACGCCAGCTTTGTGGCGGTGCAGGTGGGCGGCGGCGTGAATATCTCGGCCCGCAGCCTTGGTGCTGTGAATGTGCAGGTCATCATGGAAAGTCTGGGCGGCGGAGGCCACCAGACCATGGCGGCGGCGCAGCTCAAGCATATCACGCCGGAAGCGGCCCGCGCCCGCATCGAGGACGCCATCGACAAATACTGGGCATCGCAGAAAAAGAGCGGTGCCGGGGAAAAATAAACCAGAACAGGGAGGAACCCCGCATGAAGCCCTATGATTATCTTATCGTCGGCGCCGGCCTTTACGGTGCTGTGTTTGCCCACGAGGCAAAGAAAGCCGGCAAAAAGTGCCTTGTCATCGACAAGCGCGGCCATATTGCCGGCAACATCTACACGGAGCCGGTGGAGGGCATCAACGTCCACCGCTACGGCGCGCACATCTTCCATACCAATAACAAGACGGTGTGGCAGTATGTGAACCAGTTTGCCGAGTTCAACCGCTACACCAACAGCCCGGTGGCAAACTACCATGGCGAGATCTACAACCTGCCCTTCAACATGAACACCTTCAATAAGATGTGGGGCGTGGTGACCCCTGCCGAGGCAAAGGCTAAGATCGAGCAGCAGCGCGCCGAAGCAGGCATCACCGAGCCGAAGAATCTGGAAGAGCAGGCCATCAGTCTGGTGGGCACTGACATCTACGAAAAGCTCATCAAGGGCTACACCGGCAAGCAGTGGGGCCGCCCCTGCACCGAGCTGCCGGCCTTTATCATCAAGCGCCTGCCGGTGCGCTTTACCTACGACGACAACTATTTCAATGCGCTGTATCAAGGCATTCCGGGCGGCGGCTACACTGCTATGGTGGAAAAGATGCTGGAAGGAACAGAAGTGCGCCTGAACGTGGATTATCTGGCTGACCGCGAGGGGCTGAACGCTCTGGCCGGCAAGGTGGTCTACACCGGCCCGGTGGACGCCTACTTTGATTATCAGCTGGGCGCCCTGCAGTACCGCAGTGTCCGCTTTGAGACCGAGGTGCTGGATACCGACAACTATCAGGGCAACGCGGTGGTCAACTATACCGACGCCGAGACCCCCTACACCCGCATCATTGAGCACAAGCACTTCGAGTTCGGCACCCAGCCAAAGACGGTCATCAGCCGCGAGTATAGCGCCGAGTGGAAAAAAGGCGATGAGCCGTACTACCCCGTCAACGACGAGAAGAACGGCGCGCTGTATGCCGCATATAAGAAGCTGGCCGATGCCGAGCCGGGCGTGATCTTCGGCGGCCGTCTGGGCGAGTATAAGTACTACGATATGGATAAGGTCATTGAGGTCGCCCTCGATGTGGCAAAGAAAGAGCTGGGGTAAGAAAAACTTGATCGGCGGAAGCGCCGGGAGTTTCTCTGAGGACCGTCCGCTGGGGTGGGACCCTGTTGCCGCAAAGCGGCAATAGGGCGGGCGATGGAATGGCCTGCAACAACAGTGACTGCCGCCATTGGCGGAAGCAAGGAACTGTTGTTGGGGCCGTGGCCAGCAAGACGCAAGCATAAGCGCAGCGGATGCTGGGTGCCACAACCCGAACTCGTGTCCGAGGAGAAAGCTGCCGGTGCTTCCGGCCACCGGCTATACTTCCTCTTGCTCAAATCCGGTAAATGCGCTATACTATGAAATACAAGAACTGCACCGGTTTTCCGGTGAAAAGTGAGGGATAAACATGAAAGTGATTCTCAAACAGGATATCAAGGGTATCGGCAAAAAGGACGAGATCCATGAAGTCTCCGACGGCTACGCCCGCAACTACCTGTTCCCGCGCAAGCTGGCAGCTGTGGCCGATGCCAGCGCTGTGAATGTGGCCCGCAGCAAGGAAGCTGCGGCCGATTTCCACGAGGCTGAAACTGTGGCCGCCGCCAAGGCTCTGGCCGCAAAGATCGAGGGCAAGACCGTGGTCATCAAGGCCAAGGGCGGCGCTTCCGGCCGTCTGCACGGCAAGGTGACCGGCAAGGAAGTTGCCGAGGCTCTGGCTGTGCTGGCCGGTGCTCCCATCGATAAGAAGAAGATCGAACTGGAAACCAAGGATATCAAGGACGCCGGTGTGTTCAACGGCAAGGTGCGCCTGCATGTGGGCGTAGTGGCTTCCTTCAAGATCCAGGTGGAAGTGGAACAGGCCTGATTTTGCTGCCCATCTGCGCCCCCTCACAGCAGGGGGCGCTTTTGGCTTTTCAGCAATTTGACGCAGAAGGATAAAAACCATGCCGAACGAACGACATTATAACAACGAACTGAATCTGGAAAGTATGGGCATCAGCCAGCCGTTCAACATGCAGGCTGAGCAGAGCGTGCTTGGCGCAGTGCTGCTCAAGCCCGAGACGCTGACCGACCTGGTGGAGATCATCAAGCCGGAAATGTTCTATACCCGGCAGAATGCGCAGATCTGGAACGAGATGCTGCGGCTGTTCACTGCAGACCAGACCATTGACTTTGTCACTCTGCTGGATGCTGTGATCTCGGACGGGGTGTTCCCCAGTGCGGACGAAGCCAAGGTCTACCTGACCGGTCTTGCCGAAACCGTGCCCAGTATCTCCAACGTCAAGGCATATGCCCAGATCGTGCAGGAAAAGTATCTGGTGCGTCAGCTGATGGGTGTGGCGAAAGACATCCTGCAGGATGCGGAGGATGAGCCGGATGCAGATCTGCTTTTGGAAAACGCCGAGCAGCGGATCTATGAGATCCGCTCCGGCCGCGATTCCAGCGCACTGACCCCGCTCTCCTCCAGCATGGTGGAAACGCTGACCAATCTGCAGAAGATCAGCGGTCCGGACGCCGACAAGTACAAGGGCATCCCTACGGGATTCCGGATGCTGGATACTGTGCTGACCGGCCTTGGCCGCGGCGACCTGATCATTCTGGCCGCCCGCCCCGGTATGGGCAAGACCAGTTTTGCACTGAATATCGCCACCCGTGTGGCCATGCAGCAAAAAGTTCCGGTGGCGATCTTCAGCCTCGAAATGACCAAGGAACAGCTCACCAACCGCATCCTCTCGGCAGAAGCCGGCATCGACAGTCAGGCGTTCCGTACCGGCGCGCTGCGTGCCGAAGACTGGGAGTATCTGGCGCTGGCAACGGAAAAACTGCACGATGCGCCCATTTATATGGACGACACCTCCGGCATCACCATCACCGAGATGAAAGCCAAGATCCGCCGGGTCAATCAGGACCCGACCCGACCGAATGTGGGCCTGATCGTCATCGACTATCTGCAGCTGATGACCACAGGCCAGCGCAGCGAGAACCGCGTGCAGGAGATCAGCTCCATCACCCGGAACCTGAAGATCATGGCCAAGGAAATGAATGTGCCGATCATCGCGCTGAGCCAGCTGTCCCGTGCGGTGGAAAAGCAGGGCAACAACTCCAGCCACCGGCCTCAGCTGTCCGACCTGCGCGACTCCGGTTCCATCGAGCAGGACGCTGACTGCGTGCTGTTCCTGTACCGCGACTCCTACTACGCCAGCCAGAACCCGGACGGCGCCGAGGTGGACACCGACACGGCAGAGTGTATCGTGGCAAAGAACCGTCACGGCGAGACCAACACTGTGCCGCTGGGCTGGGACGGCGCCCACACCCGCTTTATGGATGTGGACTTCAAGCGCTGATGGACTGCGGAGAGATCGCTGCCCGGGTGAGGAAGTTCTGCATCCGGGAACGGCTTCTGGCCCCGGGCACACCGCTGAAACTGGCAGCGGCTGTGTCCGGCGGCGCCGACAGCATGGCGCTGCTGGGCATCCTGCGGGCGCTGCAGCCGGAGTTCGGCTACGAACTTTCGGCCTGCCATGTGAACCACGGCCTGCGGGGTGAGACCGCCGACCGGGACGAAGCCTTTGTCCGGGCCGAATGTGCCCGGCTGAGTGTGCCGCTGCGTGTGTTCCATGCGGCGGAGCTGGCCGGAGAGGCCGGCTCTCAGCCGCAGGATCATGCCAGTGAGGACTGGGCGCGCCGCCTGCGGTATGCCTGTTTTGCGCAGCTGTGCAAAGAGGGGATAGACCGGGTCGTAACGGCCCATACTGCAAATGACCAGGCGGAAACACTGCTGTTGCGGCTGGCCCGGGGCACCGGGCTGCACGGCGCGGGCGGCATCCGCCCCCGGCGGGGCGTCTATCTGCGGCCGCTGCTGGAATTGACCCGGCAGGATACCGAGCAGTTCTGCCGGGAGACCGGGCAGCAGTGGGTGACGGATGAGACAAATGCCACCGATGCCTATGCCCGCAACCGCCTGCGCAGCGCCGCTGTGCCTGCGCTGCAGAGCACCAACACCGCAGCAGTGGAAAATCTTGCCCGCTTCTGTGAGAAGGCGGCGCAGGCCGATGTCTACTTTGCGCAAAAGGCACAGCAGCTGCTGACGATCGCACGCCTGACGGCGGCACAGGCTGCAGACATGCCCGCGAGGGCAAGAGCGGCGCGGCAATGCGGCTGGCCGGTGTGGCGGCTGGAAGATCTGGCCGCTGCAGACGAATTGATCCTGGAAGCAGCCATGCACAGCCTTGTGGCGCCGGTGCGGGACGCCGAAGAAAAATATGTGCGGCTGCTGTGCGGCATTGTGCGGCAGGGCAGCGGCGCAGTGCAGCTGACCGGACGGGTACGGCTGTGCGCAGGCGGCGGGTGCTTCTGGCGTGAGGAAGTGCAGAATCCGCAGCCGGAGCAGACCCTGCCGGAAATGCTGCCGTTTCAACCCGAAAAACAGCCAGAAATGCTGCTGCGCGGCGGCTGGAAGGTGAAGGCAGAAGTAATTCCGGCTGATTTTGAAGAAAAAATACAAGTCGTTCATAAAAAAGACTTAAAAAATCAGGCGGATTATGCTAGAATATCTACGTTATACACTGGTCTTGTTCTGCGCACACGTCAGCCGGGCGACCGGTTCCGTCCGGCAGGGCGGGGCGTGAGCAAGGCACTGCGCAAATGGATGAACGAGGCAGGCGTTCCCGCCTGCCGGAGAGACCGTCTGCCGGTGCTGGCCGCAGGCAGTGAAGTTATCTGGGTCTGCGGCGGCGGCTTTGCCGAGGGGCTTGCCCCGGACGAAACCACCGCCCAGGTGCTGCAGATGGAATACGAAATGGGAGGAAACCAATCATGAGCATGAACGATGATATCAAGACCGTTCTGGTCTCCGAAGAAGATCTGAAAGCAAAGGTGGCTGAGCTGGGCGCTCAGATCAGCAAAGATTACGAGGGCAAGAACCTTGTTCTGGTGTCCATCCTCAAGGGCTCCGTGGTCTTCATGGCCGACCTGATGCGTGCAGTGAGCATCCCCTGCAGCATCGACTTTATGGTCGTGTCCAGCTACGGCGGCAGCAATACCACCACCAGCGGTCTGGTCAAGATCATCAAGGATCTGGACGGCGATCTGTCCGGCAAGGATGTGCTGATCGTGGAGGATATCCTCGACACCGGCGTCACCCTGTCCAACCTGGTGCCGATGCTCAAGATGCGCAACCCCAACTCGGTGAAGATCTGCACCATCCTCGACAAGCCCAGCCGCCGCAAGGCCGACATCCAGCCCGATTACGAGGGCTTCCGTGTGCCGGACGAGTTCGTGGTGGGCTATGGTCTGGACTACGACGAGAAGTACCGCAACCTGCCCTATGTGGGTGTGCTGAAGCCTGAGATCTACGAGAAGTAAACTTCTCATTATAATTCATCCAAGAACTGGAGTTGATTTTTTTGCAATCCAAGAGACCCCGTTTTAACCCGCTGATTTTAGCGCTGGCTCTGGCAGCTGTGCTGATGGTGTGGTCGGTGCTGGGCGGCAGCAGCGACAGCGGCAGTACTTCCTCCATGACATACTCCACGGCGGTGCAGTACTTTGAAAATCTGCAGGTCAAGGAGTTCACGCTGGATCTGAACACCGGCGTGCTGACCATGAACCTGAAGGAGGGCAAGATCCCTCTGCCTGACCCCGCCAAACTGAACGCAGTCCAGTCTACCGGCGGACTGCTGAGCGGTATGCTGTCCTCTTCGGACACGGCAACAGCTGCACGTAAAAATGACGACGGTACGATGACCGTGCGTTATAAGTTGCCGTATGCTTCCATGTTTGTCAAGGATGTGAGCGATTACATCGCAGCTTACGATGCAGCCAACCCGGATGAACCCATGGTGTACGATTACACCCCTGTAAAGGAGAGCATCCCCTGGCTGGAGATCCTGTTCTATCTGGGAATGCTGGGCTGCACCGGCTTTTTGCTGTTCTCTATGATGCGCGGCGGCGCTGGCGGCGGCGGGATCATGAATGTCGGCAAGGCCAAGGTCAAGGACGAGCACGAGAACAAAAAGACCGCAACCTTTGCTGATGTTGCCGGCGAGGACGAGGAAAAGGAAGAGCTGAAAGAGGTCGTCGAGTTCCTCAAGAGCCCGGACAAGTTCAACTCTCTGGGCGCCCGCATCCCCCACGGCGTTCTGCTGGTAGGCCCTCCGGGCACCGGCAAGACCCTGCTGGCCCGTGCCTGCGCAGGCGAGGCCGGCGTGCCGTTCTATTCCATCTCCGGTTCTGACTTTGTAGAGATGTACGTCGGCGTGGGTGCATCCCGCGTGCGCGACCTGTTCGACAAGGCCAAAAAGACCATGCCCTGCATCATCTTCATCGATGAGATCGATGCTGTGGGCCGCCAGCGCGGCGCTGGTCTGGGCGGCGGTCACGACGAGCGCGAACAGACCCTGAACCAGCTGCTGGTGGAGATGGACGGCTTTGAGGCCAACGACGGCGTCATCGTCATGGCGGCCACCAACCGCGCCGATATTCTGGATAAGGCTCTGCTGCGTCCCGGCCGCTTTGACCGTCAGGTCTATGTGGGCCTGCCGGACGTCAAGGGCCGCGAAGAGATCCTGAAAGTCCACACCAAGAATAAACCCTTGGCTCCGGATGTATCCCTGAAGGTCATCGCCCAGCGCACCGCCGGTTTTGCGGGCGCTGACCTGGAAAACCTGGTCAACGAGGCTGCCCTGCTGGCAGCCCGCCGCAGCCGCAAGGCCATCACGATGGAGGACATCGAGGAAGCTTCCATGAAGGTCATGGCCGGCCCCGAAAAGAAGAGCCGCGTCGTCACCCCCGAGGAAAAGAAGCTGACGGCCTACCACGAAGCAGGCCACGCAGTGGCAGGCTTCTACTGCAAGCATCACCCCCGCGTGCATGAGATCACCATCATCCCGCGCGGTCAGGCCGGCGGCTACACCATGTACCTGCCCGAGAAAGACCGCAGCTACGTGACCAAGGGCGAGATGTTCGAGGACATCGTGTCCAGTCTGGGCGGACGTGTGGCCGAGCAGCTGATCCTGGATGACATCTCTACCGGTGCCTCCAACGACCTGCAGCAGGCCACCAACATTGCCCGCCAGATGATCACCAAGTACGGCTTCTCCGAGCGGCTCGGCCCCGTGGTCTACGGCACCTCGCAGGAGGAGACCTTCCTCGGCCGCGACTTCGGTCAGGGCAAGGGCTACAGCGAGACCACCGCTGCCGAGATCGACGGCGAGATGCGGGATATCATCGACGAGGCCTACGAGACCTGCCGCCGCACCCTGACGGAGCACATCGACCAGCTGCATGCACTGGCCAAGGCCCTGATGGAGCGCGAAAAGCTCAACGAGCAGGAGTTCAACACCATCATGGCCGGCGGCACGCTGCCCCCGCGTGAAGATGATGAGCCGAAGCCGGAACAGCCTGCCCAGCCGGAGCAGACCGTGCAGCCCGCGCCGGCGGAAACAGCAGAATCTGCAGAACCGGCAGAGAAGGCTGAAACGGCAGAAACTGCAACGGCACAGCAGGCTCCGGAAGCTCCGGAGACCGCCGATAAGCCGCAGGAATGACACCGGCAAGCAACCGCAATGAAAGGAGCGAGTGTCGTGGAGGAAAATTTTGATCTGGTCGCACGGACGCGCGCAAATTACTATACCCCCGGCAGCCCGGTGCAGTTCGTCTGTGTGGAACTGCTGAAGGGCGATGTCAGCGGTGAGCACGCTGTCTGCCTGACCTTCAGGAACATTTCCAAGGTCAACCTGACTGCACTGGAGATCCACTTCAAGTGCAAGGGCGCGGGCGGCGTGATCCTGTGTGAGGATCAGTTTGAGTACCGTGACCTGAATGTGAAGCCCGGCGAGCAGTTTGGCCAGGATGATGCAGTGTTTATCACCGCAAAGGCCATTACCAGTGTGGACGTTTCACTGTGCAATGTGTACAACGGCAAACGTGTGGTGAAGCTGGACAGCATCAAGCGCGTCCGCCTGCCGGCACCCCGCCGCCTGACCCCGGAACTGGAGAAGGCGCTGGAGACCCGCATGAACCGCACCAGCCTGAAATATCAGCCCCAGGTGTTTGAAAACGGCTGGTACTGCGCCTGCGGCGCCTTCCACCCGAAAGAGGAAGATACCGTTTACTGCTCTGAGTGCGGCTGCGACCGTATTCTGCTGCAGAACGCGCTGAACACCCTGCTGCAGCCCGAGCGGCCTGCTGCAGAGGAAGAGGTGGAAACGGTGATCGCGCCGGAGGCGCAGCCTTCGCAGGAAGAGCCGACCCGTGTTCTGGGAACAAAATATCCGGTTCAGCCTGCGCAGGAGGAGCCGACCCGGATCGTGGGTGCGGCCCCGGCACCCCGGCAGGAAGAAGCGCCTGCCGAGCAGACCCGCGTTCTGGATGCAGAGACACGCGCCCGCTTCCCGGGCAATGCAGCCGGCAGCGAAGCGGACGACGGGACCCGTGTGGTTCCTGCCGATGCCCGTCGCGCCCAGCCGGTGCCTGAGGCTCCGGGAGAGGACGACGAGGAAGATTATGAAGATGAGCGCGACAGTGTGGCAGAGGCCCTGATCCGTTGGGTGCCGCCGCTCACCGCTATCCTCTGCGCAGGCGTGGCTCTGTGCGGTTTCATCTATTATCAGTTCGTGCTATAAAAGAATGACCACAGCGGAGAAGGCAGTGTACCTTCTCCGCTTTTTCGTATCCGGAAGGGAGAGGTAACCATGCAGGAAGAAGCTTTACAGGCAGCCTTTGAGGTCAAGGCAGCCTGCGACGAGATCAGCCGCAAACTGCTGCGCTGGCACTGGGAGCACAAACCCGGCAGCCGCAGTCTGGACGCATTGCTCCAGCACATCGCACAGCGCCGGGAGGAAAGCCCGGACTATTATGACCGTATGCCGGATCTCTCCGGTAAGACCAGCTGGGAGCAGCTGGATACTACCATCTGTATGCGGGTGCTGCTGGACCCGGAAAAGGACGCGTCCCGCCCGCTGGACCTGCTGGGCAACACAGAACATCCGGGTGCAGCACGCCGAGCCTGCAATGCTGTGCGCACTGCCCGAAACAAGGCCGCCCATGCTGCCGACCGCACCGAGGCCGCGCAGGCGGCGATCCTCTTCAATGAAGCAGTAGAAAGCCTGGAAGAGGGGTATGCAGGCACAGCGTTCCGGGAAAATGAGCTGGCCCGGTACTACCGTGAAGCAGAGGATTTTCTGGCCCGCTGCGGCGCAAAGGAGCCGTCGGCACCCCGCGCAGAGGAGCAGGAACAGCCCGCAGAACGGCGGACATCCCGTGCGGCTTCCGGTTCTGCACAGAGCAAAAACAGCCGCAAGCAGAGCACGCCGCGCCCGGCGGCAAAGAGTACCGGAAAAAAGAAACAGCCCGCCGGAAACAGAGGCAGGGCAAACCCCAAAAAACAGAAGAATGCGGTGCAGAACAAAACCGTCTGGGCGGTGCTGCTGGCTGCTGTGGTGCTGGGGCTGCTGATGCGGGCGCTCGCCATGGGACTGCTGTAAAAGCACCGGTTCCGGGAATGAGCCGGGTTTTCGGTGACGGCAGTCTGCTCGGTTTGGACAGAGTGACCAGAAAGTTGAGACCGATTCCGGAATAAACCGGGAAAAGCGCATCTTGCGGACGGGATGAAAGGGATTTATAATAAACGTGAAAACGTTTACACAGTTCCTTGTGTCCCAGAAGAGAGAGTAGAATCAATGACCATCAGTGACATTGCAAAAATGGCGGGGGTGTCCAGCGCAGCGGTCAGCCGTTACCTGAACGGCGGCCCGCTCAGCGAGCAGAAACGCGCCGCCATCCATGAAGTGATAGAAAAGACCGGCTACCACCCGGACTCCGCCGCCCAGACCCTGCGCACCGGAAAAGTAAATCAGGTGGGCGTTATTGCGCCCAACATCGGTTCGCAGTCGGTGGGGCTGATCACCGAGGGCATCGCCCGGGAGCTGGACAGCAAAAATTATCTGGTGCTGCTGGGCAACACCGGGCTGGACGCACAGCGGGAGATCGGCTACCTGAAAGCCATGCAGCGCAACCATGTGGCGGGCATCATCCTGCTGGGGTGCAGCTACACGCCGCAGCTGGCGCGGGCCCTGCAGGACTGCCGCATGCCGGTAGTAGTCACAGGGCAGCGCTTTCCGGAGGTGCCCTGCGTGTACAATGACGACCGCAGCGCCACCCGGGAGCTGACAAGGCTGATGCTGGACCGCGGCCGGAAAAAGATTGTCTATATCGGCAGCAATGAGCACGATCAGGCTGTAGGCCTGATGCGCCGCACCGGCGTGCAGGATGCACTGGCAATGGCCGGGCAAACCGGCGAAAGCCTGACGCGGATCTGCTGCACGGCCTTCACCATGGAAGAGGGCGAACGCTGCATGAAGGAACTGCTGGCGGCCTGCCCGGATCTGGACGGGGTGGTCTGTGTGACCGACACGGTGGCGCTTGGCGCTATGCATGCACTGAAGCAGGCCGGGCGAAAGATCGGCGCGGACGTGAGCCTTGCCGGTGTGGGCGACAGCTGGGCCGGCAGTGTGACCGAGCCGGGGCTGACGACCGTGCAGTTCTATCAGAAGCAGATCGGCGAGGAAGCTGCCCGGATGCTGCTGCAGATGCTGGAAACAAAGGAAGAACATGGCGGCCCGGTGCGTCAGGTGACGCTGGGCTACCGGGTCGTGGAGCGCGGCTCCATCTGAACGAGGAAAATATATGGATCGGAAGTTGATTTTTCTGGATATCGACGGCACCCTTCTGCCGCCGGGCGATATGCTGGTGCCGGAGAGTACGCTGCGCACGCTGGAACAGGCCAAGGCCAACGGCCACAAGCTGTTCCTCTGCACCGGCCGCAATTACCGCATGACCGAGCCGCTGCTCCGGCACGACTGCTTTGCAGGTGCAGTGTGCAGCGCAGGCGGCTATGTGCTCTGCGACGGTGAAGTGCTGGCGGATCTCCCCATGGAGACGCAGCAGGCCGAGGGAGTGCGGGCCGCACTGGAGCGCCACGGCGTGGAGTGTACGCTGGAAGCCCGTGACGCCACCTTCGGCGGCAGCGAGATGATCAAGCGGTGGAGCTTTATCCATAAAAAGGATGAGCCGCTGAACAGTGAGGCCGAGCGCTGGCGCAAGGCCATGGAAGAGGGCATGTCCATCACGCCGCTGAGCGAATACCGGGGACAGCCGATCTATAAGATCGTGTTCATCGCCGGCCATGAGAGCGATTTGGACGAGGCAAAGCAGCTGTACGAAGACCAGTTCGTCTTCTGTGAGAGCAAGCTGGACAAGCTGACAGACGGCTTTGTGAACGGCGAACTCATCAACCGCAAGTTCGACAAAGGCACCGGCATCAAAGCCATCTGCGACCATCTGGGCTGCACGCTGGCCGATACCGTCGGCTTCGGAGACAGTGACAACGACCTGCAGATGACCGATGTGGCCGGCATCAGCGTGTGCATGGAAAACGGCTCGGAGAACCTGAAAAAGCGCTGTGACCGCGTGGCACCCTCGGTGTACGATGACGGCATTACCAAAGAATTCAAGGTTCTGGGCCTGATTTGATGAAAAAGCTCCTGCGGAGAAAATTCTCTGCAGGAGCTTTGCTGCTTTAAGGCTTTCCGTTATGCGGAAAACGTGGTAAAATCAAAGAAACGACAAACACGGGAGGAAACGAAAATGCGTCCGGTTCTGGAAGTATGTGTGGACAGCACCGCCAGTGCACTGGCGGCAAAGCGGGGCGGGGCCGACCGGCTGGAGCTGTGCGCCGACCTCATCATCGGCGGCACGACGCCCAGTCTGGCATTGCTACGGCAGGTGAAGGAACAGACCGGACTGCCGGTGCGGGCATTGCTGCGGCCCCGATTCGGGGATTTCTGCTATGATCGCTGGGAGCTGGCGCAGATGGTGCAGTCGGCGGCAGAGCTGGTAAAGGCCGGGGCGGACGGCATCGTCACCGGCGTGCTGACGCCGGACGGACAGTTGGATAAAGAAGCGATGCTCCCTATTTACGCAGCGGCATCGGAGGCTGCTGCGCAGACGGGCCGCTCCGTAGCGCTGACGGTGCACCGGGCGTTCGATGTCTGTGCCGACCCCTTTGCGGCGCTGGAAACAGCTGTGGAACTTGGCGCGTGCACCATCCTGACCAGCGGGCAGGCGGCCAGCGCACCTGCCGGTGCGGAATTGCTGCAGCAGCTGGTAAAACGGGCGGGCAGCCGGGTGGAGATCCTTGCCGGGGCGGGCGTCTCGGCGGAGAACATCCCGGCCCTTGCGGCGCAGACCGGGGTGCGGGCGTTCCATCTCTCCGGCAAACAGGTGCTGGACAGCCGCATGACCTTCCGGCGGGAAGGCGTGCCCATGGGTCTGCCGGGCTTCTCAGAGTTTGAGGTGTGGCAGACCAGCGAGGAAAAAGTCCGTGCCGCCCGGCAGACGCTGGACAACCTGATATGAAAAAAGGCGCAGCTGCATAGCATTTTATGCAGCTGTGCCTTTTTTGTCGTTTCTGTTCCAAAAAAGCAACAAAAAAGCTCTCCCTTTCGGGAGAGCTGGCGCGTCAGCGCCTGAGAGGGTTATTAGTAGTGCAGCTTGTCGGCAGTCAGGGCTTCCAGAACGGGCAGCATCGCGGCGGCTTCCGCCTTTGCAGCGGGCAGGTCCATGTCGCGGTAGTTGCCGCATTCCACCTCGCTGGCACCGGGCACAGCGCCCTCGAAAGCAGCCATGAAGCGGAAGGACTCCGCCGTCAGCTCCAGCGCCTCGGCGGGGGACAGGCCCTGGGTCAGCAGGTAGAAGCCGGTGCGGCAGCCCATGGGGCCGACGTAGATGACGTCGTCCTTGAACTTGCTGTTGCGCGCGTAGGTGGCAAACAGGTGCTCCAGCGTATGGGCAGCGCCGGTGGTAAGATAATCGCCCTGATTTGGCTTTTTCATGCGGATGTCCCAGGTCAGCACGTCGCCGTCCTGACGGCTCAGGTACATGCCGCGGTCAAGTTTGGTATGATCCACACAGAAGCTTGCAATGCGTTCCATCTGCGTTTCCTCCGGCTTATGCCTGCAGGCGCTGCACGCTGCCGTGAGCGCAGTCCACAGCGACCATCAGGCCGTCGCGGATATGGCTGGTGGCGCCGGCGGCGCCCACGACGGTGGGCTTCTGCAGGGCCTTGCCCACGATGGCGGCGTGGCTGTTCAGGCCGGGCTCCTCCACCACCAGGGCGGCAGCGTCGCGGACGAAGTCCATCATCTCGTTGCTGGTGGAGGGCACCACAAGCACCATGCCGGGCTTGAACTTGGCGCGCACCTCTTCCAGCGTGCGGCAGACGCAGGCCTTGCCGGTGGCGTTGGTCACGTCGGCATTCTCGCGGCCCACACCCACGCCGGTGGCCAGACAGTTACCTACCATGTGGATCTTGATCATGTTGGTAGTGCCGGACACACCCACGGGCACGCCGGCGGTGACAACGGCCAGCTCGCCGTTGTGCAGGTAGCCGTTCTCCTTGGCCAGAGAGGTGGACATCTCGATCAGTTCATCGGTGCTGTGTGCCAGAGACATCATCAGCGGGGTAATGCCCCAGCTCAGGGCCAGCTGGCGCTGCACCTGCTCCTTCATGACGCAGGCGATGATGGGCTGCTCGGGGCGGTACTTGCTCAGCAGGCGGGCCGTGTTGCCGGACTCGGACACGGTGACGATGGCGGCGGCGTTCACGTCCTTTGCGGTCAGGCAGGCGGCGTGTGCGGTCGCATCGCTGACGCTGATCTTACCGTTGGTGCTCTCGGTCAGGGGAGCAAAACGGGAGTGGTTCTCCTGCTCGGTACGCTCGGCGATGGCGGACATGGTCTTGAGCGCTTCCACGGGGTAGGCGCCGGCAGCGGTCTCGCCGGACAGCATGATGGCAGAGGTGCCGTCATAAATGGCGTTTGCCACGTCGGAGATCTCGGCGCGGGTGGGGCGGGGGTTCACGATCATGCTGTCCAGCATCTGGGTGGCAGTGACGATGGGCTTACCGAAGGAGAAGGAGCGCTCGATGATGTTCTTCTGGATGCCGGGCAGCTCGGTGAAGTCGATCTCGACGCCCAGATCGCCGCGGGCGACCATGACGGCGTCGGCGGCAGCCAGAATGCTGTCGATGTTGTTCACGCCCTCGCGGTTCTCGATCTTTGCAATGATGCGGATGTCGGAGTCGTACTCATTCAGCAGGTTGCGGATGTCGTAGACGTCCTGTGCGGTGCGCACGAAGGAAGCTGCGATGAAATCGAAGCCCTGCTGTGCGCCGAAGATGATATCGTCGCGGTCGCGCTGGCTCATATACGGCATGGACAGATGCACGCCGGGGACGTTGACGCCCTTCTTGTTCTTGATCTTGCCGCTGTTCAGCACCTTGCAGACGATGTCGGTGTCGTTGACGGTCTGGATCTGCAGTTTGATCAGGCCGTCGTCCAGCATGATGGTGCCGCCGGGCTGTACGTCCTGCGGCAGATCCTTATAGGTGATGGAGCAGATCTCCTTGGTGCCCTCCACCTCGCGGGTGGTCAGGGTGAACATCTGGCCGGCTTCCAGCATTTCGGTGCCGTTCTTGAAGTCCTTCAGGCGGATCTCGGGGCCTTTGGTGTCCAGCAGGGCGGCGACCGGCTTGCCCAGCTCTTCACGGATGGACTTCAGCTTTTCGAGACGGCCCAGGTGCTCTTCGTGAGAGCCGTGGGAAAAATTGAACCGGGCAACGTTCATGCCGTTGGCGACCAGCTCGCGCAGAACGCCTTCTTTATCGGTGGACGGGCCCAGGGTGCAGATGATCTTGGTTTTTCTCATATACTTTACCTCCAACTACTCTTTCTCATTCTCTATTTTGCGGCAGGCCGTCTGCTGTCATGCAGGCAGGCCGCACACGACCAACGGGAAAAATCCCGTGCAGTGGTGAAAAAACGGAAAAGCTCCTGCATTTCAAAAACTCTTCCATATACTATTATAATCGCTTGGATACAATAGGGCAAGTAAAAAATAGGTGAAGAAAGCAGATTTTTCGCCGGTTAAGACCTTTTTGCCGCGGAATGACGATACTGCGGCAAAATTGCGCTTTTTCGTTGTCGGATTTGTGAACGGAATGACAAACTTTTTGGCGAAAATGACGGAGATTTTCCGGTGCGGAAAAAGCCTTGCATCCGGTGCGGGTTTTGCTTATAATACAAGATAAGAAGTAGCACTTTATCCGGGGCAGAGAACCCGGAGGAAATGGAGTAAACCGATATGGAAAAGCGTGTTTTTCTGATCGTCCTCGACAGTTTCGGCATCGGCGCAGAGCCGGACGCCGCGGCGTTTGGCGACGAGGGCACCAACACTCTGGGTGCCATCGCAAAGCACCCGAATTTCAACTGCCCCAACCTGCGCAAGCTGGGCCTGTTCAACATCGACGGCGTGGCTGCCGGCGAAAGGACCGATGCACCCACCGGTGCTTTTGCCCGCCTGCAGGAGCAGAGCATGGGCAAGGATACCACCATCGGCCACTGGGAGATCGCCGGTGTGGTCAGCCCGAAACCCCTGCCCACCTTCCCGGAGGGCTTCCCGGACAGCCTCATCCATGAGTTTGAGGAAAAGACCGGCCACAAAGTGCTGTGCAACAAGCCTTACTCCGGCACGCAGGTGCTGAAGGACTACGGCGAGCAGGCCATGCGGGAGAACGCTCTCATCGTCTATACCAGCGCCGACAGTGTTTTTCAGGTAGCGGCCAACGAAGAGCTGGTGCCGGTGCCGGAGCTGTACCGCTACTGCGAGATCGCCCGTGAGATGCTCAAGGGCGAGTACGGCGTGGGCCGTGTCATTGCGCGCCCCTTCCTGGGCAAGACTGCCGATACCTTCTACCGTACCACCAACCGCCACGACCTGAGCCTGAAGCCGCCCCGCGCCACCATGCTCGACCTGCTCAAGGGCGCAGGCAAGGACGTTATCGCCGTGGGCAAGATCTTCGATATCTTCGACGGCGAAGGCGTGACCGAAAAGATCAAGACCACCGGCAATACCAATGGCATCGCCTTTACTAAGGCCTTGCAGACCCGCGATTTCGAGGGCCTGGCCTTCGTGAATCTGGTGGACTTTGATATGCTGTACGGCCACCGCCGCGATGTGGCAGGCTACGCCGCTGCCGCCACCGAGTTCGACAAGTTCCTTGCCGACTTCATCCCCGGCATGCGGGAGGGCGACCTGCTGATGGTGACGGCGGATCACGGCTGCGACCCGTCCTACACCAAGACCACCGACCACACCCGCGAGTATGTGCCGTATCTCGTTTGCGGCAAGGGCGTGAAGCCGGGCGTAGATCTCGGCACGAAGCTGTGCTTCGGCACTATCGCGCAGACCATCTGCGAGTATCTGGGCGTGGACGCTTCCTCTCTGGACGGCAAGAGCGTCTGGAACGAGATCAAGGCGTAAAAAGAGCATAAGAAAAACCCGGACTGCTGCGGCGGTCCGGGTTTTTCTGTGTTATGTCGGGTCAGGAAGCAGCGTTCTGCTGCTGGGATGCCGCGTTATAGATGGCATCCAGAATGGTGGAAGCGGCATTGTAGATGGAGGATGCCGCCTGCTCTACTTCTTCCTGCGTGGGCAAGGAGATGGAAGGTGCTTCGGTGGAAGCGTCGCCGCCGGTCTCGCCCTGCGCGGGAGCTTCCGGCTGCTGCGGCTGGGTATCGGCAGGCTGCTCTGTGGGCTGTTCGGCAGGCGTTTCGGCCGGGGCTTCCTCGGGAACGCTTTCAGCAGGCGCTTCCAGAATGACGCTCTCGGCAGATTCTTCCGGCACAGAAACGGCGGCGTCCGGGTCGGTGGTGGGGGTGAAGACGTCATCCTTTTCCGGCTTCTGGCCGGTGGAGGCTACGGAGCCTTCACCGCCCAGCACGGAGGCGATCATTTCCTTCGCCTTGCTCACGGCGGCTTCATCCGGCTTCATGACGTAGAGCTTCTGCCCCTTGGCCGAGTAGCACTTGGTGCTGGTGGAGCTGGAACCGGTGACGGTGTAGCTCTGGATATCCCAGTCGGCAAAATCGCTCAGCTGCATCCGCACCAGTGCGCTGATCTGCTCCTGCGAAAAATCGGTCACAAAGCAGTCGGACGCGGCGTCCATGATCTTGGAAAAGCCCATCAGCAGGGCAGGGGACTTGATCTTGTTCAGCATGGCGTCAATGACCTTCATCTGGTTGATGCCGCGCTGGATATCGCCGGAAGCAAAGGCATGGCGCTCACGGGCGAAGGCAAGGGCTGCCTTGCCGTCCAGATGGTTCCAGCCTTCCACAAAGGTGGTGGGGTCATAGTATCCGGGGCTGCCCACCGAAGTGAACGCCTGATCGGAGTAGACGTCCACGCCGCCCAGCGCATCCACGATGCTGATAAAGCCTGCAAAGTTGATGCGGATGTAGTGATCGACGTTGATGCCGTAGAGGTTGCCCAGCGTGGCCATGCTGGTCTCCACGCCGTACAGACCGGCATGGGTCAGCTTGTCCTTGCTGTCGGTGCCCGCCAGATCAACATAGTAGTCGCGGGGCGTATTGATCAGAGCCACCCGCTTGGTCACGGGGTTCACAACGGCAAGAATATTCACGTCGCTGCGGGCATTCTCGGTCAGCTCGCCGCGGGTGTCCACGCCGCTCAGATAGATCACGAACGGCTCCTTGGTGATCTTGTTGGCCTCGGCACCGGTCAGGATACCGTTGGTCATGCTGTCCAGAGCGGAAAGACCCTGCTGCGCCCAGATGCAGCCCAGCGCCATGGCGGCGCACAGGAACACCGAGAACACACGGGAAACCTTGCCGGGAACGTTGTACTCCTGGCAGCGCTTGACCAGCAGCCACAGCAGCGCCAGCAGCGCGGCAAGAATGACCAGATACAGCACGGGCAGCATCTGGGTGCGCCACAGCTGCACCAGAGAAAGAATGCTCAGGATGCCCTGCACCCAGAGCAGGATCTGCCCGAAGCGGGAAGGCATCACGGCTGCACCGTCTGCCGGGCCGCTGCGGCGCGGGGGAGGGGTGCGCTGGCCGCCGCCGTTCGGCTTGCGGGAAGAAGGACGGCGGGGCGGTTTGGACGGCTCCGGCGGGGTGTCGGAGAAAAAGGCGGAACTGTCCACCACAACGGTACGGTCCTCGGTACCGCCGGCCTTCCGGCCTACGTGGCGCAGAGAACGGTTGGAATCATCTTTCATAGAGATCTCCTTCTGAGCAGGGTGCTCATTCAGCCGGAACAATGGTCAGCACAGCGCGGGCCGGCAGGCAGGTGGCCGTCTGGTCCTCGTTGGAAAGCCAGCCGAAGCTTTCGCAGATGTGATCCGGGCAGGGGGAATCCACGAACCGGGCGGCGCCGTCCTTGATCTCGATGTGCACGGTATAGTAGCCGGTGTCCACATCGTAGGTCTCGTTGACGTCCAGCGGCAGGTTCATGGTGGTGTTGTTGTCGCCGTAGATCAGCTCAGCCCGCAGGGGCTGGGCGGTGGAGCGCAGGTTGCGCACCACCAGCAGAACGGCGGCAATCACCAGCACGATGACAACAAAAATAACGTTGATGAGAATGTTCTTTTTCTTCATAATCAATCCTTGATCGGGAGCTGCTCCAGCTCGGCCAGCCACAGCGCGGCGCAGGCATCACTGGGCATCCGCCAGTCGCTGCGGGGCGAAAGGGTGACACTGCCCACTTTGGGGCCGTCGGGCAGGCAGCTGCGCTTGAACTGCTGGGCGAAGAACCGCCAGTAGAAGTTGCGCAGCCACTTGTAGAGCACGCTGTCGGGGTATTCCGGCCGGCCGGCGAAAGCTGCCTTTGCCAGACGGAAGATCTTTGCCGGGCCGAAGCCGAAGCGCAGCACCTGATACAGGTAGAAGTCGTGCAGCTCATACGGGCCGACAAGGTCTTCGGTCTTCTGCGCGATCTCGCCGTCCTTGGCGGGCAGCAGCTCGGGGGAAACGGGCGTATCCAGAATGTCCAGCAGTACCTTGCGCAGGGCGTCGGTGGCGGCAATATCGGCTTCGTAATGCACCAGATGGCGCACCAGCGTTTTGGGCACACCGGCATTGACGCCGTACATGCTCATGTGGTCGCCGTTGTAGGTGGCCCAGCCCAGCGCCAGCTCGGACAAATCGCCGGTGCCCACCACCAGACCGCCGGTGCGGTTGGCGGTGTCCATCAGCTCCAGGGTGCGTACACGGGCCTGACCGTTTTCAAAGGTCACGTCCAGCACGCTTTCGTCCTGCCCGATGTCGGCAAAGTGGCTGTGCACCGTGTTGGCAATATCGATCTCTTTAAAAGAAACATGCAGCTCGTCGCAGAGGATCTCGGCGTTGCTGCGGGTGCGCTTTGTGGTGCCGAAGCAGGGCATCGTCACGGCCAGCACATCGCTGGCGGGTCGGCCCAGCTGTTTCATGGCGCGCACGGCCACCAGCAGGGCAAGGCAGCTGTCCAGACCGCCGGAGATGCCGATGACCGCCGTCTTTGCGTGGGCATGCTCCAGCCGCTTGGCAAGGCCGTCGGCCTGCATTTTCAAAATAAGTTCGCAGCGCTCGGCGCGGCGTTTGGGGTCGCCGGGCACAAAGGGCGCCGGGTCGATCCAACGAGTCAGCACCGTTTCAACAGGTTCCAGATCGAACTCCACGGTGGTGTAGCCGTCGCCGCTCAGCTCAAAGCTGGTGTTGCGGGCGCGCTCGGCTTCCATGCGCTGGCAGTCGATCTCGGTCTCGGCAAAGCCGCCGTCAAACGGTGCGTTCTCGGAGAGGATGGTGCCGTTTTCGGCGATCAGGTCGTGCCCGGCAAACACCATATCCTGTGTGCTCTCGCCGTGCCCGGCAGAGGCATACAGGTAGCCGCACAGCAGGCGGGCAGACTGGTTGGACACCAGCGCCCGGCGGTACTCGGCCTTGCCGACCGTCTCATCGCTGGCAGAAAGGTTGGCGATCACGGTGGCACCGGCCAGTGCGTGGAAGGTGGAAGGCGGCAGGGCGCTCCACAAATCTTCGCAAAGCTCCACGCCCAGCACAAAGCTGGGCATCTGACGGCAGCGGAACAGCACCGAAGTGCCGAAAGGTACCTGCTGGCCGCAGACGGAGATCATCTCCACCTCAGTGCTGCCCGGGGTGAACTGGCGCTTTTCGTAGAACTCGCCGTAGTTGGGCAGGTAGGTCTTAGGCACAAGACCCAGCAGCTGCCCGCGGCACAGCACAGCGGCGCAGTTGTACAGCTTGCCGTGCACCATCAGCGGCAGCCCCACCAGCGTGACCACATCCAGCTCTTTTGTTTCGTCCAGCAGGGTGCGCAGAGCGTCCAGTGCGCCCTGCTGCAGCGTGCGCTGCAGGAACAGATCGCCGCAGGTGTAGCCGGTCAGGCAGAACTCGGGGAACACCGCCAGCTTCACGCCGCGGGCGGCGGCATCCTGCAGGCAGGCAAGGATCTGCCGGGTGTTATATGCGCAGTCCGCCACCCGCAGAGCGGGGGAGAAAGCGGCAGCTTTCAAAAAACCATCTTTCATCGGAGGATTTCACATCCTGTCTTTCAAAGTTGACTGCAATGGTCTGCAGTGCACATAGTATACCACAAACTGACCCAAACGGAAAGTGACAGCTTGGTAAAAAGTATGGCGGCGTAAACAAAAACGCTGCCTGCACAAGAGCAGACAGCGCCAAAAAGCCGTAAAAATGGAAAACGAGATAGACCGTAAGCCGGGTTCTGTATTAAACGACGATCTGTCTAGACCTGCCATTGCTGACAGGCTCGTGCCGCCTTCGGGACACGCGAGCAGCGCTGTACGTCCCATATAGGCGTTGCTTCCGGTAGGGTTTACAAAGCCGCATAGTCACCCATGCGCTGGTGAGCTCTTACCTCGCCCTTTCATCCTTACCGCATTGCTGCGGCGGTTTCCTTTCTGTTGCACTTTCCCTGAGGTCACCCTCGGCTGCCGTTAGCAGTTACCGTGCTCTGTGAGGCCCGGACTTTCCTCAGAGCGGTCAAAGCCGCCCCGCCGCCGTATGTTCCACTCGTTTTCCGCTCCCTATAGTACCATAAAAAAACAGGATTTGCAAGCGGGAACATTTTTTGCTATAATAATCTATATATTTTGCGCAGGGGGGAGGGGCGGATATGCGGCTGTATTTTCCGGTGCCGGAAAATGAACAGACCTGCAATGGCGCGCTTGTGCGCAATTTTCTGCGCCAGTGTGCCGTTTCCGCCGACCTTGCCCGGGCAGTCAAGTTCCGGGGCGGCGGCTTTTTTGCGGACGGCGAGCCGGTGCTGGCCAACCGCCGGGTGTACCCCGGGCAGGTGGTGAGCTTTGAACTTCCGCCGGAAGGGGACGGCGTGGCCCCGCAGCCGGACATCCCGGTAAAGGCCGTTTATGAGGATGCCTTTGCCGTCGTGCTGGAAAAGCCGCCCCATCTGGCGGTGCACCCCACGCTGAACTATCCCGGCGGCACGCTGGCCAACGGCTATGCCGCATGGGCGGCGCAGCGGGGCGAAAGCCCGGTGTTCCGCCCGGTGAACCGCATCGATAAAGACACCAGCGGCCTTGTGCTGGCGGCAAAGCATGCCTACGCAGCTCCGCTGCTGGCCCAGAATGTGGAAAAGCTCTATTATGCCGTTGTAGAAGGGGAGCTTCCTCTCGGGCCGGGCGTCATCGATGCACCCATCGGACGCCGGGGCGACAGCATCATCGGCCGGTGCGTGACCCCGCAGGGCAAACCCAGCCGCACCGAATATACCATATTAAAAGCGGAGCGTGGCCTGAGCCTTGCCGCCTGCGTGCCGGTGACCGGCCGCACCCACCAGATCCGGGTGCATTTTGCGTCCATCGGCCATCCGCTGGCCGGGGATGACCTCTACGGCGGGAGCCGGGAGCGGATCGGCCGTCAGGCGCTGCACTGCGCGTGTCAGACCTTTCGGGTGCCGGAGTACACTGAACTGCCGGACGGCATCCGCATCGAAGTGCCGGTAAATGCGGCAAACACACGGGCCGTGACCGTGGAAAGCCCGCTGCCGGAGGATATGGTAGTGTTATTTTGGTGAAAAGTAAGTGAAAGAACCGCCCAAATTTTGTGACAATGCTTGTTTCAATGCGGGCAGGGTGTATAATAAAAATCAGAGCAATCCGCGCGGGAGTCTGCCAAAAGGCCGCTGCGCGTTTCAGACCGCCGCCGTCATTCGTGCCGGTGCGCATTGCGGCGCACCGCAGGCGGCAAGGAAGGAGAAAACCCTTTTGATCGAAGATAAGACAAGGGAACAGCAGAATCCTGCGCCCGTAAAACCGAAGCGGGGGCAGAAACTGCGTTCCCTTTGGGCACAGCTGCAGTGTATCGGGCTGCTGCGCCGGCATCGGCTGCGCCGTAAGACCCAGAACCATATGAGCAGCCTCGGCCGCAGGCTTGCCCGCAACCCGGCGGTGCCCGCAGCGGGCGAGGCACTGTATGCGCTGGGCTTTTCTACCGAGTATGTATTCGTCCGAGCCGGGCGCTGCATCCGTGCTGTTGTGATCCATACGGCCGGCGCAGCCCGGGATCTGCTGACCAACATTGCAGCCATGGCGTTTCCCGGAGCGGCGCAGATGTTCCGCGACCTGTTCGGCCCGGTGGTGCTGTTCTTCCGCGGATGCGGCACTCTGCTCGTCCATGCCCACCGGGTGCGGAAAGAACAGGGCTTTGGCGCGGCCTGCCGCGCCGCGTGGCATTACCTGACAAGCGGCGTGCGGCGCAACCTGAAAACGCTGCCCCGCATGGCAATGTACATTCTGCCGGTGTGTGCACTGGCAGTGATGGTGACAGTATTTAACAACACCATCCGCCAGCCCTATGCGCTGGAAGTGCAGGTGAACGGACAGGCCGTGGGCTATGTAGCCAACGAGGATGTGTTCAACGCTGCCCGCGAGGCCGTGCAGGAACGTATCAACTATGCCGGTACGGACAAGACCACCTGGACAGTGGAACCGTCCTATACCGTGACGGTGGCTCATAAGGTCATGAACGAGAATGAGATGGCGGATGCCATCCTGAAGAGCGCCAGCGATGAGATCAGCGAGGGCACAGCGCTGTATCTGGACGATCAACTGGTTGCGGTGTGCAACGACGGCACCAGCCTGCAGAGCTACCTGAGCAGTCTGCTGGAGCCTTACGAGAACCCGGAGGACCCGAATGTCACGGTGGGCTTCAACAAGGAAGTGACGCTGGAAAACGGCATCTATTTCAATGAGAGCTTCCAGGATGAAGTCGACGTGGAAAATGCACTTTCCGGTGTGCAGCAGCAGGAAAAGATCTATACCGTGCAGAACGGCGATACCCTGTGGAGCATCGCACAGAAGAACGACCTGACCTTCAAGGAACTGTGCGAGCTGAACACGAACTTCAAGGGCGCGCCGCTGAACGAGAAATCCAACATTCAGGCCGGCGATGAGCTGATCGTCACCAAGCAGGAGGCTACGCTGGAGGTTCGCATCACCAAGATCGAGACCTGGCAGGAGGAAATCGCCTATTCCTCCGAGACCACTAAGTCCAGCGAGTACAATGTGGGCACCAAAAAGACGGTGCAGAAAGGCCAGAACGGCATCCGCAGCATCACCGCACAGCGTGTTTACAACACCGACGGTGTGCAGCTGTCGCAGCAGATCATCAGCAGCGAGGTCATCAAGGAGCCTGTCACCGAAAAGATCGTGGTGGGCACCAAGAAGGTGCAGACTTCGACAAGCTATATTACCGGAAGCGGGCAGTTCATCTGGCCGGTGCCCGGCTACCGGAACTGCTCGCGCTGGTACGGCGGCAGCCACAAGGGCGTGGATATCTGCGCAGCTGCCGGCACGCCGATCTACGCATCGGCAGGCGGCACCGTCACCAAGGCCGGTTATAACAAGGCCGGCGCCGGTACGGGCTACGGCTACTCCATCATCATCAGTCACGGCAGCGGCTATACCACGGTCTATGCGCACTGCCTGTCGCTGGCCGTGCATTCCGGTCAGACGGTCCGTCAGGGCCAGCTGATCGGCTATGTGGGCAGCACCGGACGCTCCAGCGGCAACCACTGCCACTTTGAGATCCGCCGCAATGGCAGCTACATCGCACCGCAGAATGTGTTCAGCCGCAGAAAATACCGTTAAATCAAAATGGCTCTGCCATTGAAATAGAAAAGGAGAGATGATCTTATGTCTACCCCTCACAACAGTGCAGAAAAAGGCGATTTTGCAAAGACCGTCCTGATGCCCGGCGATCCGCTGCGGGCAAAGTTCATTGCCGAGACCTTTTTGCAGGATGTCCGGCAGGTGACCGGTGTGCGCGGGATGCTGGGCTTTACCGGCACCTATGAGGGCCGCCCCATCAGCGTGATGGGCAGCGGCATGGGCATGCCGTCCATCGGCATCTATTCCTACGAGCTGTTCAAGTTCTACGACGTGGACAACATCATCCGCATCGGCTCGGCCGGCAGCTACACCGACAAGGCCAAGCTGTTTGATACCGTGCTGGCCACAGGGGCTGTGAGTGAAAGCAACTATGCCCGCGTGCAGAGCGGCTACGGCAAGGACATCACCCTGCCCAGCCAGAGCCTGAACGACAAGCTGCGTGCCTCGGCTGCAAAGCAGGGCATCCGGCTGATCGAAGGCAACATCCACTCGTCCGACGTGTTCTACCGCCAGCCTTCCGACGAGAAGCCCACCTACTGGGAAAAGCTGCGGGACGAGCGCGGCTGCCTGTGCGTGGAGATGGAGAGCTTTGCCCTGTTTGCCAATGCGCAGGTGCTGGGCAAGAATGCGGCCTGCCTGCTGACCATTTCGGACAGCTTTGTCTCGCCGGAGATCACCACCGCCGAGCAGCGCCAGAAGAGCTTTACCGACATGATGAAGGTGGCTCTGGGCGCAGAGTACTGATCGTCTGAAACAGATGCAGCGCGGTTTGCCTGTAAAAGGGAAAACCGCGCTGTTTTTGACCCGCGAGAAAAAGGAGAAGATTTCCATGACGAATCTGACACTGGAAGAAAAGAAGGAACTCATCCGCATGGCGCTGGCCGCCCGCGAAAAGGCCTATGCACCCTACAGCGATTTTCTGGTGGGGGCAGCCCTGCGCGCAAAGGACGGACGCATTTTCACCGGCTGCAATGTGGAGAATGCATCGTTCACCCCCACCAGCTGCGCCGAGCGCACGGCGTTGTTCCATGCCGTGGCCGAGGGCGTGACCGAGTTCACCGATATTGCGGTGGTCGGCTCCCGCCGGGGCGAGGTGAACAAACAGATCACTTCGCCCTGCGGCGTGTGCCGTCAGGCATTGTTCGAGTTCGGCGGGCCGGAGCTGAATGTCATCATGGCAAAAACGCCGGATGATTTCATTGAGCGCAGCATGGACGAGCTGCTGCCTTTCGGTTTCGGGCCGTCCAACGTGGCGGGCAACAGCGCTGGTGAGTAAGACACACACTACAGACAAGTAAAGTGACGCTGGTACGCCGGATGCGGGGAAAATCCCGGAACAACGGCAGATTTGCACGATAGTAATACTTATGCAAAATCTGAACAAAATTTTTGTAAATAATTTGTAATCAGATTCTGCTTGCATCCGGAGAAGCTTGCCGTTATACTTGAGCCAGTAAATGGGCCTTTGTGCGCATTTTGTTTGTTTGACGCGATTTTTAAAATAAAAGGAGAGTTTTTATTATGATGATTTCTCGTCGTAATTTCCTGGCTGTGGCTGGCGCCGCTGCCGCTGCCGCTGCTCTGACCGCCTGCGGCGGCTCTTCCGCTTCTTCTGCCAGCACCGCTTCTTCCGCTGCCGGTTCCACCGCTTCTTCTGCCGCTGAGGGCGGCGAGAAGATCACCAAGGTCGCTCTGACCTGCGACACTGGCACGATCGATGACGAGAGCTTCAACCAGGCCTGCTGGGCTGCCGTCTCCAGCTACATGGGCGATGACTGCCAGTACTACATCCCCGAGGCCGACGCTTCCGATGAGGACCGCGAGACCATGATCCGTCAGGCTGTCAACGACGGTGCAGACGTCATCGTCTGCGTCGGCTACCTGTACGGCGCTTCTCTGGCATGGGCCGCTGACCAGTACCCCGATGTCAAGTTCATCGCCATCGATGTGACTCAGGGCGATATCGGCACCGACACCATTCCCGCAAACTGCTACTGCATCACCTTCAAGGAGGAGCAGGCAGGTTATCTGGCAGGTTACGCCATCGCAAAGGACGGCTGGAACAAGCTGGGCTTCCTGGGCGGCATGGCTGTGCCCGCTGTCATCCGTTACGGCTACGGCTTCGTGCAGGGAGCTGACGCTGCTGCTTCCGAGCTGGGCCAGAACATTGAGATCAACTACTTCTACGGCGGCCAGTTCTACGGCGATGCAAACATCACCTCCCGTATGGAGGGCTGGTACTCCAACGGCACTCAGGTCGTGTTCGCATGCGGCGGCGGCATCTACACCTCCGCTGTCGAGGCTGCTTTGAAGAACAACGGCTACGTCATCGGCGTGGACGTTGACCAGAACTACATCGGTGCAAACGGCGTGGCCGACGGCACTTACGCCTACAACCCGTTCATCACCTCCGCTATGAAGGGCCTGAGCGAGTCTGTCAATACCGCTCTGTCCGACATCGAGGCCGGCAGCTGGGGCGACATTGCAGCTTCCAACGGTAACTTCGGTCTGGAAGACGGCGATTACATCGGCCTGCCCACCGCAGACGACAGCTGGAACTTCAAGACCTTTACCAAGGACGAGTACGAGGAGATCAAGGGTAAGATCGCTTCCGGCGAGATCACCGTTGACAACAACTCCGATGACGCTACCAAGCCCACCGTCAGCGAATTCACCACCGTCAACTATATCCAGTAAGCAGGCATCTGTTTGGACGGGGTGTTCCGAAAGGGACATCCCGTCCTTTGCCGTGCAAAAACCAAAAGTCATACTATTTCAAGAAGAAGCCCAAGATGAAAATTTCCCGTCGTAACTTTCTGGCAGTGGCTGGCACCGCTGCTGTCGCTGCTGCCGCCGAGCTGGGCCAGAACATCGAGATCAACTATTTCTATGCCGGTCAGTTCTACGGCGATGCCAACATCACCTCCCGCATGGAGGGCTGGTACTCCAACGGCACGCAGGCCGTGTTTGCGTGCGGCGGCGGCATCTACACCTCTGCGGTGGAAGCTGCCCTGAAGAACGACGGCTATGTGGTCGGCGTCGATGTGGATCAGAACTACGTGGGCGAGAAAGGCGCGGCCGACGGTACCTACGCCTACAACCCCTTCCTGACCTCTGCCATGAAGGGCCTGAGCGAGTCTGTCAATACCGCTCTGTCCGACATCGAGGCCGGCAGCTGGGGCGAAATTGCAGGCACCAACGGCAACTTCGGTCTGGAGGACGGCGATTGCATCGGCCTGCCCACTGCAGAAGCCAGCTGGCACTTCCAGAACTTCACCGTGGAGGACTACGAGGCACTCAAGGCCGCATTGCTCCCGGCGAGATCACCGTTGACAACAGCTCGGACGACGGCGTGAAGCCCACGGTCAGCGAGTACACCGAGGTCAACTATATCCAGTAAGCCATTTTCCGGCAGGTTTGACTGCCTTTGAAATTACAGATCCCTTTTTATAAGGCGGGGTGCTCTCCAGGCAGGAGCACCCCGTTTTTGTGTTTTTGATGCAGAAAAAGCAGGACGGAAGTCGGGCAAACTGCTGTAAAAGTAATACTTTTATCTGTGGATTTCGCCAAAAGTCGAAAAAAGGCGTGTAAATATCGCCGGAAATCAGTTATAATGAAAACTAGAATAGTATAAGTGTCGCTACGGCACGAAAGGAGAGTGAGCAGATTGGCAGAGGATTTTGTGATCGAGATGCTCCATATCACCAAGGAATTTCCCGGGATCAAGGCAAACGACGATATCACCCTGCAGTTGCGCAAAGGCGAGGTACATGCCCTTCTGGGTGAGAACGGCGCCGGTAAAAGTACGCTGATGAGCGTGCTGTTCGGCCTGTATCAGCCGGAACAGGGCAAGATCCTGAAAAACGGCAAGGAGGTCGCCATCCGCAACCCCAACGATGCCAACGCACTGGGCATCGGCATGGTGCACCAGCACTTCAAGCTGGTGGAGTGCTTCAGCGTTCTGGACAACATCATTCTGGGCGTGGAACCCAATAAAATGGGCTTTTTGCAGAAGGCGGAAGCCCGCAAGAAGGTCATGGCGCTGAGCGAGAAGTACGGCCTGCGCGTGGATCCGGACGCTCTGATCAGCGATATCTCGGTGGGCATGCAGCAGCGCGTGGAGATCCTCAAGATGCTGTACCGCGACAACGAGATCCTGATCTTTGACGAGCCCACCGCCGTGCTGACCCCGCAGGAGATCGACGAACTGATGGAGATCATGCGCGGGTTCAAGAAGGAAGGCAAGTCCATCCTGTTCATCACCCACAAGCTCAATGAGATCATGGCTGTGGCAGACCGCTGCACCGTCCTGCGCAAGGGCAAGTACATGGGCACCGTGGACATCAAGGACACCACCAAGGAAGAGCTTTCCCGCATGATGGTCGGCCGCGATGTGCAGCTGCAGGTGGATAAAAAGCCCGCCCACCCCGGCGAAGTGGTGCTGGATGTGGAAGGCGTTACCATGCACAACGCCCAGCACAAGAAGGATGACGTGAAGAACGTGTCCTTCCAGGTGCACGGCGGCGAGATCGTCTGCCTTGCAGGCATCGAGGGCAACGGCCAGACCGAGTTCGTCTACGGCCTGACCGGTCTGGAAAAGATCAACGCCGGCAAGATCACGCTGGACGGCAAGGATATCACCAGCGAGTCTATCCGCCAGCGCTCCAAGGACGGCATGAGCCATATTCCCGAGGACCGCCACAAGCACGGTCTGGTGCTGGATTACAGCTTGGAAAACAACATGGTGCTGCAGCGCTACTGGCAGCCCGAGTTCCAGAAGGGCGGCTTCATCCGTGCCGACAAGGTGCGCGAGTACTCCGACAAGCTGATCGCACAGTATGACGTGCGCAGCGGTCAGGGCAGTTCCACCATCGTGCGCAGCATGTCCGGCGGCAACCAGCAGAAGGCCATCATCGCCCGCGAGATCGACAGGGATCCCAAGCTGCTGGTGGCTGTGCAGCCCACCCGAGGTCTGGACGTGGGCGCTATCGAATACATCCACCGGCAGATCGTGGCTGAACGCGACAAGGGCAAGGCCGTGCTGCTGGTCAGCCTGGAACTGGACGAGGTGATGAACCTGTCCGACCGCATCCTTGTGATGTACGAGGGCGAGATCGTGGGCGAATTTGATCCCCACACCACCACCGTGCAGGAGCTGGGCCTGTATATGGCAGGCGCACGCAAGCAGGGAAAGGAGAGCAAGTAACACATGAACAAGAAAAAACTTTCCCACAGCAGCCTGAACAGCTCCATCACCAGTGTGCTGGCGGCCCTGCTGTGCATCCTGATCGGCCTTGCGGTCGGTTTTCTGGTGCTGCTGGCCATCAACCCGGCTCACGCCTGGGGCGACGGCTTTGTCCGCATCCTGAAGGGCGGCTTCCATGATGCGCCCTACGGCATCGGCAAGGAGCTGGCAAACGCCGCTCCCCTGATCATGACCGGCCTGTCCGTGGCGTTCGCCTTCAAGACCGGCCTGTTCAACATCGGTGCTGCCGGTCAGTACACGCTGGGTGCTCTGGGCGCCCTGTACTGCGCCATCATGCTCAAGCTGCCCTGGTTCGTCTGCCTGATCGCCGCCACCATTCTGGGCGGCATCTGGGGCGCGATCCCTGGCTTCTTCAAGGCCTACTTCAACATCAATGAGGTCATCACCTCCATCATGTTCAACTGGATCGGCCTGTATCTGGTCAACGAGGTGATCTACCAGAACGGCACCGGTCCCATGTACGATGCCCGCAACACCCGCACCATCAACATCGGCAAGGGTGCCGAGTATGCACAGTCGGTCATTCCGGATTTCGGCCTGAACAAGCTGTTCCAGACCAACAGCACTACCATCGCCATCTTCCTGGCGGCGGCGGTGGCCATCCTGATCTGGGTGGTGCTGAACAAGACCACCTTCGGCTATGAGCTGAAGGCTGTCGGCCTGAACAAGAACGCTGCCCGCTATGCCGGCATCAACGAGAAGAAGAACATCGTCCTGTCCATGGCCATTGCCGGTGCACTGGCCGGCTTCGGCGCAGGCCTGTACTACCTGTCCAATGTGTCCCAGTGGAACCCGCTGAACTCCACCAGCCTGCCGGCCATTGGATTCAACGGCATTTCCGTTGCACTGCTGGCAAGCTCCAACCCCATCGGCACTATCTTCTCGGCCATCTTCATCTCCCACATCTCGGTGGGCGGCTCCTTCCTGTCCACCAAGTATTACCCCACCGAGATCTCGGATCTGATCAGCGGCATCATCATCTACCTGTGCGCATTCTCCATGCTGTTCCGCGGCAAGATCCACGGCCTGCTGTTCAAAAATGCCGACAAGACCAACGTGAACGCAGAGCCTGCCCCTGCAAAACCTGAAACCAAAAAGGAGGGCAAGTGATATGCTGCTTCTGATCAAATATACGCTGCTGTATGGCATCGTGCTGATGCTGGTGGCACTGGGCGGTATGTTCAGTGAGCACTCCGGCATCATCAACATCGCGCTGGAAGGCATCATGGTCATCGGCGGCATGGCGGGTGTGCTCACCCTGACCATGCTGCCCGCAGGCATGCCGGCATTCCTCGTGGTGCTGCTCTCGATCCTGGTGGCGGCGCTGGCCGGTATGGTGTACAGCCTGCTGCTGGCCTTCGCTTCCATCAACCTGAAAGCGGACCAGACCATCGGCGGCACGGCCCTGAACCTGCTGGCAACGGCCATTGCAGTGGTCATTGCAAAGTATTTCAGCGACAGCGGCAGCGCCAAGCTGAACTATTCCAACAAGCCGTTCCTGTTCAGCATCGGCGGGCTGGAGCTGAGCGTCTTTGTGCCGCTGGGCATCATTCTGCTCATCATCAGCTACGTTGTGCTGTACAAGACCCGCTTCGGCCTGCGTCTGCGCGCCTGCGGCGAGCACCCTCAGGCAGCGGACTCGGTGGGCATCAATGTGTATAAGATGCGCTACGCCGGTGTCATCATCTCCGGCGCACTGGGCGCCATCGGCGGTATGGCCTACATCGTGCCCCCGGTGCAGACCTGGAACTTTGAGGTCGGCGTGGCCGGCGCAGGCTTCCTGGCCATGGCCGTTATGATCTTCGGCCAGTGGAAGCCCTTCAACATTTTCGGCGCAGCTATGTTCTTTGCTGTGTTCAAGAGCCTGGCCAACATTGCAGACTCCACCTTCCTGGCACAGCTGCACTGGTCCAGCAACATCTACAACATGATGCCGTTCGTGGCGTCCATGATCATTCTGGCGTTCACCTCCAAGAACAGCATGGCACCCAAGGCGGAGGGCATCCCCTACGACAAGGGCTCCCGCTGAGCCGGACGGTTCCGCAGACAAAAACACAGGGCGCAGCTGCTTTTTCGGGCGGCTGCGCCTTTTTTGTCTGGATTTGGATAAGATTTACAGAAAAATGCTTGAAGTCTGGCAAATTTTTGCTATACTGAGTCTATAATGCCGTATTATTGAATTAGGAGCGTGATCTCATGCGCATTTATGATCTGATCGCCAAGAAGCGCGACGGCGGCACCCACAGCCGCGAAGAGCTGGAGACCATCGTCAACGGCTACGTTAAGGGCGATGTGACCGATTACCAGATGGCCGCCTGGATGATGGCCGTTTACCTGCGGGGCATGACCGATGAGGAGACCGCAGAGCTGACCGATGTGATGGCTCACAGCGGCGTGATGGTGGATCTTTCGCCCATTCCGGGCATCAAGGTGGACAAGCACTCCACCGGCGGTGTGGGCGACAAGACCACGCTGGTCATTGCGCCCATCGTGGCGGCCTGCGGCGTCAAGATCGCCAAGATGAGCGGCCGCGGTCTGGGCCACACCGGCGGCACCATCGACAAGATGGAGAGCGTGCCCGGCACAAAGACGGCTCTGTCGCAGGAAGAGTTCTTTGCACAGGTGAATAAGATCGGTCTGTCGGTCATCGGCCAGAGTGAGGGCATCGCCATCGCGGACAAAAAGATGTACGCCCTGCGGGATGTGACCGCAACGGTCAGCTGCATCCCGCTCATTGCGTCCAGCATCATGTCCAAGAAGCTGGCCTCCGGCTCGGACGCCATCCTGCTGGATGTCACCACCGGTACCGGCGCCTTCATGAAAACGGTGGACCAGAGCATCGAGCTGGCCAAGCTGATGGTTTCCATCGGCACCCACCACGGCCGCCGGGTCGCGGCCATGATCACCGATATGGATACCCCGCTGGGCCATAACATCGGCAACAGCCTTGAGGTCATGGAGAGCATGGATGTGCTCAAGGGCCGCGGCCCCGCCGACCTCACCGAGGTCTGTCTGCAGCTGGCCACCAATATGCTGGTGCTGGCCGACAAGGGCACGCCTGCCGAGTGCCGCGCCATGGCGGAGAGCGTCATTGCCAACGGCTCTGCCTTTGCAAAGTGCAAGGAGATGTTTGCGGCGCAGGGCGGCGACACCCGCGTGCTGGACGATTACAGCCTGTTCGAGCAGCCTGCCGCCCGCTATGAGCTGCTGGCCGAACAGGACGGTTACATTGTGGAGAACGACGCCGAGAAGATCGGCTCGGCCAGCGTGCTGCTGGGCGCAGGCCGCCAGAAGAAGGGTGACCCGCTGGACTTTGCAGCCGGCATCACCCTGCACAAAAAGCGCGGCGACTATGTGCACAAGGGCGAGAGCCTTGCCACTTTCTACGGTGCAGCGGATAAATTTGAAGCCGCCGCCGAGGAATACCGCAGCGGCCTTGTCTATGGTGCCGAGCAACCTGCCGAGACCCCGCTGGTGTATGCGCTGGTGACAAAAGACGGCGTGGAACGCTACTGACCGCGCAGAAAAAGGTTCCGGGACAGACTGCTCCGGGGCTTTTTTGCGTCATTTGGCAGTTTTTTGTTGCTTAATCCGGAAAAGTGTGGAACTTTGGTGAAGGATATGATATACTGTATCGTATTCGCGCCGTCCCGGCGAAAGGGACACGGAAGGAGAAAGGACTTGTTATGAAGATCATTCTGGTGGGCGGCGGCAAGGTCGGCACCGCGCTGGCGCGGCAGCTCAGCGAGGAAGGCCACAACGTCACGGTTGTGGACACCAATAAGGCACGTGTGGAACATCTAATCGAAAGCTACGATGTGCTGGGCATCGTGGGCAACGGCTCCTCCATTACCACGCTGGCGGAAGCGGGCATTGAAGAGGCAGACGTTTTTATTGCAGTGACCGGCTCGGACGAGCTGAACCTGCTGTGCTGCATGTTTGCCAAAAAGGCGGGCCATTGCCACGCCATTGCCCGCGTGCGCAACCCGTCCTACAGCCATGAGCTGGATTTTATCAAAAAGCAGATCGGTATCTCGGCCATCATCAACCCGGAAATGGCGGCGGCCAAGGAGATCTCCCATCTGCTGCGCTTCCCGGGCGCAAGCAAGATCGATACCTTTGCGGGCGGCCGCGTGCGGCTGATCAAATTTGCCCTGACGGCAGCGCAGGAACTGGACGGCGTGGCGATCCGCGAGATCCCCACCCGGCTCAAGAGCGACATCCTTGTCTGCGCGGTGGAGCGCGGCGGGGACGTCATCATCCCCAACGGCAACTTTGTGCTGAAGAACGGCGACCAGGTCACCTTCCTTGCCACGCAGGAGAAGGCGCACGAGTTCTTCCAGCGTATCCATCTGCCGGTCCGCCCGGTGCGCAATGCCCTTATCGTGGGCGGCGGTGCCATTGCCTACTACCTGAGTCAGGAACTGCTGGAAAATCATGTGCGGGTGCGCATCGTGGAGCGCGACGCCGACCGCTGCACCGAGCTGGCCGAACAGCTGCCCGGCGCACAGATCCTGAACGAGGACGGCTCCAACCGCGAGTTTTTGCTGTCTGAGGGCATGGAGTCCACCGAAGCGTTCGTGGCGCTGACCAACATCGACGAAGAGAACGTGCTGCTGACCCTGTTTGCAAAGAAGCACTCTCACGGTAAGCTGGTGACCAAGGTCAACCGCCTGGAATTCGACGATATTCTGGCCGGGCTGGATCTGGGCAGTGTGGTCTACCCCAAGTACATGACCTGCGATTACATCGTGCAGTATGTCCGCGCTCTGCAGAACGAGGCGGGCAGCAACATCAAGACGCTGTACCGCATTCTGGACGACCGTGTGGAAGCGCTGGAGTTTACCGTTCACGAGGAAAGCGCCGCCACCGGTGTGCCCCTGAGCCAGCTGCACCTGAAAAAGAACCTGCTGCTGTGCTGCATCACCCGCGGCGACAAGATCCTGATCCCCCGCGGCGGCGACCAGATCCAGGTGGGCGATAACGTCATCGTCGTCACGCTGGAACACGGCCTGCACGATCTGCGCGACATCGTGGATCGTGACGCAGTGATCTGACGGAGGCAGGCTATGAATTATGCGATCGTATTCCGTCTGCTGGGCTATGTGCTGATGATCGAAGGAGCACTGCTGCTGCTTCCGGCGGCGGCAAGCTGGATCTACGGCGAGTGGTTCGTGCTGGCGGTGTTCCTCATCACGGCGGCGGTCAGCGCCGGCATCGGCTGGCTGCTGAAGGGCATCAAGCCCCGCAGCAAGGTGTTCTACATGCGGGAGGGTTTTGCGGCCACCTCACTGTGCTGGATCCTGATCTCCATTGTGGGTGCAGTGCCCTTTGTGGCCACCGGCTGTATCCCCAACCCGGTGGACGCCCTGTTTGAGACGGTGTCCGGCTTTACCACCACCGGCGCCAGCATCCTGCCCGGTGTGGAAGACCTGCCCAAGGGCATCCTGTTCTGGCGCAGCTTTACCCACTGGATCGGCGGCATGGGCGTTCTGGTGTTCCTGCTGAGCCTGCTGCCGCTGACCGGCGGCTCCCATGTGAACCTGATGAAGGCCGAAAGCCCCGGCCCGCAGGTGGATAAACTGGTGCCGAAAGTGCAGTCCACGGCCAAGATCCTGTACGGCATCTACTTTGCCCTGACCATGCTGGAGCTGGTGTTCCTGCTGATGGGCGGCATGCCGCTGTTCGAATCGATGCTCACGGCTTTCGGTACGGCGGGCACCGGCGGCTTCGGCTTCAAAAATGACAGTTTCACGAGTTTTTCGCCCTACATCCAGTGGGTCGTGACCATTTTCATGATCTTGTTCGGCGTCAACTTCAACGCCTACTTCCTGCTTTTGATGCGCAAGTTCAGCCGCGTCATCAGCGAAGAGGTGCGGGGATACTTTATCGTCATTCTGGCGGCCGTCGGCATCATCACCGCCAATATCTACAGTATCTACCAGAACTTCGGCGAGGCGCTGCGGCAGGCGGCTTTTCAGGTGGGCTCCATCATCACGACCACCGGTTTCTCCAGCTGCGACTTTGATTTGTGGCCGACCCTCTCGAAGGAGATCCTGGTCATGCTCATGTTTATTGGTGCCTGCGCGGGCAGCACCGGCGGCGGCATCAAGGTGAGCCGTTTCCTCATTCTGAGCAAGACGCTGGGCAAGGAGCTCAAGACCGCCCTGCACCCGCAGGTGGTGGCCCCGGCCCGCATGGACGGCAAACTGCTGAACCACGAGACTATCCGCGCCACCAACGTGTTCATTGCGGCGTATTTCTTCATCTTTGCGGCGTCTTTCCTGCTCATCAGTCTGGACGGATTTGACATGGTGACGAACTTTACCGCCATTGCGGCTACCCTGAACAACATTGGCCCGGGCCTTGCACAGGTCGGCCCCATGATGAACTTCGGCAGCTTTACGAACCCCGCAAAGCTGGTGATGACCTTCGACATGCTGGCCGGACGACTGGAAATTTTCCCGATGCTGGTGCTGTTCCTGCCGGACACCTGGCGCAAATTCTGATTTCCCAATAACGGCACTTGCAAGCAGGCCGGAAAGCCTTTTGACTTTCCGGTCTGCTTTTTCTGTGCTGCTTTCCGCCGCGGTCACCCCGTGAAAAAGAAAATCCGGCAGAGCTACGGCTCCGCCGGATTGGCAAAATCTAAAACGGGATCAAACCTCCGTCTTCTCCTGCGCACGGTACTGCAGCGCTTCCAGCAGGGCATCCTCGTCCAGAAGCTGCTTTCCGGCAAGGTCGGCCACGGTGCGGGCTACTCGCAGGATGCGGTCGTGGGCACGGGCTGAAAGACCCAGTGTGTCGTAGGATGCCCGCAGCAGCCGCTCGGCGGCGGGAGTCATGCGGCAGATGCGCCGCACCTGCCCGGCGGTGAGCTGGGCGTTGCAGTGCACGCCTTCGAACCCGGGCGCGGCGTAGCGTTTTGCCTGAATGGCGCGGGCGGCAAGCACCTGCTTGCGCAGTTCGGCGCTGCTTTCGGAAGGTGCTGAAGCGTGCAGCTCGTCAAAGGCGATGGGGTCCATCTCCACGCACAGGTCGATGCGGTCCAGCAGCGGGCCGGACACCCGGCTGCGGTACTGGCGCACCGCACTGGGTGAACAGGTGCAGGGACGGGTGGGGTGGCCGTAGTAGCCGCATTTGCAGGGGTTCATGGCGGCCACCAGCTGGAAACGGCTGGGGTAGGTTGCGCTGCCGGCGGCGCGGCTCACCGTGATCTGGCCGTCTTCCAGCGGCTGGCGCAGCACCTCAAGACTCTCGCGGGAGAACTCCGGCAGCTCGTCCAAAAACAGCACGCCACAGTTGGCAAGGCTGCATTCACCGGGGCGGAACAGGGTGCCGCCGCCGGCCAGAGCGGCCGAACTGGCAGAATGGTGCGGGCTGCGGAAAGGGCGTGCCGAGATCAGGCCGCGCCCCTGCGGCAGCTGCCCGGCAATAGAATAAATTTTAGTGGTCTCCACGGCTTCGTCCCGGGTGAGCGGCGGCAGGATGCCGGGCAGGCGCTTGGCCAGCATGGATTTGCCGGTGCCGGGCGCGCCGATAAGCAGCACATTATGCCCGCCGGCCGCCGCAATGACCATGGCCCGCCGCGCCAGCGACTGGCCCATCACGTCCGCAAAATCCGGCACCTGCGCCCATGCCTCCTCCGGGTCAAAGGGCACCGCGGCGGCAGGGGCGAGAGGGGAGATGCCCCGCAGGTCGTCCACCACCTCCCGGGCGGTGTGAGCAGGGTAAACGGTCAGGCCGTCGGCGCAGGCTTCGGCTGCCTCGGCGGCGTTTTCGGCGGGAACGTACAGCGAATGAATGCCGTTCTCCGCTGCGGCCAGCGCCATGGGCAGCACGCCGGACACCGGCCGCAGGGTGCCGTCCAGCGCCAGCTCGCCCAGAAAAGCTGCATCTTTCGGCACCTCTTCCAGCTGGCCGCTGGAGGTCAGCAGCGCCAGTAGAAGCGGCAGATCGTACACCGGGCCGGTCTTGCGCACATCGGCCGGGGCAAGGTTGACCGTGATGCGGCGGTCCGGGAATTTAAAGCCCAGATTCTTGATGGCAGCGCGGACGCGGTCGGCGCTCTCCCGCACGGCGGAATCCGGCAGACCTACGATGGAAAAGGCGGGCAGCCCGCCCGAAACATCGGCTTCCACCTCCACGGCAAAGCCGCTCAGCCCGCGCAGGCCGAAACTTCTGGTTACAGAATACATAGGATTCTCCTCGTTGTCCGGCAGAAAATGTGTCGGAAAATATTTGGCAAAAGTGGAAAATAATGGGAAATAGTACCGCGCTTCGACAGAAAAAGAACTCTGGATTCATTATAGTAAAGGGCAGGAAAGATGTCAATGCAACAGAGAGGAGAGCTGAACCATGTTGACCAGAGAATACTGCCGCTATATCCGTACTTATTCCGAGCTGGAAGGGCTGCAGCGGGCGCACACGCTGCTGTACTGCGCCAGCGCCACGGCACAGGGTGTGGAAGCCGAAGTGCGCTGCGAACAGGGCGGCCGGGTGCGCCGCAGCGCCGTGCTGCTGGACTGCAGCTTTTCCCGGGCAATGCAGCTGATGCGCTACCTGTGCGAGAACGGCGTGGGGCCGGACCAGTGGCTGGAAGTGCTGCAGGACGCGGGACAAGGCTACCGTCTGCCGGACACGCTGTACCAAAATGAGGAAAGAAATCTGGATTTTTGTGCCTTATGCTCGGTTTAGGCCGAAAATATTGTTGCAGATTACGCAATTGACACGATGGACACAAGAGTTTATATTATAAGTAGGTTGAATCAAACCATCCATTTTTGCGGAAAAATTTACAAAAGGTAAGGTGTGCAAGATGTATTTGGATGAATATAAGCGCTGGATGGCTGCAGAGCTGGACGACGCAGATCTGAAGCCGGAGCTGGCAAAGATCGAGGGAAATGATGACGAGATCAAGGATCGCTTTGCCGTGGCGCTGAAGTTCGGCACCGCAGGCCTGCGCGGTGTGCTGGGCGCTGGCACCAACCGTATGAATATCTATGTCGTGCGTCAGGCTACTCAGGGCCTGGCAAACTGGGTCAAGACCCAGGGCGGCAATCAGACCGTGGCCATCAGCTACGACAGCCGCCTGAAGAGCGACGTCTTTGCCAAGACTGCTGCCGGTGTTCTGGCTGCCAACGGCATCAAGGTGCGCATCTATGACGCCCTGATGCCCGTGCCTGCCCTGAGCTTTGCCACCCGTTACTACGAGTGCAACGCCGGCATCATGGTCACCGCCTCCCACAACCCGGCCAAGTACAACGGCTACAAGGCCTACGGCCCGGACGGCTGCCAGATGACCGATGACGCCGCCGCCATCGTGTACGACGAAATCCAGAAGACCGATGTGCTCACCGGTGCAAAGTACATCTCTTTTGCCGAGGGCGTGGAGCAGGGACTGATCCGCTTTGTGGGCGATGACTGCAAGAAGGCTCTGTACGATGCCATCGAGGCCCGTCAGGTGCGCCCCGGTCTGTGCAAGACAGCCGGCCTGAAGCTGGTCTACAGCCCGCTGAACGGCTCCGGTCTGGTGCCTGTCACTCACGTGCTGAACGACATGGGCATCACCGATATCACCATCGTGCCCGAGCAGGAGTATCCTAACGGCTACTTCACCACCTGCTCCTACCCCAACCCCGAGATCTTTGATGCCCTGAAGCTTGGCCTTGACCTTGCCACCAAGACCGGTGCCGACCTGATGCTGGCCACCGACCCCGACGCCGACCGCGTGGGCATCGCCATGAAGTGCCCGGACGGCAGCTATGAGCTGGTGTCCGGCAACGAGATGGGCGCCCTGCTGCTGGATTACATCTGCGCAGGCCGCATCGAGAAGGGCACCATGCCCAAGAACCCTGTGGCCGTCAAGTCCATCGTGTCCACCCCGCTGGCCGATGCCATCGCCGCACACTACGGCGTGGAGATGCGCAGCGTGCTGACCGGCTTCAAGTGGATCGGCGACCAGATCGCTAATCTGGAAGCTGCCGGCGAAGTGGACCGCTTCATCTTCGGCTTCGAAGAGAGCTACGGCTATCTGGCCGGCCCCTATGTCCGCGATAAGGACGCCGTCATCGGCTCCATGCTGATCTGCGAGATGGCTGCTTACTACCGCAGCATCGGTTCCTCCATCAAGCAGCGTCTGGAAGAGATCTATAAGGAGTATGGCCGCTACCTGAACAAGGTGGACAGCTTCGAGTTCCCCGGCCTGACCGGCATGGAGAAGATGGCCTCCATCATGCAGAAGCTGCGCGACAACCCGCCCGCAGAGCTGGCCGGCCACAAGGTGGTCAAGGTGACCGACTACAAGAAGCCCGAAGAGACCGGTCTGCCCGCAGCAAACGTGCTGATCTATGCTCTGGAGAACGGCGCTACCGTGGTGGTCCGTCCCTCCGGCACCGAGCCGAAGATCAAGACCTACTTCACCACTCTGGGCAAGGATCTGGCCGAAGCTCAGGCACAGAAGGATGCTCTGGCTGCTGCCATTGAGCCGATCCTGAAGTAAACCTCCGCCAAAATTCCATCAAGGTTCATTTGTGCCCCTCTGCTGCGTGCGGAGGGGCATTTTTGCTGTGCAAAATCGGTTGCAGTTTGCGCCCTGATACGCTATAATAAAATATGGCTTATTATAGGATGGGCAGGTGCAGAAAATGGAAAAGAGTGTATCGGCGGTGCTGGTGGCGGCGGGTTCCTCCACCCGGATGGGCTTCGACAAGCTCAGTTTTGACCTTGGCCGGGAGACGGTGCTGCATCGCAGCATCCGCGCCTTTGAACAGTGCCCGGACGTGACCGAGATCGTTCTGGTGGCGGGTAAAAACCGCGCCTTTGTGGAACAGCAGGCGGCGGACTGCGCAAAGCCGGTGCGCATCGTGCCCGGCGGAGCCACCCGCGCCGAGAGCGCGAAAAACGGCGTGCTGGCTGCAGCAGGGGAGATCGTGGCGGTGCACGATGCCGCCCGGCCCTTTGTCAGTCAGGCTGTGATCGCGGCGGCGCTGGCCGCTGCAGCCCGGTGCGGCGCAGCAGCCCCTGCTGTGCCGGTGAAGGATACCATCAAGCAGGCGGCCCGCGGCGACGGTAAGACCGTGCCGGACAACTGCCTTGTGAAGAATACCCCGGACCGCAGCACCCTGTACGCCGTGCAGACGCCCCAGTGCTTTGACCGCGCGGCGTATCTTGCGGCGCTGGAAGAGCTGGACGAAGAAAAGGCCCGCCTTGTCACCGACGACTGCAGCCTGTTTGAACTCACCGGCCGCCCTGTGCAGCTGACGCAGGGGGACTACGCCAACCTGAAGATCACCACCCGCGAGGATCTGCCCCGCCCGGAACAGAAAGAGGAACATAAAATGCGCATTGGACATGGTTATGACGTGCACCGACTGGTGGAAGACCGCAAGCTCATTCTGGGCGGCGTGGAAATCCCGTTCGAAAAAGGCCTGCTGGGCCATTCGGATGCCGATGTGCTGACCCATGCCGTGATGGATGCGGTGCTTGGCGCGGCGGCGCTGGGCGATATCGGCCAGCATTTCCCGGACAATGACCCGGCCTATGCCGGCGCCGACAGCCTGAAACTGGCAAGCCATGTGGCACAGATCCTCAAAGAGCACGGATACCGCATTGAAAATATCGATGCGACCATCCTCTGCCAGCGGCCCAAGCTGGCACTCCATATCCCGGCCATGCGGGCAAATCTGGCTGCGGCCTTCGGTCTGCCGGCGGATGCCGTCAGCGTCAAGGCCACCACCGAAGAGCATCTGGGCTTTACCGGCGAGGGACTGGGCATCGCCGCCCACGCCGTCGCCCTCATCGAAAGACTGTAACGGGAGCGTGCACCAATGACTCTGAATGCGATCATTGCCAATTTCCAGACTTTCAAGTTTGTGGATCTGCTGGATATCATCATCATCTCGTTTTTGATCTATCAGCTGCTGGGTATCGTCAACCGCACCCGCGCGGGGCAGCTGTTCAAGGGTGCCCTGCTGGTGATGGCCGTCTATCTGGTGGCCGAAACGCTCAATATGCGCACCGTGACATGGCTGCTCAACTCGCTGCTGCAGGTCGGATTGCTGACGCTGGTGGTACTGTTCCAGCCGGAGATCCGCCGTGCGCTGGAGCGCATGGGCCAGACCGACCAGTGGGCGTCCAAACTCTTCAACGTGAAGGGCCGCTACAATGACCCAAGCCTGAAGGGCGCATGGCGCAGCGCTATTATCGCCATCTGCGACGCGGCCGAGCGCTTTTCCGAGACCAAGACCGGCGCACTGATCGTGCTGGAGCGTCACACCAACCTCTCCGAGATCGTGCGCACCGGCACCCCGGT
>CAKSZM010000002.1 GCA_934525735.1 uncultured Faecalibacterium sp. | reverse complement strand
CTCACCATCCCGGTGCCCGCCACGCTCTCCTCCTGCCACAGCCCCCGCTCGGTGTCGTACACCAGCAGCCGCCCGCTGCCGCTGTCGTTCTTCCGGTGCAGGTACAGGTAATACCGCGCATCCAGCTGCCCGCCCACCGCCCGGTCCACTGCCGTCAGCTTTCCGGTGTCCAGCGCGCCGGATACCTTGCTCGGCAGGCTTCCGCTCCACGCCATCACCCCGTCCGGCGAAAGATAGTAAAGCGTCTCCGCGATCACGCACAGGCTCTTTTCCGCGTTCGCCGCCACGCCTCTGCACCGCACGCTGCTCATCTGGTAGTCGCTGGGCTTCGAGCCGTACAGCTTGTGGATGCAGTGCTCTTTAAAAAACAGCACATATCCAAGGCAGCTTGCCGCCCCGGTAAACGCCCCGTCGCTGCCCACGCTCACCGCGTAGCTGTCCGATGCGATCCCCCGGTAGCTGTACCAGTTGGTCGGGTCGCCCAGCGCGCAGGCATACACGCTGTTCTCGCTGCGGCTGCAGCCCCACACCCGGTTGCCCTGCTCGGTCACAAAGTCCAGATCCGGCACCCGCCGCTCCAGCTTCACCGGCGCCGTCACCGCCTTGTTCTCGCTCACCTTTCCGTCTGCGCTCTGCCACGTCGAGCTTGTCGCGGTCACGGTCCAGCTTCCGTAGTACCGGCTGCTTTCCTGCTGCGGCGTCATGGTAGCGATCACGTCGTCACCGTCCAGCTCCGCAATGGTCACTTCGCCGTTCAGCCCCGCCGCCACAGCATCGCACACCTCCTGCGGCATCCCGCTCAGCGTCACCGTGTCGCCTTCCTTCAGCACGCTGCCAAGCCCCGGGCAGTGCAGCCGCACGCTTTGCAAAAGGATCTCCGTCCACTTCTTGTTCTTCGCGCTGTACTTCAGCAGCACGCTTGCCGCGCCGTAAGGCTCTTCCGCTTCGCCCTTCAAAAACAGCTGCCCGTCCGCCGGGCTTTCCGGTTCTTCGGTGCCCGCGCTTCCCGGCGTGTAGGTCTTGCCCTCGCCGTCGCAGGGGGTCACGGTCATGGTACTTTCTCCCAGCTCCCACACCGCCGCAAGGTCTGTCAGCTCTCCGGTCTCAATGTCAAAGGCCTTCTTGTCCGGCCAGATCAGCACCTTCGTGCCCATGCCGGTCATGGTCTTCTCGGTGTCGGTCAAAGCGTTTTCCAGCACCACCGCCCCCGCCCGGCTCTCGTCCTCGTCCGGGGTGTATTCCAGCGCCGTCCCCCTGCACAGCACAATGCCGTTCAGGTGGTACATCCCGTTCACGTCCTTCACGTCCCGCACCTTGCGGCGCAACGCCCGCGTCTGCAGCGCCGGGTATCCTCTGGCCGAAAAGTTCAGGCTGCTGCTCAGCTCCGCCTCGCTGCACCCGTAGGTCTCGTTCACCCCGCCGAACGCCCGCAGCATCTGCCGCCCATTCTGCAGGATGTTCAGGTTCCGTCCATCGATCATCTCTCAATACCTCCACTGCACGCCGCCCGCCGGGGCATAGCGGCGACGCATCCACGCGGCAAACTCCTGCACGTAGTCGCTGTACAGCTGCATCTCATTGGCCGCCCGCGCCACTTCGCCCAGCGCCAGATCCACCTGCGCACACAGCCAGTGCACATACAGCGGGCTGAACTGTTCCGGCGCCAGCAGTTCGGTCTCGTATTCCAGCCCTTCGTTCCAGCTCACGTCCGCGCCCACGCCGTCAAAGTCGCCGGTCTGGCTGCGTTCCACCACGCTCCCGCGCATCCGGCTGTCGCACTGGCGCAGCCAGTTCTGTTTCAGTGTGTCCGAAAACTCGTTGTTCGGCCGCATCCCGTCGGCCTGCTCAATGGCCTGTCCCGCTGTCATATTTCTTCTCCTTTCCTGCATCACGATTTGGCCCGAAAGGCCGCATCCGTTTCCGTCATCTTCCGCCGCGCAGCGGCTTCTGATCGGCGGAGCACAAAAAAGCGGTTAAAAGATTTTCACGCCGAACAGGCGTGAATCTTCAGCTTTTTTGTGTGCAGCCCACTTCTTTGGGGTCTGAAAGGGGCGAGCAGCCCCTTTCTCGTGGATCCAGCGCGTCGAAATCGCTGGCACTTTTCTGGTTCTCTTTTGGTGTCAAAAGAGAACATATCCGTTCTCCATGCAAAAGACCCCGGCACAGCCATGTGCCGCTGTACCGGGGTCTCACTGTTTTGTATCAGATGCGCTGTGCCTTTTCCGCTTCTGCGCTCTCCGCTGCAGCAATGCGGGCCATGGCCGCGTTGTCCATCTCTTCGCTGTGGCGCAGCACCTCGGCAACTGCCTTCGGCACCTCCACGTCCACGCCGCGCTGGATCAGATACGTTTCGCCGTTCACGCCCACAAATACCGGCGCCTTGTACCTCTGGCTGTCCTTGAACAGCCGGATCACCTCGGTGTCCTTCTCCTGCACAGGCTCAGCCTGTACGGTGTCCTTCTCCTGCACGGCCGCTTCGGTCTTCTTCACTGCCATATTCGTTCTTCCTTTCTGTGTGTCTCTCCACCCTGCTCACCTCAGCGTGTCAGCGCTGAAGCAGTCCTTTCAAATCGGAGAAACACAAAAAACGTTAAAACGATAGCGCCGACTGGCGCAGCGTTAGTTTTTTGCGTTTCGACCTCTTCTTTGGGATTATCAAGGGCGAGCAGCCCTTGATTCGTGGATCCAGCGCGTCGAAATCGCTGGCACTTTTCTGGTTCTCTTTTGGTGCCAAAAGAGAACATATCCGTTTCTTAGTTTGCCAGTGCCTTCTTGCTGTAGCGTGCGCTGCAGCTCTCAATACGCACCATGTACTGCTCGCTCAGGCGCTCCGCCGTCTTGGTGGCCTTCCAGCCCACGGAAGCACGCTGGTTCAGCGGGTCATCGCCGTAGCCCAGCTGCTTCACAATGTGCTGCATGCCGCCGCCTTCCAGTTCGGTGGTCGCGTAGGCGTGGGCACCCAGTACCAGCGTGCTGTACACAGCCAGCCCCGCCGGGCAGCCATCGCCCTTCCACACCTTTGCCTCGCTGGAAACCACGAACCGCACGTTGTTGATCTTGCCGATCTCGCCGTTGAAGATTTCCTCCGGTGCCGCATACTTGTGCGCCTCGACCCAGTTCGGGTCCTTACGGATATCGTAGCTGGTGTGCGGGTGCACAATGGCCACAAAGCTGTCGCCAATTGTGTCTGCGTTCTGGGTCTGCAGCAGCGCCACTGCCTGGTCGATCAGATCCACCGTCAGCTGTGCAGTGGCATCCAGATCCGCACGGCTGGTCACGGCGGTCTCCGCGCCACCCGTTCCGATCTTCGGTGCATAGATCACGTTGGTGCCGCCGTTCAGGATGTCGCGCACCACGGTGTCCATGGTTCTGCCGCCCTGACTTGCAAGGATGTTGGTCGCCTGCACCACATTGTTGTCGATGGCGGTCAGGTCCAGCATGTCGGTCAGAGCCACCCACCCGCCGTACTGATGCACCTCGGCGGTGATGGTGGTCACGTTCAGGGTCTGTCCGTCCGGTGTCACGCCCTCGGTCAGCGGGGTCGTTGCCTTCGGCAGGCTGTCGTACCTGCGGAACTCAATGGTCTTGCCATTGTTCGCCGGGATCGGGTAGCTGTCGCCGAACTGGTCATGCACCAGCACAGGCTCTGCCAGATCCAGCAGGGTCTTCTCGTAGTAGGTCTTCATCTCGGCGGTCATGCCTGCCGAGCCGGTGGTGTTCTGCAGCTGTGCACTTGCATCCGCAAACATCTGCAGGTCCAGTTTCTTCTCAGTCATCTGTTTGTCCTCCTTCAAAAGGTCTTTATCTTCTCACGCCCACCGCGTGGGAAATCACAAAACGATCCTCTCTCCCCGCCTTGCCCGCTTCGCCAGCTCTGCCCGCTGCTTTGCGGTCATGTGCGCCACGTCCACCTTCATCTCGGCCGCGCCGCCGGGGTGTGCGCCGTTCTCTGCCGGGCGCTGTGCTCTCTGCTGGATCCGCGCCGCCACGCCCTGCTCCACCTGCTGGGCGGTGCGCGCCGTGCTGGCTTCCATCAGCTTGTCAAAGTAGGCTGCCCGGTACGCCGCTTCCAGCCCGATGCCGCGCCGGATCATGTCCGCAACGCTGGGGTTGTTCAGCACTTCGTCCAGCTCAAACTCCGGGTACTTCACCTTCAGCTGTGCGGCTTCCGCTTCCCACTGCGCCCGCACGGCTGCGGCGCGCTGCTGGTGCTCCATGGCTGCACGCAGCTGTTCGGTTCGCTGCTTCTCGGCGTTCGCCCGCTGCAGCTCGCTCTCCATCCGGTCCATCTCCCGGGCCGTCTTCACGCTGATGCCGCGCTCCGCTGCCATCGTCTCGTAGTATTCATCGTTCTTTACCTTGCCGTTTTTGATGGCGTCGGTCAGCGCCGCAAGGTTCGCCGTGTCCTGCGCATCGATGCCGTACGCCTCGCCCAGCGCGTCCAGCAGTCCCTTCACCTCAGGCGACTGCTGCACGTTCTGCACCGCCAGCTGCGCCGCGCGCTGCATGGCTTCCTCAAACTCCGCCGCGTATTCGCTTTGCATCAGCTGGCCAAAGGCCCTGCGCTTTTCCGCCGGGTCTGCCGGTTTTTGCTCCGGTTCCTGTTTCTCCTGCTGCGTCTCTGGCTTTTCTTCGCCGGGTGCTTCCTCTTTTGCAGCTTCGCCGCCGGCATCCGCGCCGCTATCTGCAGCCGGTGCCGGTGCGGGTTTGCCCGCCTTCGCGCTCTTGCCCGGCCGGCTTCTCTTTGCAAGCCGCTCCTGTGCAGGGCGCAGCTCGGGCGGTGCCACCGCCGGGGCACTCTCCGCACCCTCAGCACCGGCTGCAGAACCAGAAGCTGCAGCGCCCTCTGCAAAGAGCTGCAAATTCAACACACCGCCCAACGGGTTGCGGCTCCCAGCGTCCATTTCGTGCCTTGAGCGGCACTCATGTCCTGCTGGCCGCTGCCCCAACAGCTCCTCCCTGTTTCCGCCGCAGGCGGCGGTCGTTGCCGTTGAAGCAAACAACTGCAGATCCACCATATCCTCCGTGCCCGCCCCGTCGTCAAAGGTCACAAACTTCGGGTACAACTGCGCCACAAGTTCCAGCCCGTCCGTCACCAGCTCAAACTTTGCCCGGTTTTCCGGGGTCGCTCTCGCCTGCAGTTCCAGATACGTTCCTGCAGCTCCGCTGCTGGATGCCACCGCAAAGCCGTCTTCTCTGTCGTTCACGCTGAACGCCAGCGCCTGCATCAGCGTGCTTACCGCCGCGCACACAATGTCCTGCCCTTTCGGTGCATATCCCGCGTGCCCTTCTGCCCGCAGCCTCATCAAATCCTCTTCCGGGTATTCGTTGTAGGTGATTTTGATCATGCCGTTCTCCTTTTCGTCCGTTCCCGTTCTGATTGGCGGAAGCCGAAAATGCGGTTAAGAGATCTTCACGCCGAACGGCGTGAATCTCCAGCATTTTCAGCTGCAGCCCACTTCTTTGGGATTATCAAGGGCGAGCAGCCCTTGATTCGTGGATCCAGCGCGTCGAAATCGCTGGCACTTTTCTGGTTCTCTTTTGGTGCCAAAAGAGAACATATTGCGATTACTCCTTATTCGGGTTGTTCACGTCCATCGCCCGCTTCGCCGCCTGGCTCGAAAGGCTGGTGGAATTGTCGCCCACCACGCCGCCAAGACTGTTCAGGGTGCTGGCTGCTGCGGTCTTGCCGCCGCTGCCGCCCCCGCTGCCCGCTGCTGCCTGCCCGGCTGCCCCCGCCGCCGCGCTCACGTTGGTGCCGTTCTGCGCGTCGATGATCGCCGCCATCTTCTGCAGCTGCTGCGCCATCTGCTGCAGCTTCTGGTACAGCGTGCCGTTCTGGCTCACCCGCTCCCGCACCTTTTCGATGCCTTCAAAGTCCATCATGTCCAGCGCCGCCAGCGCGGCGTCCGCGTTCGCCGGCGCAAAAAATCCCAGCTGGTAGCACTCCTTCGCCGTCTCGTTCTGGCTAAGGCGGCTGAAGGTGCTCTTCTTCGCCGCCGTCACCGTAATGTCAAACACCGGCTCGTGGTCGCCCAGCTGCACACCGCCCACCATGCCGCCGGGCTGCGCCTGCAGCGCCGCATTGCTGAAAGGCACATACTCCGTGCCGCCGCTTTCGCCGGTAATGCGGTACACCCGCTGCTCGTCGTAGAACTGCCGCATCAGCTCGATCACAAGGTAGCACTCTTTCGCAAAGGCCCGGTATGCGCTCTTCAGCATGTCGCGGGAGAGTTTGCTGCCCGCCTCCTGCAGCGCCGCAATGGCGCTTGCTGCGGTCAGGCCGCTGGTGGTGCCGCCCTGGCTCACGTCCCGGTTGCCGCTGATCTCCTTCAGCTCGCTTACCCGGTCGTCCCGGTAGGTGATCAGATTTCCCTGCAGCCCGCTCACCTGCAGCGGCCGGAAGGTGTCATCCGTCAGCCGTCCCACCACATGCACGATGTCCCGGCTGAAATCCGCCAGCTCTTCCTCGTTCACGCCCGCCGTGTCGCTCAGCACATACCGCTGCTTTGCGGCCATCTTCACGTTCTCGTCCATGGCGTGGTTCATCTCGTCAATGGCGGTCTGGGTGTCCTTCATCACGTCGATGTACCCGAAGCCCGCCGGGCTATCCTCTTCGCGGAACAGCGGGTCGAACACAAAGGGGTATTTCCCGTGGTCGTAAAAGCCCCGGTCTTTCATGGCCGGGTTGTTCTCGCTGGCATACAGTACCACGCCGTTGCAGTATTTGCAGTAGTGCAGCACCGTCTGCCCGCCGGGCAAAGCCTTTTTGTAGTACCAGTCCACCACCACGCTCTTGTCGCTGGTGTCCACGCTGTCATCGTGGATGTACTTCGCCACGTCCAGACTGTTGCCCGTGTGCCCCTTCATCTGCGGATACTGGCTTTCCAGCTGGCCGTTGTCCGCAAGGCTCAGGCTGAACAGGTTCGGGCTGTCCTGCACGTCCTCCACGCCCGGCTCCCAGTACAGCATCAGGATGTTGATGCTTTTGATACTGATCTCGCCAAGGCCCCCTCGCGCCGCCGGGTCCCAGAACACGCCCTTCACGCCGGTGCCGGTCTTCAGCTTGCGCCACCATGTGTCGCTGTACGCGGTCTCATAGTCGCACTGTTCCAGCACCGTGGGCAGGATCTTCGACAGCACCTTGGCGGTCTCCTCGTCGTCCGCTGCGCGCGGCAGTACGTTCGGCTCCGGGTAGTTGTCCATCGCGTCTGCGTGCTTGTTGGCAATGCTGTTGAACAGCCACCCGCTGCTGGGCGTAGGCTTGCCCGCCATCATCTTGTTCTGGTAGTTCTTCCAGTGTCCCATGCGGAACCACAGTTCGTTTTCGATGATGCGTTTGTCCAGTGCGGCCTTGCCCGCCTTGTACTTCTGCAGCAGGTCGTTTGCCTGCCGCACCTCGTCCTCACCGATCGCTTCCGCTTTGTCAAAGGCTTCCTCCCCGAGGGAGCTGTCTGCGCCAGCAGCCTGAGGGAGTCCGGTTCCCGGCATCGCTCCCTCCGGCCGTGCCGGAAGCAGCTGCATGCCCATCGGCATCTGCGCAGGCTGCCGCGTCTGCTGCATCCCCTGTGCCATCATGGCAGCCAGCTGTGCCGCCTGCATCATGCGGTTTTCGTCCAGCGGCATCCCGCCGTCCGGCTGCTGTGCCAGGTCGTTCTTTCTCGCCATGCCATTCTCCTTTCCGGCTTACACTCTCATCACCCGCGTGGGGCTCTTTCTCACGTCCATGTCCAGCGGGTCATCCTTCAGCACCGGCACCTTCTCGGTCTTGCGCGGGCTGATGGGATTTTCCATCATCACATACCGGCACTCGTCGTAAATGTGGTCTTCCTGTGTGGTGTCGATATCCTCCACGTTGGTCTCGTCATACACAAGGTTCGGGATGGTGCGGATGAAATGCTTACAGGTGTCGAATACCTGGAACATCGGCCGCCCCTCGCCGTCAAAGGCCAGCCGGTAGTGGAACTGCATCTTTCCCGCCAGCCGGGTGTGGTCGCCCGGTGCCCAGAAAATATAGTTCGGGTGCTTTTCCTGCATGGCGGCAATGCTCTCGCCCTGGCTCTCGTTGAAGATAGCCGGGTCAGCCACGCCGTTGATGTGCCGTCCCTTCAGGTTCGGGTCGTTCTCCTCCGCTTCCCGGATCATCCGCGCCTGCTCCACCGGGTTCACTTTCGTGCCCTCGTTGGGCGTCCCGGTGCAGCCGTACAGCTCCTTGATGCGGTACAGCCTGCCCTCTTCGTCTGCCGCGTACCATCCCACCGAAAACGGCTTTGCGTAGCCAAAGTCGTACCCGCGCCAGATCTTCCAGTGCGCCGGGATGCGGAACGGCTTGATCACGTGCGTCCACCGCTGATCCTCGTAATGCGCCGGGTCGTTGCGCCATTCGGTAAACACCTGCCCCGAAAAGCTGTCCCAGCTTCCGTACAGCAGCGCCTGCTTTTCCGCTTCCGGCATGCTGGCCAGATTGTTCAGGTATCCCGGGTCGTTCTTCAGCAGCGCCGGGTTGTCAAAGATGGTCGAAGGGATAAAGATCCGTGTTCGCCGCAGCTTTTCCACGCTGCCGTCCGGCTTCTTCACGTCCACCAGCTGCACCATCCGCGTGCCGGGCGGTGCGGGCGTGATGAACCGTGCCTTCACCCATCCGTGTCCGATGCCGCCGGGGTTCGCCGTCGCCCGGATGTACACCTGTGTGCCCGGTCCGCTCGGTCGGTTTCGGCTCATCAGGTAGCTGTACTCCTCCCACGTAAAGTGTGTCAGCTCGTCCACCGCGATGTAATCAAACTGCTGGCCCTGATAGTTGTATTTGTCCTGTGCGCGGAACATGCTGCCAAAGTAGATCTTCGCCCCGCTCGGGAAGGTCCAGCAATGTGTGCTGCTGTTGTACTTTGCCGCCGGGAATACCGGCTTGTAGTACTGCATCGTCTTGTCGATCAGCTCCCGCAATTGCGGAAAGGTCTTGCGCAGGATCAGCGCCCGGTAGTTCGGCACATCCACCTGCCGCAGCGCTTCGATCACCAGCGCATCGCTCTTGCCGCCGCCTGCGGCCCCGCCGTACAGCGCTTCATCCTCGCTGCGTGCCATAAAGGCCGCCTGCCTCGGCTGCGGTCTCCATACGATGGGTCTGCCCTTATACCGTTCCGTCCAGTACCACCTCAGTCTCTGCCTCGCTGCTCTTCGGCTCCATCAGCACCGCCGGGGCGCTCTGGCCGCCGTCGCCGGCGTCGTCCTTCGGTGCCAGCGCCGCAGCAGCCCCCGCTGCCGCGATCAGCACCGCCGCAACGTTCGCCGCGTCCCGGTCGGTCATCACCCGGCTGTCATACCGCTCCAACTGCTTTTCCAGCTCGTCCCGCTCGCCGTAGCTCAGCTGCCGGTCGTAGGTTCCCGGTGCGCTGCGCACCACAAGCCCCGTCTCCATGGCATCCTGTAACGCCTCGTCCTCGCTCTTGAGCTGTACGCCTACGCCGTAGCTCCGTGCTCTGGCGTCCTCGTCTAGCCGCCTGTGCAACTTTTCCCGCACCTCGGCCGCACGCTGGTTCTCGGCCACCCGCTGCTGCAGATAGCTCACCTGCGCCTTCGCGCCCACCGCCGCCCGCGCCGCGATCTCCCGCGCCGCCTCGGCTCTCGCTTCGGCAAATACGCCGTCCGGCTTCCCGGCCTCTTCGGCCATCCAGCTGCGGATGGTGCTCTCCGGCACGCCGTACCTGCGCGCCACCGCACAGATGGAGTTCGAGCCGATCATGGCCATCACCACTTCGGCCCGCACCTTCGCCGGGTATTTCCTGCCCCGGCCCTGTCTGCCGGGCACAGAGTTTTTGCAGTATTTCCGCTCGCCCATCCCCGGCCCTCCTTTCTGTGCTGTTACATCCAGTCTACCGCCTTTCCTCCAAAACAAAAACTGCGTACTTTACACGCCGAAAAGACCGGATGCAATGCACCCAGCCTGTTTCCTCTTCGGTTCGAGGGTCACACCAGCCCTGCCCGCGCGGCAAACACCGCCAGCGTGCTCAGCGCCTCCAGCTCCTTGCGGTAGTAGGTCGTCCGCCCGATGTGCAGCGCCCCCACCACATCCCACTCTTTTTCCCCGGCAATGTACCGCCGCTGCAGCAGCTCCGCGCATACCGGGTCAGCGGCCGCATAGTAGTCCATCGCCTGCCGGATCACCCGCTCCCACGCCTTCGCAGTCCCTTCGGCCTTGCCTTCCGGCTCTTCCAGCGCCCTGCCGTACCGCCGCAGCGCCCGCCGCACATCCTTTTTCTGCTGCTTTGTCACCCGTCTGCCCGCCTTTCCGCGCACTTTTGCGCTGATTTGCGCGCAAATTCATCGTTTTTCCGCGTTTCGCGCGCAATATGTAAATATAATTAAATTTTTTTATCTGTCAGGTGCGAACTTTCGCAAACTCCCGCCTCCGCAGGATCAGATACGCCTGCGGGTCGGTGGTCTCCCACCCGTCCGGCCGCGGCTTTTCGGTCTCGTGCAGCTGCTGCGGGTCGTAGATCATCACCTGCACCACTTCCCACCCGGGGAAGCGCTGCTCCCACCAGTAATTGTTCTCGGCGCACTCTTCGCAGCCCTTGCGCAGCTGGCGGCGGCTCCACTTGGTGTCCGCCGCTTTCAGCTCTTCGGGCAGGGTCAGGTTCCGCGTCTCGATGCAGCAGCGTTCCTTGTGCCCGTAGATGTACCCCACCGTTCCGTTCTTTCCCTGCCCGTCCACGCCCAGGATCTTCTTCATGTCGATGCGGTCGGCGTTGATGGTTCCCATCGACTCAAACTCATTCGTCCCCGGCACTCTCTTCCGCCACAGGTCTTCCAGCATTTCGCGCCACTCCCGCCGCTCATCCCGGTTCAGCGCCCGGCACTGTGCAAACCCGTGCATGTGCAGCCTTCCGTTTTCGCCCTTGCGCACCGCCCACAGCATCATCCGGATCTGGTCCGCCCGCACGCCAAAGCGCTTGCAGGTCGCCAGCATCACCCGCCGCTTGTAGTTTTCCACATCCTTCCGGCACTCCGGCATGCTCTCCGGCACATGTCCGCCCTCATAGGTCGCCGTCAGAAAGAACCCGCCCCTGTCAAAGTTCGCCAGCACCTTGCGCTGGTACCGCCGCATGCTGGCGTGCTTGTTCCGCTCCTTCTGGCTGCGGCTGCTCTCCCTGCGCTTCTTGCCCCGGTGTCGGTGCTCCTGATCTGTCACCGCATACACTGCCACGGCCATATACTCTTCCCCGCACTGGTATTTCTTTTCCCGGATCCAGCTCTTCGCCATGGTTCACCTCACCTGTTCGGGCAGCGCCCTTGTATTTTTCTTTTCTCCCGACCCCACCGTCGCAGAATTAACGGGTATACTAGCTCCCCAAAGCGCCCGCCCGGACGCTTTTTATATAAATAGGTATAAAGGCTCCCGCCTGCCGCCGTCCTCCGGCAGCACCCGGCAAACTTTATATCCGCCCCGTCGCCAAAGCCCTCCGGCACTTTTGCCGGAGGGCTTTTTGCTTGTCTTTTATAGCGGTTCCTCCGGTTTCCCGGCCAGCGCCCAGTATCCGTAGCTCAGCTCTTTTTTCCCGCGCTTTCTCGCCACCGCATTGTAATAGCACAGCTTGTGCGCATCCAGCTGCAGCGCATCCGGGTCTTTGATCCGGCAGGGCGTTTTCTCCACCATCCCGTTCTTCGGCTCCGCGTACTTTTCCCGCCGCTTGTATTCCGACAGCGGCACCACCCGCTCCGCCTTTTCGCGCTCCACCCGCACAACGCCCAGCCGCGCATTGTGCCCCAGCCGCCAGGTGTTCGCCGCGTCCTCCGGCCGGAAGAACAGTCCCCGGTCTCTCAGCTCCGCCGCCGTGCCCTCGCACACCAGCTGCCCGGCTTCGCCGTACATCCGGTAAAACCACACCTTCCGTTTCTGTCCGCCGGTCTTTTCCTTCGGCTTCTTTTTCGGCTGCATCGCTTCCCGCTCCACCCGCCACTTTCGCGGCGCGCTGCTGTTCAGGTGCTGCCGTCCCCATGCCCGCGCCGCCTCTTCGGAGCTGTTAAAGACTCCCGCCGCAACCAGCTGCGCCGGGGTTCCCTTGTGCATCATCTCCCCGGTCTTTGCGTCGTACAGGGTGTAAAGGTATCTCATTCCGCCCGCTCCTTCCGGTGCTGCGCCGTGTGCCTCTTTTCCTGCGCCCGCTGTCCCGGCGTGATCAGCACCCGCCGCACGACGTCCCGCACTTCCCGCGCCTGCATGTTCTTGTCAGCCTGCAGCAGCTTGCAATACCGCTTGCGCGTGATCCGTGTCTTGTCCTTGCTCATTCTTTCCTCCCGTATACTTCCAGCGTCAGCCCGTCCTCGTCGATCAGCACCCCGCAGTCCAGCATCTTGCAGATGGTCTGCAGCCGCTGTGCCCGCATGCCCTTCAGGCCGTCCGGCTTCAGCCATCCCTCCACCGTTTTCTTGTTCACGCCCAGCAGCCGGGCAAACTGTCCGGTGGTGATCTTCCGGTAGTCCAGCACGTCCCTCAGCGTCCACTCCATGTCCGGTCTCCCTTCTGCAGCTGTTCCAGCCGCTTGCGGCACAGCCGTGTCAGCGCGTCCGCTATCCGGATCTGCAGCTTCAGCCAGTGCAGCTGCGCACACAGCACCCAGATCTTCACCCTGTATTTCATTTCCGTCTCCTTGTCCAGCTGTCCGGCGCCGCCGGGGTCTCCAGCACCGCCTGCAGCTTTCGTTCCAGCTCCCTGTCGCTCAGCACCGCCGCCCCCGCCGGGGCAGCTTTTCGCCCCAGCGCTGCCGCCGCGTTCCGCCGCAAAAAGGCTTCCCGCATCGTTTCAAAGTCCCGGTCGCTCTGCTTCATCCGCTCTTCGTCCGGCACGTCCTGTACGGTCACCTCTTCCTTCAGCGCGTCCTCGGCGCACTTGCGCAGCCGCTCCATGGCCCACGGCAGATATTCGTGTCCTTCCTCGTTCACCTGCCGGTAGTTGGCAATGCTCTCGTCGTGCAGCCGGTTCAGCCGCTTTTCGCCGTATCCCAGCACGTCCATGCAGGCTTTCGCGTACAGCGTCCACACCATGCTGGCGGCAAAGTCTCCCGCAATGCGCAGCTGCCGTTCCCGGTTGTTTTTCGGTGCCCGCAGCACCGGCACCCGGAACTCCTTCTCCGCGCCCTCCGGCAGCCAGCTTTCCCGCATGGCAAGGCTTTTGTCTGTGCTCGGGCAGCCCTTGCCGTTTGCCGTCATGGCCACGTCCAGGCTTTGCATCCCCAGCTCTTCGGTGCGCTTTTCGATCTTGTTCAGCCGCTCGGCGCCCACGCCAAAGCACTGGTGCAGCGCAATGATGATGCACCACCGCGTCATCTCCGCCGTTCCGTCCCGCGTCAGGTCCATCTCCTGCCGCATGGGTTTCTTTCTGCGCGGCATCACCTTCACAGCTTCTTCACCGCCTTCCGGTACCGGTCGTGCAATTTTGCAAAGTCCTCCAACGAGATTTCCTTGTCTACCGCTGCTTTCTTCAGCAGCTTGTGTGCATCGCTTTCCTCGCCGATTCCTTTAAACCAGTCCAGCGTTTCCAGCGCCCCGTCCAGTTTCTTCTGGTACTCTTCCAACGTCATTAGTTCTGCACCTCCCCCTGCCGCTTCATCAGCTCGCTCAGAAATGCTGCCTCTTTGTTCTCATATCTCCGCTGTGTCACTTTCTTTTTCCGCAGCATTTCCAGCAGCACCTGCCCCATCGTCTCGCCGAACGCCTTCGCGCGCGCCTCCTTGTCTTTCTCCGGGATGTTCCCGTCCAGATCATCCAGCAAAAGGCTCATTGCACCCATCAGCGCCGTAGATGTGATGTCTTCCTTTTTGCAATGCTCCGCTTCCACTTCCGTCCAGAAAACTCCGTTGTCCTTCCGCGTGATCGTGATTTCGATCGTACCTTTCATCTTTCTGCTCCTTTTCTTTTTTCACGGTTCCCCGTGTGCATTTGCCCACGCAAAAACCATTGCCTTGCAGTCTGCCAGCCGGTCGCAGATCTGCTTCACCGCTGCGTCCTGCATGTCCGGCGGCATCTGGTCCATGGTCATCAGCGCCGCGCCGGTGTTCTGTTCCAGCTCGTCGCAGTGGTAGTCCATCCGCTGCGCAAGCTTCGCTTTGTCCTCTGCCGTCATCCTTACTCTGCCGTCCGCTTGCCGGCCTGCACGGTGTTCTTCTGGCTGCGGTGCACGCGGCGCTTCTCCCGCTCTTCGCGGTCCTTCGCCGCAAAGTGCAGCCGCAAAAACGCCAGCGCCAGCAAAATCAGCACCAGCGCCGTTGCCGCCTGCCCGCCCGTCACGGCTGCGCCCACCTGCGCGTTGCCCTCCAGCCCCATGCTGTACAAAAGGCCCACGCACCCGCAAGCTGCCGCCAGCCACTCCCATACACCCGATTTGATCCACATCTTGCATTTTCCTCCGTTTTCTGTTTCTTTTCCATTGCATAGCAGTTCAGCCCCATCCATCGCTTTGCCGTTGCTTTTCTCTTTGAGGTCGGGTCGTTTCATTGCTGCGCTATGCCCCGTCTCTCCTTGCCTTTGCTTTGCAAAGCAATCCTTCGCTGTTCCGTTGCTTTTCACCGCCATGCCTTACTCCGCCGCTGCATCTCGCAGCTACTCTCTTCATCGCCTTCGCTGCGCAACGCTCGGCATTTCTTCTCTCTGCCATTCCTCCGCATCACTTTGCCGAGCCACGCCTCACCCTGCCGTCACGATGCTAATCGCTTCCATGCTTTTGCTACGCTGCCCTATGCTATGCCCTTGCCCGGCGATGCGAGCCGCGGCTCAGCCGTGCCTCCGCACTCAGGCCTTCACTTCATAGGCAGTATAAGTAAACCTGCCTTTCCCGCTGTTGCGCCACTGGCCGATGCCCCGCAGGCATCCGTAGTCCAGCCACTCCCGCACAGCCGCCTCGTGGTTGTCGTCCATCAGCAGCACATCAAACTCGCACCGACTTCCTGCCGGGATCTCCTCGCTGTTGGCCAGGCTCACCCGCTCGCCCTGAGCGGTCTGAGCCCGCAGCGGCCGCTGGCAGTCCTGCATTTCGCCGCTCATCTCGATGGGGATCATGCGCGGCTGTACGAAAATCAGCCCATCGATAACCTTCTTGTGAGCCGAAATTTTGCCGCTTTCATTCACGGCTCGCTTCTTGCCGGTCTCGGTCTTTCCTCCAATGCGGGAAAGCATGCCGCAGGAATCCTTGAAGAATCCCTTGACTTGATAGTCGTACAGCACCGGCCTGTCCTTCTCATCTCGTGGAAACACTGTCATGCCCTTGTCTGCCACCGCGTCCGCGCCCAGCGCCGCCACCTCGTCCTCGATGCTGGCCGCATCCGGCGATTTGCTGGCGATAAATTCCCGGGCAATGTTTTGGTTTGAAGGCCATGTGCCCAGCACAGCCTCCGTAAAGGTCATCTTCACATGCAGTTTTTTCATTGTAAAACCTCCGATTTTGTGGTATCATCGGGGTGACGATTTCGCCAAATTGTCACTCCATCAAAGGCTCGTCGGTGTTCGCTGCACCGGCGGGCTTTTTGTTTGCACGGTGCGCCCTGCGCCGTTCTTTTTCCCATGTTTCAAAGGCCTGCCGGTTCTCCGGGACGGCATAAAAGTCTGTCAGCAGGTTCAGAAGCATGTCTGCCTGCCACTCTTTCAGCAGCGGCACGGCTTTTCTTCTTCCCATTGCTTTCACCACCTTCAGTCCGGGCTGAAGGTCTGGCACCGGCATTCTTCGCTCGCTTCCTCCAGCGCAAGGTTCCACTCGCCGCAGATGGTCTCGCACACTGGCTTTGCAAAGCCGATCAGCTCGTCCTCCCGCGCTGCCATCAGCACCGCCGTGCCCACAATGCCGCTCATGTAGCGGTACTGGTACAGGTCGGTCGCCCGCTCGTTGAAGGGCAGTTCCTGTAGCAGCCCTTCTTCGTTCACGATCAGCTTGATGCTGTCCACATCCTCCCGCGCCCAGTTCGACGCAAGGCAGCTTTCGGCGGTCTCAATGCAGCCGCCCACCAGCTCCTGCAGCGTCTCCAGTTTGCAGGTGTCCCCGTCATCGCAGCGCACAAGCCGTGCCTTTTGCTCCTCGTCCGCCGGGATCACGATCACATAACGTTCCATCATTCTTTCCTTTCTTTCACGATGATCGTGATTCCGGTGCAGCTGATCGCACCATAATATTCCGGGTAGATCTCCACCACGTTGTACTTCTTTGCGATCCCGATCGGGCACAGCCCTGCCTCGTTAAAGTACACCGCGTTATCATCTCCGCCGGTTGTGATCCACACCACCACATCTTCTGCAATGGTTTTCAGTAACCAATCCAGTTCCATCTTCGTACGCTCCTTGTCTTTTGGTTTACTTCCACAGTTCTGCCGCAGGCAGGCACAACAGCACGCCGCTCACCATCATCGCCGGTTCGTTCGCCGCGATCCCGGCACGCAGCAGCAGCGTTGCAAGCGCCGTGCGCAGCAGTGCGCCCATTGCCCGCCTCATGCGCTCTTCTCCGGGTGGACAGGGTGAGATTCGACTCCGAAAAGTTCATTTGGGGTTACTCCCAATGCCTTACAGATCGGCACCACATCATCCGATGTCAGCCGCTTTCTCCCTCGAAGCAAATCGTTGAACTTCTTGGGGTCATATCCAGCTGCCCGCGCCACTGCGGATTGTTTCAAGCACTTTTCATCAATAATTTTGTAAATCATGTCCGTTGCACTCATTCCATACGCTCCTTTCAGGTACAAGTTTCTTGGACATTTTTACAATAGCACAGGATTCTTGTTTCGTCAAGAGTTTTGTACAACTTTCTTGTACTTTTGTCTTGACTTTTCAAGACAGCGCATTTATACTGACCCTAGAACGATAATTTTCAGGAGGTGTTTCTAATGTCTTTTGCCAGTCGTCTTCGGCAGGCGCGTGAACAGTCCGGTCTCACTCAGCAGGATTTAGCCGAAAAACTTGGCGTCACAAAAAGTGCCATAGGCAACTACGAAAATGGCGTCAGCAGCCCTAAATGGGATATTCTTCTGAAGATTTTCGATGTCCTGCAGGTCGAGCCAAACTTCTTGTATCAGGATAGTTTTTCGTTTGACAGCGCCGATCCGGTAGTTCTCACTCCCCAGCAGTCCGCGCTGCTCTCGTCCTTCGATCAGCTCAACGAAGAAGGCCAGCAGAAAGCTGTAGACTATGTAGACGATCTGGTGCTCACCGGACGCTATAAAAAATGTGCTTCACTGGACGTGGATAAAAATGCAGCAGAAGCATAAAAAATAAGCCGCCTTTCGGCGGCTGTGGTGTATGATGGAGGACTCACAATGAAACTGAAAAAGGAACTGGTTTCCCTTGCTCTTGCGGTAGCGCTTTTGATTTCTGCTCCTGTCTCGGCATTTGCAACCACCGGGTTCAATCAGCACGTCTTTGATGGGCGAGATGATTTTCGTGTTGTCACCGATACAATGACAGGTGAAACCACGGTTATACCTACCGCCTTTGGTAGCGATCAACTAACCATTCCCGTTCTCGATTCAAGTGCTGTGATCACAGTTCAACCCGGTATATTTCTGGATGATGATAAAGATACTTTCATTCTGATGTTCGATTATTTGGGCGTTGATTGGGCTAAGTTAGACGGTATCATCATCAAAATCGGCGATAATCGCTATTCTTTCTCGAACTGTTATTCTTCTCGCACTATAGACGATGGTCTCGCTTCCGAATACATCGCCTTTTACATGAAAGATCAAACAACCGGCATGATGAAAGATTTAGCCGACCATCGTGATGAAGAAATCAATGTAAGGCTTACTGGCTCTGCTAAATCCATAGACTTTGTTCTCACGGATACTGTCAAAAACACTTTACTTGATATGTATGATTTGTATGTTGCTGGTGGTGGGATGCGTAGCGGCAACATGTATCAGATCTCCGAGTTTGATCAAGTATACGTTGAAAAGAACGGAAAACGTGTCATTGGCAATGTTGTTACAACTGTTCTTGACCTTGCAACTGGGCATATACCTGCTAATTTCTGACTTGCCAGAGCGCCCAGCCGGGCGCTCTTTTTGCAAACAGAAAACCCCTCAGCTGTATGCAGCCAAGGGGTTCTCCGCTCTGTTCGTTTGCCCAAAAGAAAAGTAGGAGGTTCTCATGAAATGCCTTGCAAGTCCCGTTGCGTCTCCGCTTTTCTATTGTAGCGCTCTTTTGGACTGTACGCAACATGGAAAAATAAAAGCACCCGGCAGCTGGTACGATCAGCCGTCGGGCATGGATGAATGCTTCGCAGAATGAAAGGAAATCAATCTTGCGCCTGCCCCATGAGTGTACCACACTTTTGGCAGGTACGCAATCATGGGAGGATTGCTATGCCCCGCACATCACGCAAAGCCAAAACATCGCCTTCTGCCGCTATGCGGCTCGTGGCCTACTATCGCTATTCCGGCGGCTCCCGCCAGACAGAGCAGAGCATCGAGGGTCAGCGCCACGATTGCGAGGCCTATGCCCGCGCTCACGGCATGACCATCGCAAAGGAGTACATCGACCGGCACATCTCCGGCAAGACAGATGACCGCCCTGCCTTCCAGCAGATGATCTCCGACAGCGACCGGCACCTTTTCGATGCTGTCATCTGCTGGAAAACCGACCGCCTCGCCCGCAATCGCTACGACAGCGCCATCTACAAAAATCGCCTGCGCAAAAACGGGGTCAAGATCCTATATGCCGCCGAGACCATCGTAGATGGCCCCGAGGGCATCATTCTGGAAGGCTTGATGGAGTCCCTCGCAGAATACTATAGTGCCGAGCTGTCCCAGAAGCTTCGCCGCGGCCAGCGCGAAAGTGCTATGAAGTGCAACGCCCTGGGCGGCAACCGCTCCTTCGGCTATGACATCGGCGCAGATAAGCATTACTGCATCAATGAGCAGCAGGCTCCCGCTGTCCGCTATATCTTCGAGCAGTACGCCGCCGGGCACACCGCCGCTGAGATCGTGGCTCACCTCAACGCCAGCGGGATACGCACTTCCCGCGGTCACGAGTTCAATAAAAATTCTATCCTGCGCATTATCACCAATGAGATGTATCTCGGTGTTTATAAATATTCCGATATCCGCATTGAAGGTGGTGTTCCCGCCATGATCGACCGTGATCTGTTCGACCGCTGCCAGAAGCAGCTTGCCTATAACCGCGCCCGCGGCGGCTGTGCCAGCCGGGATCAGCGCGCCGACTATCTGCTGTCCGGCAAGCTTTTCTGCGGCCTGTGCTCCCGCCCGATGAAGGGCGTCAGCGGCACCAGCCACACTGGTGACAAACACTACTACTACGTCTGCCCCGGCCGCACCGACAAAAAAGGCTGCACAAAATCCTATGTCGAGAAGGATGCACTGGAGTCTGCCATCGTCCGCGCCACAGCGCAGTATGTCCTTGCACCAGAAATTTTGAATCGGATCATTGACCAGATCCAGACCTTGCAGGCTCAGCGTGAAAAGCCAAAGCCCAACTCCGAAAAGCAGGCATTGAAAGCGCAGCTCGCCGATGTCCGCGCAAAGCAAGAGCATCTTCTTGACGCGCTGGAATCCGGTGGAAGCGTCTGCCTTGTTGCTCGCCTGCAGCAGCTGGAGCAGCAGGAAGCTGAGCTCAACGCCCGCATCGAGGCCATTCAAGATCCCGTTGCACCGCGTACTTTCACCCGTGATGAGCTGGAGTTCATGCTGTCCCAGTTCCGGCGCGCCGATGATGAGCAGACCACCGCCTACCGCCGTCGGCTGCTCGAGACTTTCGTCTCCTCGGTCGTCCTTGCAGAAGATGGCGCCACCGTTTGCTTCAACCTTAGCGCTTCCGATGCCGCCGATGCTGACCGAATTTCTGTTCCATTCTCCGCCCCCTCAAAAAACAAAAATCCTGCAGAATCTGACGAAAATTCGTCAAACTCTGCAGGTTCTACCGCGTTGCGGTTGGTGGAGGCGATGGGAGTCGAACCCATGTCCGAAAAGAGTTCAGTGCAGGTGTCTCCGGGTGCAGGCGATCTACAACATTCCCGCCGCGCCACGCCGATCGTCAGGCTAGCGCATTGGTAGCTTCATGAGTTCCTGCCGGTCCGCAAAGCTTAGGTCCGTTCAGGTGCTGTGTCTAAAGGACGCCCCGACCCCACACGACACAAGAGTGGGCGGAACGCGCAGCACTCAGGCTGCGAGCAACTGATAATCGTTATTGTCAGTTAATTTTTTTGGAGGAGTTATAGAGCAGTTCCCCCGCTGCTACCCGCTGCCCAGACCTCGCTCCCCCCGTCGAAACCTTTACGCCCCCTTATAAAGCACACCTTTCGGTGTGCCGAAAGCTTTGGTTTTTGCGGTGAGCCGCAGTCTGATTGGATCAGTAATACTTGCCGTTGGACTTCATAGCCCGGTCGATGGAGCGCTTGGCGTCGCGCTGTGCGGCGTCGGCGCGCTTGTCGTAGAGCTTTTTGCCTTTGCAAAGGCCCACTTCCATTTTCACGCGGCCATGCTTGAAATAAAGCGAAAGCGGCACAAGGGTGTAGCCCTGCAGCTTGCACTGCTGGTGCAGCCGCCGGATCTCGCTTTTGTGCGCCAGCAGACGACGGACACGCATAGGATCCTGGTTGAACAGGTTGCCATGGTCGTAGGGGCTGATGTGCATTCCCTTGACCAGCAGTTCGCCGTCCTCGATATCGACCCAGCTGTCTTTCAGGTTGACGCCGCCGGCACGCAGGCTTTTCACCTCGGTGCCCTTCAGCTCAACGCCGGTCTCCAGCGCTTCCAGAACGAAGTACTCGTGGCGCGCCTCACGGTTTGTGGCAATGGTTTTGATTGCCGGACGTTCCTTTGTGGGTGCCATGGTGCGCGCCTCCTTTCCGGTTCCGGTTCGTTGTATCAGTATACCATTTTCTCACGGTTTTTCAAGAGCTGATTTTGAAGAAACTGTAAATTTTCGCCAATCACAGCTCCCCGCGGCCGGAAAGCGCCCGGTACAGGGTGGTCTCATCGGTGTATTCCAGGCTTGCGCCCACCGGCAGACCGTAGGCCAGACGGGTGGTCTTGATGCCCAGCGGCTTGATGAGCTTTGCCAGATACATGGCGGTGGCCTCGCCCTCCACGGTGGGATTCATGGCCATGATGACCTCTTTCACCTTGCCGTCGCCCAGCCGTGCCAGCAGCTCCTTGACAGTCAGCTGCTCGGCGCCGATGCCGTCCATGGGGCTGAGCAGGCCGTGGAGCACATGATACAGGCCGTGATATTCCCGGGTGCGCTCAAACGCCTGCACATCCCGGGGCGTCTCCACCACGCAGATCACCGAAGTGTCCCGCTTGGCGCTGGCGCAGATGGGGCACAGCTCGGCCTCGGTATAGTTCTGGCAGATGCGGCAGCGGTGAAGTTTGGTGTGGGCGTTGCGGATGGCATCCGACAGCGCGGCGGCGTCCTCGTCGGACATGCTCAGCACCTGATACGCCATGCGGGTAGCGCCCTTGCGCCCGATGCCCGGGAACTTGCCGAACTCTTCGATCAGCTTTTCCAGCGGAGCAGCCGTATAACCCATGTTATCCCCTCCTGCCGGATCAGAGACCCGGGATGTTCATGCCGCCGGTCAGCTTGCCCATCTCGGCCTCGGCGGTCTCATCCACCTGCTTGACGGTGGCGTTGATGGCGGCAGCCACCATATCCTCCAGCATTTCCACGTCGTCAGGATCCACAGCCTCGGGCTTGATGGTGATGGACAGCACCTCGTGCTTGCCGTTCATCTTCACCGTGACCATCTCACCGGCGGCGCTGCCGGTGTACTCGGCAGCCTCCAGCTCGGCCTGCTTGGCCTTCATGTCTTCCTGCATTTTCTGAGCCTGACGCATCAGGGCGTTCATATCGGGGCGGCCGAAGCCTGCGGGCATTCTTGCTTTCATAGTTTTTCTCCTTTATTTTATCTGTCAAAAGCCTTCCCCAAAGGGGGAAGCCTTATTTCTTCTTTCGTGCGGAATCCTCAATGGACACTTCCAGCCCCAGCTTTTCCAGCGCGTGGAGCGACTGCTCCGCGTTGGAAGCCGTCCGGGCGGTCTGCTTCGGCTCATAGGGGCCGATGGGCACCGCCACGCCGGACACCTGTGCGATCAGCTTTTTGATAAGCCGCTGGCTGTCCTTGTTCTGGCGGATGAAATCCCGGAAGGTCTTGCCTCCGTCGATGAGCACCCGGGTGCCGTCGAAGTAGGCTCTGGACTTGCGCAGGTAGGTGTAGAGCATGGGGTCTTTTTCCTGCAGCAGCTGCACCACCTGTTCCCAGTACGGGAAGGGGTTGACCCCCTCCTGCGCCACCTTGCGGGGCTTTGTCAGCACCGGGTCGGCGGGGTTTGCCAGAGCGGTTTCTGCCGGGGCAGGCTTGGCCGGTTCCAGCTGCGGAATCGGTTCCGGTTCCACCGGGGCAGGCGGAGTCACAGGCTGCGCGGCCTGTGCGGCGGGTTCGTCCCACGGGAGCGGCTCTGCCTGCTGCACAGGCGGTTCCTCCGGCAAGGGCGGAAGCTCCTCGGTCTGGGCCGGTTTTTCCGGCTCGGCAGATGCCGCAGGCTGCGGCGTTTCCTGTAGCTGCTGCGGCGCCGGTGTGCTTACAAAGGGCTGCACAGTCACCGGAGCAGCCGCAAAAGGCTGCACGGCAGGCGTCGTTTGCGTCCGTGCCGGGGCGGCCTGAACTGTCTGCATCGGCGCTGCCTGCATCTGCTGGGGCGGCTCGGACAGGCTGAACAGCGCCAGTTCCAGCTCGATGCGCTGGTCGCTGCCGCGGGTCATATGCTCCAGCGCGTTGCCCAGCGTCCGGATGGCACGGATGGCGTCCCGCTGGCCCAGCTGCGGGCCTTTTTCGAGGTACTGTGCTTCCTCTTCCGGCGATACGCCGGACAGCAGCGCCTGCCCGCCGGGCAAGGCCGCCAGCATCAGGGCGCGGTAGTGGGCGATGAGTTCCTCGGTCAGGCGCTTGACATCCACCGACTGCTGCCGCAGCTGTGCCAGCTGAGCCAGCGCTGCGGCGCCGTCCTGCGCTTCCAGCGCGTCCGAGATGCGGAACAGATAGCTCCGGTCGGTGACGCCCGCCATGCGGCGCACCACGTCGGCGTCGATCTTTGCCGTGACGCCTGCGCAGGTGTCCAGAATGGACAGCGCATCGCGCAACGCGCCGTCGGCCAGACGGGCGATCAGCTCGGCACCGTCCTGGGTCAGCTCCAGCTTCTCTTCCCCGGCGATGTATTCCACCCGCCGGGCGATATCCTCCGGCCCGATGCGGGTGAAATCGTACCGCTGGCAGCGGGACAAAATGGTGGCCGGCACCTTCTGGATCTCGGTGGTGGCCAGAATGAAGATGACATGAGCGGGCGGCTCTTCCAGCGTCTTGAGCAGCGCGTTGAACGCCGCTGTGGACAGCATGTGCACCTCGTCGATGATGTATACCTTATATTTACAGGCGCTGGGGGTGTAGGCCGTCTCGTCGCGCAGGTCGCGGATATCATCCACACCGTTGTTGGAGGCGGCGTCCATCTCCACCACATCCAGAATGCTGCCGTTGTCGATGCCCTTGCAGATCTCGCATTCGCCGCAGGGGTCGCCATTGACCGGATGCAGGCAGTTGACCGCCTTGGCAAAGATCTTGGCGCAGGTGGTCTTGCCGGTGCCGCGCACGCCGGTGAACAGGTAGGCGTGGCCCACGCGGTTCGCAGTGATCTGGTTTTTCAGCGCAGTGACAATGGCGCGCTGGCCCACCACATCCTCAAAACGCTGCGGTCTCCACTTGCGGTATAAGGCACGGTACACGGTCGGTCTCCCCTTTCCGGCAAAATAAAAGGACAGCTCCTGACGGGGTTTCCCCCGCCTTGCGTAACTCGGCATACGGATGCAGGCTGACTGAAACGCACGAACGCACTGCTTAAGGCTGCTTGGTTCCCCACCTGACCTGATTCACAGCGAATCCATCGTACAGGACCCGCATCCGTATGCCGAACCACGCAGCAGGCGCTGTCCGACACATCCTTTCGAATGCCAGAATATTGTACCATAAATGCAGGCGGATTGCAAGGGCAGAACGCAAAAAAGGAGAAGCCCGAAGGCTTCTCCTCATTTATGCGGGAATAATTCTGTTTAGGACTGGCAGGCAGTGATCAGGCTCATCTTGTAGACCTCGTCTGCGTTGCAGCCGCGGGACAGGTCGTTGATGGGAGCGTTCAGGCCCTGCAGGATGGGGCCGTAAGCTGCGTAGCCGCCCAGACGCTGAGCGATCTTGTAGCCGATGTTGCCGGCCTCGATGCAGGGGAAGATGAAGGTGTTGGCCTGACCAGCCACCTTGCTGCCCTTGCACTTGACCTGTGCCACTTCGGGAGCAACGGCAGCGTCAAACTGCAGTTCACCGTCCACAGCCAGCTCGGGATCCATCTCCTGAGCCTTGATGGTAGCGTCGTGGCTCAGAGCGACCGTGCCGCCCTTGCCGGAGCCCTTGGTGGAGAAGCTCAGCACAGCGACCTTCGGGTCGATGCCGAACAGCTTTGCGGTCTTGGCGGTCTCAACGGCCACCTCTGCCAGCTTGGAAGCGGCAGACACCTTGACCTCGCCGGTAGCCTTGTCGACGGTATCGGTGTAGTCGATGTTGACGGCGCAGTCGCCCATGGCAATGCGCTTCAGACCCTCTTCGCCGCAGTCGCGGTCCAGAATGAAGCAGGAGCTGACCAGATGTGCGCCCTTCTTGGTCTTGACCAGCTGCAGAGCGGGACGGATGGTATCGGCGGTGGAATAAGTAGCGCCGCCCAGCAGGCAGTCGGCCTTGCCCATCTTGACCAGCATGGTGCCGAAGTAGTTGGACTTCTTCAGCAGAGCGGTGCACTCCTCAGCGGTCTGCTTGCCCTTGCGCAGCTCCACCATGGTGTTGACCATCTCATCAAAACCGGCATAGTTCTCGGGGTCGATGATCTCGGCAGCGGAAATATCAAAGTTACCGGCGGCAGCAGCAGCCTTGCACTCAGCCTCGTTGCCCACCATGACGACCTTCAGCACGCCCTCGGCCAGCAGCTTTGCAGCGGCCTCCAGAATGCGGGGATCATTGCCCTCGGTGAAAACGATCGTCTTGGGATTTGCCTTCAGCTGTGCTACCAGCGGTGCAAACATATCAGCCATTGTGATTACCTCCGAATATATCTTCCAAAATTGTCACCCTGCATCTGTTGGACACAAGGATGCCTTTCTCTCTTATTCTAGCACACGCGGCAAAAAGTTCAAGACAAAATTGGCTTTTTGTGCTATATTTTAAGAGAAAATCCGTTTCAATATTGTGAATGAAATATCATACTATCTCAGAAGGAGATATCACCGCCATGGATTGGGAAACATTGAAAACCGAATGCCTCGCCTGCACCCGCTGCGGGCTGTGCTCCACCCGCACCAATGTGGTGTTCGGGCAGGGCGTGCAGAACGCCGAAGTGCTCTTTGTGGGCGAAGGCCCCGGCCAGAGCGAGGACGAGCAGGGCCTGCCCTTTGTGGGGCGCAGCGGCCAGCTGCTGGACAAATACCTTTTTGCCATCGACCTGGATCGCAGCCGGAACTGCTATATCGCCAACATCGTCAAGTGCCGCCCGCCCCAGAACCGCGACCCGCAGCCCGAAGAGAGCGAAGCCTGTATGCCGTGGCTGCGGGAGCAGTTCCGCCTGCTTCAGCCGAAGATCGTGGTCTGCCTCGGGCGCATCGCTGCACAGCGGATGATCCGCAAGGATTTTTCGGTCACGAAGGAGCACGGCCAGTTCATCGAGAAAAACGGCATCCTGTTCATGGGCACCTTCCACCCTGCCGCTTTGCTGCGCAGCCCCCAGAACAAGCCCGCCGCTTTTGCGGACTTTGTTGCCCTGCGGGACAAGATCCACGAGGTGTGCGAGCACACATATACAGAATAAGACGAATTCCGAAGCCTTCCACAGATTTGTCAGTTGGCTCGCCCTCTCAGTCACCTTCGGTGACAGCTCTCCCAAAGGGAGAGCCAAGAACGTAACGGTCAGGTCCTTGCCTCCCCCTTTGGGGGAGGTGGATGCGAGTGAAACGAGCAGACGGAGAGGGCGAGGCCGCTGACAAACTGAGCGGCCTTTTCCCGTTCACCTCCCACCCCGATTTTGCATATTGTAGAGCAAAAGCGAGGTGTTTTGATGATGAACGATTCCCATACCATTGATTTTTTCCTCGGAGCCACCACGCCCGCCGGGTTCAAGGGCTACTTTGAACCGCTGCGCCGGGAGCCGGGGATGCAGATGCTGCTCATCAAAAGCGGGCCGGGCTGCGGCAAATCCACCCTGATGAAGCGGCTGGCGCAGGCCGCCGAACACTCCGGCGAAACCGTGGAGCGCATCCACTGCGCCAGCGACCCGGACAGTCTGGACGGGGTGATCCTGCCCGAGCGGCGCAAGGCCATCGTGGACGCCACCGCGCCCCACACCATGGAGCCGGACGCCCCCGGGGCGGATGAGATCGTGGTGAGCCTGTACCACACCATCGATGCCGAAAAGCTGCACAAACACACCGGGGAGGTCAAGGCGCTGTTTGCCCGCAATGCCCTGCTGCGCAGCCGGGCGGCGCGGTATGTCGCATCGGCGGGGAGCCTGCTGCTGGACAGCCGCCGAGCCGAAGCCTGCAGTGCAAACTTTGAAAAAGTGCGCCGCTACGTCAAGCGGCTATGCGCCCGGGTACTGCCCCGCACCGAGGGTACCGGCACCGAAGAGCTGCGTCTGCTCTCTGCCGTCACCCCGAAGGGCGAGGTGTTCTATCAGGGCACCGCGCAGGTGCTGGCTGAAAAGTTCATCGTGTTCCGGGACGACTATGGGGCTGTCTCCCGCCTGCTGCTGGAGCTTATCCGGGCCGAAGCGCTGACCCGGGGCTACCATCTCATCACCTGCCCCTGCGCCATGCACCCGGAGGATAAGATCGACCACATTCTCATCCCGGAGCTGAAACTGGCCTTTCTGACGGATAACCGCTGGCACCCGGTACAGCTGCCGGGCGTGCAGGCTGTGCGGTGCAGCCGCTTCCTCGACCGAGAAAATCTGGCCGCCTACCGGGCGCGACTGCACTTCAACGAACGGGCAGCCGCCGAACTGCTGGAACAGGCCAGCGCCCTGATGGCGCAGGCCAAGAGCTGCCACGACGAGCTGGAAACCTACTACCGTTCCGCCGTGGATTTTGCCAAAGTGGACGAAGCCGCAGAGCAGTGCAAGAAATTGTTCGGAGTCGAATAGATCCTGTTGCAAGGAGGTGAAATGCCATGTCCTCTGTCCGTCTGCCCATCCGGCAGCTGGTGGAATTTCTGCTGCGCAGCGGCAGCATCGACAGCCGGTTTTCCGGCTTCGACCGTGCCCTTGAGGGTGCACGCATCCACCGCAAACTGCAGAAAGCCGCCGGGGACGGCTACGAAGCCGAAGTGTCCCTCTCCGCCGACCGGGAGATGGACGGCATCGTCTTTACGCTGGAAGGCCGGGCGGACGGCATTTTCACCGACGAAAACGGCATTGTGACCATCGACGAGATCAAGACCACCGCTGTGCCCGAAGAGGAAATTTCCGAGGAAATGAACCCCTGTCACTGGGCGCAGGGCATGGTGTACGGTGCCATTTACAGTGCGCAGGAAAGTTTACTGGAAATCAACGTGCGTCTGACCTATTATCAGATCGATACCGACCGTGTTATCCGTTTTACGCGGCATTTTGCGCAGCAGGAGCTGGAAGATTTCCTAAACAAACTCCTCTGCCAGTATCTTCCGTGGGCGCGCCGGCAGCTGGACTGGGAAGAAGCCCGCAGCGGCAGTTTGACCGCCCTGCGGTTTCCATTCGAAACCTACCGCCCCGGGCAGCGGGCACTGGCGGGGGAAGTCTGGCGCGCCTGCCGCGCCGGGAAGGACGCCGACCACAAAGGCGGCACCCGGCTGTTCTGTCAGGCTCCCACCGGCATCGGCAAAACCATGAGCGTGCTCTTCCCTGCCCTGAAAGCCATGGGCGAAGGCTGCGGGGAAAAGCTCTTTTACCTCACCGCCCGCAACACGACGCAGGCCGCCGCCGAGGACGCGCTGGCGCGGCTGCAGGCGTCCGACCCCGGGTTTGCCCTGTGCAGCGTGACCCTGTCCGCAAAGGAAAAGGTCTGCCTGCACCCGGACGCCGAAGGCCGCCCCGCCTGCCTGCCGGAGGTGTGCCCCTATGCCAACGGCTATTACGACCGGGTGAAAGACGCCCTGTCTGCCCTGCTGGATTCCGGCACCGGCCTTTTTGACCGCGCCGCACTGGCAGACACAGCCCGGCAGTTCTCGGTGTGCCCCTTTGAATTGGGACTGGACCTGAGCGAATGGTGCGATGTGGTCATCGGGGACTACAACTATCTCTTTGACCCGACGGTGCACCTGAAGCGGTTCTTTGATGCCTCCGGCGACTGGGTCTTTCTCATCGACGAAGCCCACAACCTGCCCGACCGTGCCCGGGCCATGTACTCGGCTCAGTTTTGCAAGAGCAGCCTGACCGATGCCAAACGCGCTCTCGGCAAAGGCAAAAGCGCCCTGAAAACGGCGCTGAGAAAAGCCGACAAGGCCTTTCTGGAAGCGCGGAAAGCCTGCGCCCGGCTGGCGCCCCGCCGGGCTGCAGAGACGGATGCGCCCGCCGAACCGGCACAGACCAGCCTGCTGGCAGAGCCTTCCGCGCCGGTTCTGGAACTGCCGGAAGCGCTTTACGCCCGGGAGGGCACGGTGTTTTTCAAAGAGCTGCCTTCCGCCCTGCTCAGCCCCCTGCGGGCCGTGCAGGCTCCGCTGCAGGACTGGCTGGAAGCGAACCCGGACGCCGACACACACGCCCAATTGCTGGAACTGTATTTTGCGGTGCAGGACATCACCCGCGCCGCCGAGCGGTACGACAGCCATTTCGTCACCCAGCTCACCGCCCGCGGCAGCGAACTGGAACTGTATCTGCTCTGCCTGGACCCGGCACCCTTTGTGGACGCCAGCCTTGCCGCCGGGCGCAGCGCGGCATTGTTCAGCGCCACCCTCACCCCGCCGGGCTATTACCGCAATGTTCTGGGTTGTCCGGACGCCCGGGCTGTGGCGCTGAAAAGCCCTTTCCCGGAAGAAAATCTCGGCCTGTATTGCCTGCCGGATATCTCCACCCGCTACCGCGACCGGGACACCAGCATCACCGCTGTTTCAGATGCGCTGGCAACGCTTGCGCAGGGCAAGACCGGCAATTACTTTGCCTTTTTCCCCAGCTATGCCTATCTGCGGCAGGTGCATGAAGATTTTGCGGCGCGCTATCCGGGCGTGCGCACCCTTGTGCAGGAGACTGGTCTGGACGACGACGCCCGGGCGGAATTTCTCGCGCAGTTTGTGCCCGCCCCGCAGGAAACGCTGCTGGGCTTCGGGGTGCTGGGCGGCATCTTCGGCGAGGGGGTGGACCTTGCCGGAGACCGGCTCATCGGGTGCGCCATCGTGGGCGTGGGGCTGCCGCAGGTGAACCCCCGGCAGGAGATGCTGCGCCGCTACTACGACGAAACATCCGGCACCGGCTTCGACTACGCCTACCGCTGCCCCGGCATGAACAAGGTGCTGCAGGCGGCAGGACGGGTCATCCGCACGCCGGAAGACCGGGGCGTTGTGCTTTTGCTGGACGACCGCTTTGCCCAGCCGGAGTACGCCCGGCTGTTCCCGCCCCACTGGCGGAACATCCGCTATCTGAACAGCGCCGACACCCTGACCGATGAACTAGAACAGTTCTGGCACAAAAAATAAGGAGAGACACAGCGTCTCTCCTTATTTTTTGTATCGCAGTTACTTCAGACTTTCCCACGGCGGCATTTCACCGCGCAGCTTTTCCCACATGGGCATGGAGGTTCCGGCCTGCTTGCGCAGAGCTTCGAACGCTTCGTCCAGATACCGCATCTCGCTCACCGCGTGCATGGCGTGGTCGGACGCGCACAGGCGGCCCAGCGGCGTCTTGGCCATGGCAAACACCATGGCTTCCATCTGGCGGCGGCCTGCCGTGCCGGGTTTATAGCAATCCGTATTCTGCTTATCATTCACCGGGATGCCAGCGTCTTTCAGCATCAGGCAGCCCTCATAGGCGGCATCCAGAATGGCACCCCGTTGCTGCTTTGTGGCGCGGGTCAGATCGCCGTTGCAGGCGTAGCACACATAACATACCGGCAGGATGAATGCGATGTGGCACTTGAGCCACTCGTCCATATCGCCGTAGAAGGTCAGCTTGTACTTCACCCCATCAAAGGCGGTCTTGAGCCGGATGCGGAACGCGCCGGAAAGCGGTGCCGTGGCTCCGCCCACCGTCATGCCGACGCCGGTGTGCACGCTGACCACCCGGTCGCGCTCGCGGCGGCCGGCCGAATCCTGAAAGCCGAATGCGATCTTGTCCGCCGGGCGCTGCATGAACTCCAGCACCTGTTTTGCGTGGGGGTCGTTGCCCAGGAACACAAAATACGGGCTTTTGTTCGCCTTGAGGATGGGCAGCACCTCCGGCAGCTGCCCGGCCTGCACAGCGACAAAGATCAGGTCGTAGCAGTCGTCCGGAGCCAGCGTGTCGATGGTCTGCACGCGGTCCATCGTGGTTTTGCGCTGCGCCCAGTGGCGGATGACCAGACCTTTCTGGTCGATCCGTTCCTTCCACTCGCCCCGCGCAAGAAGCGTGACAACGTTCTTTTTGTTCTGCAGCAGCTCGTGAGCCAGCTCGCAGCCCAAAACACCAGCACCATAAACCAGAATCCTCATCCGGATGCGCCTCCCTTATGTTCTGTTTTTCGGAACGCTTACTTTTTCAGAAAAGAGAAAAATCCTTTTTTCTCATAGGGTGCACTCTTGACGCCCTTGACCTCGTAGCCGGTGGCGTTGATGGCGTCGCGCAGCTTCTGCTCGTCCAGTTCCTGCTCCGACTGGATGACGGTCTGCCCCTTCGTGTGGGAAGAAGAGACCTTCTTCGCCTCCGGGAAGGCCTTGCGCACCGCCTCGTTGACATGGCTCTCGCACATGCCGCACATCATACCGTCTACTTTCACTGTGGTTTCAATCATTTTATTCCCCTCCAGAATTTCTCATGCGCGGCCGATTCCGCACGGTTCTGTTAGGGTCTGCTAACCGCAGCTTCAAACAAAACGCCGCCAAGGGTCTGCCCCGGCAGCGGTGCGGAGCGGTTCCCTTTCCGATACGGAGTTCTGCTCAAAAGTGCACGCATGGTTCTTGTCATCATCATATCACACCGGTGGGATAAATGCAAGAAGTCCGGCTCAATATTCGATGCCTTTGCGGGCGGCAATGCCCTTCTGGTAGGGGTGGCGCAGGCATTTCATCTCGGTCACATAGTCGGCGGCGTCCAGCATCCACTGCGGGGCGGCGTGGGCGGTCAGCACGCATTCCTGCCCGGCGGGCCGCTGCAGCACAGCCTGCTGCAGCAGGGCCTTGTCTGCCATGTCCAGTTCCCATGCGCTGCCGGCTTCATCCAGGATCAGAAGATCTGCCGGTTCGGCCATGGCGGCGGCAAGGTTCGCATTCTGCAGCGCGCGGGTCTCGGCCTTTTCGGCGTCATTCATCTGGAAGACGAATTTCTGCCCGGCCTTGCCGCGGTAAATTTTTACCCCCAGCTGCTCCAGCAGCGGGATCTCGCCGCTCTGCCCGCCTTTCAGAAACTGCAGCACGACCACCCGTTTTCCGCTGCCCAGCGCCCGCAAAGCAAGCCCCATGGCCGCCGTTGTCTTGCCCTTTCCGTCGCCGTAATAAAGATGCAAAAGCCCTGTACGTTCCATGGTCATCTCTCCTTTTGTCTTTGCGTTTATGGTAACACAAACCCTGCAAAAAAGAAAGAGGAAGCACCCGAAGGCCCTTCCTCTTTCAAACAGAGCGGTATTTACTGATACAGCGGGAATTCTTCGGTGAGCTTCAGCACACGGGCGCTGATCTCGTCCTTCTTCTCGTCGTAGTGCCAGATGCAGTCGGCGATGCAGTCAGCAATGACCTTCATCTCCTCAACGCCCATGCCGCGGGTGGTGACAGCCGGGGTGCCCAGACGCACGCCGGAGGTGACGAAGGGGCTGCGGGTCTCGCCGGGGACGGTGTTCTTGTTGGCGGTGATGTGTACGCTGTCCAGACGGGCTTCCAGCTCCTTGCCGGTGCACTCCTCGTCGCGCAGGTCGATGAGCATCAGGTGGTTGTCGGTGCCGCCGGACACCAGCTTGACGCCGCGTGCCTGCAGCTCAGCTGCCATAGCCTGTGCATTCTCCACGATCTTACGGGCATATTCCTTGAACTCAGGCTTGAGCGCCTCGCCGAAGCAGACGGCCTTTGCTGCAATGACGTGCTCCAGCGGGCCGCCCTGGGTGCCGGGGAACACAGCGGAGTTGATGCGCTTTGCAATGATGGGGTTGTTGGTCAGGATCAGGCCGCCGCGGGGGCCGCGCAGGGTCTTGTGGGTGGTGGTGGTGACCACGTCGGCGTAGGGCACGGGGCTCTGGTGATAGCCGCCTGCCACCAGACCGGCAATGTGGGCCATATCCACCATCAGATATGCGCCGTAACCGTGGGCGATCTCAGCGATCTTCTGGAAGTCGATGGCGCGGGGATAAGCGGATGCGCCGGCCACGATCAGCTTGGGGCGAACCTTCCTGACCTGCTTTTCCAGCTCGGCATAGTCGATCACGCCGTCGGCATTGACGCCGTAGGACACGAAGTTGTAGTTCTTGCCGGACATGTTCACCGGAGAGCCATGGGTCAGGTGGCCGCCCTGCGACAGATCCATGCCCATGACGGTATCGCCCAGATCCAGCAGAGCAAAGTAGACGGCCAGATTGGCCTGTGCGCCGGAATGGGGCTGGACGTTGGCATACTTTGCGCCGAACAGCTTGCAGGCGCGCTCAATGGCGATGTTCTCCACCTCGTCCACATAGACGCAGCCGCCGTAGTAGCGCTTGCCGGGCAGACCTTCGGCATACTTGTTGGTCAGGATGCTGCCCATGGCTGCCATGACAGCCGGGGAAACGATGTTCTCGCTGGCGATCAGCTCGATGTTCTGGCGCTGACGGGTCAGCTCGCGGTTCATTGCCGCTGCCAGTTCCGGATCGACCGTGTTGACCAGACCGATGGTGTCCATCATTTCATTGTACATAATTTTTACCCCTCTCAATTCCCGGGCGAGAAGATGCCCGGCCTCCTGATACAAAGCCACCCTGCTCCGCGCACGAACCGAATTGCTTTCCATTATCATAGCAGAAAGCTGCAGAATCTTCAACTTCCATTTTGCCGAAAGGCTTGCTTTTTTCGAATGAAGTGTTTATTATACTTGTATAAAAATGCAATGCCGTTTTTGTATATTTTTCAACTGTGCAGCGATTGAGGTGAAGCGAGGTGTTCTGTTCATGACCATTGCCGAGGAAAAGCAGCTGCAGCGCAAAGCCGGCCGCGCCGCCCGCAAGGCGCTTTTGCCCGAAGTACGCGCCGCCGCCAATGCGGCTCTGTGCGCAAATCTCTGGCAGCTGGACGCGGTGCGCAGCGCCCGCTCTATCCTGCTGTACGCAGCTTTCGGGGCAGAAGCGGATCTTACTGCCTTTGCAGCCGAAGCGCAGGCGCAGGGCAAAAAGCTGGCCTACCCGGTGTGCGGAGAGGAGTATTCCCTCACTGCAGCCGTGCCCGGCCCGGACGGCTGGGAGGTGGGGCAGTACGGCATCCGTACGCCCATCCCCGCCCGGTCGGAGCTTGTGCCGCCGGAAGCGCTGGATCTGGTGCTGGTGCCCTGCACCGCCTTTGATGCAGACTGCTACCGGGTGGGCATGGGCAAAGGCTACTACGACCGCTATCTTCCCCGCTGCACGAACGCAGCAAAGATCGGCATTGCATTTGAAGTGCAAAAGGTACCGCACGCGGCCGCGGACGAACACGACCAGCGGCTGGACGCCTATGCAACAGAGAGGGGAATCTACAGATGGAAATGATGGAAAAAAGCTGCGGCCAATTTCTGGCAGAACTGGCTGGCAAAGCGCCTACACCGGGCGGCGGCGGTGCTTCGGCGCTGGTGGGCGCGGCCGGTGTGGCGCTGGGCAACATGGTGGGCAGCCTGACCACTGGTAAAAAGAAATACGCCGCCGTAGAGGCCGGCATTCAGGCGCTGAACGCCCGGGCCGAGACTTTGCGCGGCGAGCTGGAAGCGCTGGTGCAGGCCGACGCCGAGGCCTTTGCGCCGCTGGCCGCCGCCTACGGTCTGCCGAAGGATACTCCGGAGCAGGCCGCACACAAGACTGCCGTGCTGGAAAAAGCGCTGGATGCCGCCTGCGCGGTGCCGCTGCAGATCATGGAGAAATGCGCCGAAGGCATTGCCCTTGCAGAGGAATACGCCGCCAAGGGCAGCGTACTGGCTGTTTCGGACGCAGGCTGCGCCGCAACGCTGTGCAAGGCCGCTCTGCAGGCCGCAAGCCTGAATGTGTTCATCAACACAAAGCTCATGGCCGACCGCAGCCGCGCCGATGTGCTGGACGCCAGGGCCGACAGCCTGCTGAACGAGTTTGTCCCCCGCGCGGATGCTGTGTTTGCGTCTGTGATGCAGAAATTACGCAACAAATAACGAGGTAATTACAATGGCAACGATTTTGAAAGGCGCGCCGGTGGTGGCCGCCATGAACGAGAAAAACGCTGCTCTGTGCGAACAGCTCAAGGCAAAGGGCGTCACGCCTACTCTGGCTGTAGTGCGTGTGGGCGAGCGGGAGGACGACCTCTCCTATGAACGCGGGGTCATGACCCGCTGCGGCAAGGCGGGCGTGGAGGTAAAGCAGTTCCTGCTGCCTGCCGACGCATCGCAGGATGACCTGCTGAAGGTCATCGCTGAAGTAAATGCAGACGATGCCATCCATGGCTGTCTGCTGTTCCGCCCCCTGCCCAAACAGTTCGACGACCGCACTGTCCGCGCGGCGCTGGCCCCGGAAAAGGACATCGACGGCATCACGGACGGTTCCCTGGCCGGTGTGTTCACCAACACCGACCTTGGCTATGCCCCCTGCACCGCGCAGGCCTGCCTTGAGATTTTGAAATATTACAACGTTCCCCTCTCCGGCAAACGCGCCGTTGTGGTGGGACGCAGCCTTGTGGTGGGCAAGCCTGCCGCCATGATGCTGGACCGCGAGAACGCCACCGTGACCATGTGCAACTCCCGCACCCAGAACCTGCCGGAGGTGTGCAAAGAGGCCGACGTGGTGGTGGTCGCCATGGGGCGGATGGGTGCCGTGGGCGCCGACTGCCTGCGGGCAGGCCAGACCGTGGTGGACGTGGGCATCCACGTGAACGAAGAAGGCAAACTCTGCGGCGACGTGCAGTTTGCAGACGCGGAGCCGGTGGTGGACGCCATCACCCCGGTGCCCGGCGGTGTGGGCACCGTGACCACCTCGGTTCTGGTGGGTCATGTGGTGCAGGCCGCAGCGAAAAAAGCAGGCCTGTAACGCCCGGCAACAGCAGAAAAGGCATCTGGCCAGAAGGTCAGATGCCTTTTTCGTTTGTTCGGTTGTTGGTGCTCAGCCGCGCACCAGAAGCAGCAGCAGAGCCGATGCCACGCACTGCAGGATCAGCCAGCGCGCCACCACCTGCTCGTCGCTCCAGCCCTTGTTCTTGCGCACATGGTCGTGCAGCGGAGTGCGGGTGTTCTTGAGGATGGAGATGTGCAGGAACCGCTTCAGGCTGATCTTGATGATGCCGAGGCTGCCGTCCACGATGAACACGATGGCTGCCAGCAGAAAGGCGAAGGGGTGGCCGCATTTCAGCGACAGCATTGCGATGAAGAAGCCCATCGCGCGGCTGCCGGCATCGCCCATCAGCAGGCTGGAGGGCTTTGCGTTGGACCACAGGTAAGCCAGCAGCGCGCCCATGAACACGACGCCGGCGGTGCCGTACTCGGCCAGTTCTGCCTTATAGGCCAGCAGGTAGGTGCCGATGGTCACCACTGCCACGCTGGCAGACAGGCCGTCCACGCCGTCGGTGCAGTTGACCACATTGATGCTGGCCCAGATCAGGATGACGATCAGCAGCAGGTACACGGCATACGGCAGGGTGAAGCTCCACTGCAGGAACTGCACCCCGCAGCCGTTGAAGTTGAGGTAGGTCACACCGGCCACGATCGCGATGACAAAGTCGATCAGACCTTTTTTATACTCGTTCCAGGCCGTTTCAGCGGCGTCGTCAAAGTAGCCGGACAGCATGGACGCAATGAGCAGCACCGTGTAGATGATATACTCCACACGGAACGGCAGGAACGCCAGCGACACCAGTGCGATGCACAGCACAAAGATCAGGCCGGAGCCGCGGGCCTTGCCCTTGGAAAGCGCGCCGTTCACCGCAAATTCGCGGCCGTGGTCGTGGGGCAGTTTATCGTGGAATACCGAGTCCATCAGGGCTGTGAGGGCAAACGCCAGCAGGAATGCCAGTGCATCCACGCCGCGCTGTCCCACAGTGGAAAGCATCAGATCGATCATATTCAAAGTTCCTCTTTCTTTCATCGTTGTGAAAGAAGTGTATCACTCTCCCCGGAAAAAATCAATCTCTCACAGCGAAAAAGGCGTTCTCGATTGACTTTTTCCGCCATGGTTCTTATAATTGTATATCAGTCTATCTGAAATTGTCATTTTCACCAGAAAGGAGAAACCATGTCCATTTCCCTTGAGCAGCTTTCGGCGCAGATGCGCCGGGGCGAGCAGGTGCCGCTGCGTTATACCATACAGATGGTGCTGACATTGAGCATTCCCTCCATCCTGCAGCAGATCGTTGTGACCGCCATGGAATACATCGATGCTGCCATGGTGGGCCATATCGGCGCATCCGCTACAGCATCCATCGGCATCGTCAGTTCCAGCACATGGCTGCTGCACGGAATGCTGGCCGGACTGTACATGTCCTTTTCCATTCAGGTGGCGCAGTATCTGGGCGCCGACCGGCAGAAGGATGCCCGCGGCGTTCTGCGGCAGTCCATCCTCTTCAACGCCGTGATCGGCTGCGCCGCCGCCCTGTTCGGCATCGGCATCAGCCGGTTTTTGCCCGGATGGCTGGGGGCCGAGCAGAGTCTGCGGGCCGATGCTTCCGCCTACTTTGCCATCTGGTCGGCTTCCCTGCCCTTTGCCATGGCCATGGGCACCTACTCGTCCATGCTGCGCTCCTGCGGCGACGCACTGACCCCCGGCCTCATCAGCGTGCTGACCTGCGTGCTGGATGTGATCTTCAACTTTTTCCTCATCAATCCCACCCGGAAGATGCAGCTGTTCGGGCAGACGGTCACCGTCTGGGGTGCGGGCCTCGGCGTCCCGGGCGCGGCGCTGGGCACTGCACTGGCCACGGTCATCAGCGGCGCATTGGCCCTCGCCATTCTGCTGCTGCGGGACGGCCCGCTGTGCATCCGCAAGCCCGGTTCCTGGCGCATTACCAAAGCCTGCCTGCAGAACCTGTGGAAAGTGGGCGCTCCGCTGGCTGCCGAACGCGCAGCGCTGTCCTCGGCGCAGGTGCTGCTCATCCGCGTGGTGTCCGCTCTGGGCACCACCGCCGTTGCCGCCAACAGCCTGAGCGTCAGTGCGGAGAGCCTGTGCTACATGGCCGGCTACGGCATTCAGGACGCAGCCCTCGCTCTGGTGGGGCAGGCCGTGGGCGCCAACCGCCGGGACATGGCCAAGCGCTTTGCATGGCTTTGCACTGCCATGGGCGTAGGCATCATGGCCCTGACCGGTGCGGGCATGTTCTTCTTTGCGCCGCAGCTGATGGGCATCTTTACCGCAGACGCCGCCGTCATTGCGCTGGGTGCCCGGGTGCTGCGCATCGAAGCGCTGGCTGAGCCGATGTTCGGCGCCAGCATCGTGGCAAGCGGCGCCATGCAGGGTGCGGGCGACAGCACCGGCTGCTTTGTGCTGAACCTTGTGAGCATGTGGGGCATCCGGCTCACCCTCGCCACCCTGCTGGCTCCGAAATTCGGCCTTGTGGGCGTATGGTTTGCCATGAGCTTTGAGCTGACCATGCGGGGCGTGCTGTTCCTCATCCGCATGGCAAGGGGCAAATGGCTGGAAAAAGGCGCTCTGGCATAATTTCTTCCCGTGAAAATGCAAAACCGGGCAGACCGCAGTCTGCCCGGTTTTGTTCTTTCAGAATAAAATTCCGCTGATATGGTCAGCGTGAAACGGAGACCATTTCAAATCGTCCGGCCCGGCCGATCACTTTCTTCCGTGCAGGATGGGAGACAGCGGCTTGTAGATCAGTATGCACAGCACTGCATCCAGCAGGCCCTTGACCAGCGTGAAGGGCATATTGAAGATGACCAGGCACTTGATAAGGCTGTCGGCCGAGGGCAGGATGGCCTGATACATGCCGAGGATGGCTTCCAGCGGCATATGATAGAACTGCACATAGGCCGGATAGGTGATAAAGTAGTTGGACGGCACACTGAACAGCGCCATGGCCACTGCACCGGCCACTGCGCCGATGATGGCGGTCTTGCGGCTCTTGCGGTGCTTGTAGATGAAGCCTGCCAGCGCAGAGAACACTGCACCCAGCATGAAGTTGCACAGCTCGCCCACGCAGGCGGTGGAAGTGCCCTTGATGATGATGTGGAGCAGGTTCTTCATGAAGCTGATGACCACGCCGTACACCGGGCCGAGGGCGAATGCGCCCAGCAGGGCGGGCAGATCGGAAAAGTCCATCTTGACGAAGGACGGGATGAGCATCGGCAGGGGGAATTCGATGAACATCAGGATAAAGGCCACCGCGCTGAGCATGGCGGCAACGGTAAGATTGTGGGTCGTGTTCTTTTTCATGGTTATGATTCCTTCCCGGGCAAAAGGCCCTGTAAAAAATGTTCCGAAAGCTCTTTTCGCGTTATTCTGGAACGGGAAGGCCAAACAGAAAAGCGCCCTGCTGCAACAAACACTGCAACAGGGCGCGTAGACAATGATTTGCCTGCCGTTTCTTGCATCCGGACTATACCGTTGGTCCCGGAGTTGCACCGGGTCAGCACCCATCGTGAATGAGTGGTCGCGGACTTTACCGCCAGTGGGGAATCACGCCCCGCCCTGAAACGAACTTTCTGCACAGAGTATAGCGTGGCAGGCCGGACTTGTCAAGAGGGCAATTCCGGTTTTGTGCAATTTTTATCAAAGTCAGTCTTTTTCCTTTTTCTCTTCCTTGCCCCGGCGGGCGGCGTATGATATCATAGAGCTACTGTAAAAATATCAGGAGGTTCCCATGATTTTCTCGATCCGCGATCTTTCCTTTGAGCTTGGCACGGTGTTTCTGGAGGGGTGGCTCGCCTTTGCCGCCCGGGCAGTGTGCGCCCTGCTCATCCTGCTGGCGGCATGGCTGGTGCGCCGCTGGCTGAACCGCAAGGGCTTCCCCGCCCTGCAAAACCGCAGCTGGCATTTCAGCGGCACGCCCATCCTGCTGCGCAGCTTTGCGGTGCCGGCGCAGCGTATGTGCACCGCGGCAGGCGTGTATCTGGCCGTTTCCAGCCTGCCGTGGGCGATCCCCGGCATCCGGAAGATCTTCCTCATGGCATTCCAGCTGGCCATGACGCTGCTGGTGTGCGAGGGGCTGTATGCGGCGTCTGAGCTGGCCGATCTGGTGCTGTCGTCCTGCAGCCCGGAGATCCGCTCCAACAAGACCCTGTGTTCCCTGCTGGACACTACCTACAAGGTGCTTGTCATCGTGGTGGGCGTGGCCGCCGCCGCGCAGGAAGTGGGTTTTCCCATCGGCAGCATCGTTGCCGGCGCCGGCCTCATCGGCCTGACCATCTCGCTGGCCGCGCAGGAGAGCGCCAGCAACCTGTTCTCCGGCATCGTGATCCTGCTGGACAAGCCCTTCTCGGTGGGCGACTGGATCACTGTGGGCGACGTGGAAGGCGAAGTGATCGACATCAACTTCCGCTCCACCCGCATCCGTTCGCTGGACAAGACGGTCAACGTGATCACCAACAGCAAGATCTGCTCCGCCACCGTCCAGAACGCTGCCCTGCGCACCATGCGGCCCTATAGGTTCACGCTGGGCGTCACTTACAGCACCACACGCCAGCAATTGGAAAAGCTGATGGCTGACCTGCAGGCCATGCTGGATGCCAACCCCTTCACCAACAAGGGCACCAACATCGTGCAGCTGGCCGGATTCGGCGATTCCAGCATCAACATCCTGATCTCTGCCTATCTGCTCACAAACGTCTATACCGAGTTCCTGCAGATGCAGAACGACCTGAACCTGAACATCATGGACATCATGCAGGCCGACGGCGTGGACTTTGCGTTCCCCTCCACCAGCGTCTACATCGAAAAGAAATAACGTTTTACCGCGCACAAAAGCCGCCGCTCCGGGCTGTCCGGAGCGGCGGCTTATCTGTTTTTGTATGACTTTTCCGCTAAAGCGCCACATCCAGCGCCATCATCAAAGCAAAGCCCAGCACGATGCTGATGACGCCCGCCGGTTCATCCTCCCGCACCGCCTGCGGGATCATTTCCTGCGCCGTCACGCAGACCATGCAGCCCGCCGCCGCACTCATCAGCCACGGCAGAGCCGCGCTGACCCACTCCGCCAGCGCAAAGGCCAGCAGCGCCCCCAACGGCTCCACCAGCCCGGACGCCGCCCCGGCAAGGAACGCGCGGCCGCGGGTGCTCCCAGTGCGGGCAAGCGGCAGGCAGACCGCCGCCCCTTCCGGGATGTTCTGCAGGCCGATGCCAAGGCTCAGCGCCAGCGCCCCGCTGACGGCGTCCGGCTCGCCGGTCAGGGCCAGCGCAGCTGCAAGGCCAACCACCATGCCCTCCGGCAGGTTGTGCAGCGTGACCGCAAGCACCATCCGCCCGCCGTGGCCTGCCCCGCCGGCCAGCAGCTGCCCGGCGGCCTGTTCCAGCTGCAAAAGGCCCACCGCGCCCAGAATCAGCGCCACCGTCGGCGGGACCCACGCGGGCAGAGCCTGTGCCCGTGCACGTTCGATGGCCGGGAGCAGCAGGCTCCACACGCTGGCCGCCAGCATGATGCCCGCCGCCATACCGCACAAAATGCGCTGGGTGCAGGGCCGGGACGTCCGCCGCAGTAAAAACACCCCCGCAGCCCCCAGTGCTGTGCACGCCGCCGGGAACAGCAGTGCCCATGCCGTCAAAAGAATCCGGTTCAAAACAGCATTCCCCCTTTTCCCGGTGTATGCCGCCCGCCGTCAAAAGGTGCGCAGGCAGCAGAAAAGCCTGCAGGTTTCCCCGCAGGCTCTTCTGCCGCAACAACTCTAAAAAGAGGTAAGAGAATGTCAGAATTCGATGTCGTCTTCGTCCGTCTCTGCAGGCTGGTTCACCGGCGAGACCTTCACCTTGCAGACCACGGCATTTTCCAGAATGTACTTGACCTTTGCAACGGCGGTGTCGCCGATCTTATCGTAAAGGCGGCCGGCGCTGCAGCAATTGCCCGCTACGGTGCGGGTGCTGTTGGCCACATAGCCCACCTTGCCAAGACCAGGCAGTTCGGCGCGGACGGCCTCGCAGTCGTAGGCGTTTTCCGGCTCCTTGACGAGCTTCACCTTCTGGCCCACCTGAAACGGTGCGTTGCCGAAACGGTAGTTCAGGCCGGTCAGTGTCACATAATACTTCATGATTGTTTTCCTCCTTGAAATTCCAATCACTCAAAAATCTTCTTCGCTGTCATCGGAGTAATCATCCTCCGGCAGATCGCTGCCTGCGTCAGCCGAGCCGAAGTTCCGCTCGAATGCGGTCATGTACTGGGCATAGCCCTCGTCGCCGGTGCCGAAATAGCCGAAATCGTCTTTCATTGTTCTGTCCTCCTGCAATCTTTTTGTTTTATGGGAGCTGTTCTCTCCTGCTGGCTGTATTATCCGCTTTTATCTGTCCGATAATCAGGACTTTCAAACGCTTTTTTGCATTTTTTGATTTTGTGCTGTCCACCCCGGCAAGATCAGGATACCACACTTCCTTTATGAAATGGTCAACCAGCAGGCGACATTTTTATTTTGCCTTATATCAAAGAAGCCAGTTCCGTCCGATATTTTGCAACACATTTCTTCCTTTATTCCCTGCCGGTTCTGCGCGGTTATTCTCCGATAAACTGTTACAGAAATGTAACCATTGATAAGATTCTTTTCCGTGTCCTTTTTCGACAATTTTCGTTCCGGGCAGTTTACCAAAAAGTGTTTGACTTTTGGCGTAAAATTATAACAAAAGCGTAGATTCTCCCGGATTTACGCAACGAATCACCAAAAATCACTTGATTTTTTTGTAAAAAAGACTAGAATACCATCTTGCAGACAGGCCCGACCTGTAGGGCCGCTGCGAAAAACATTTTTGTAAAATAAGGAGATTTTAGATATGAAACTCAAGAATGTTGCTGTTGCTGTTGTTGCTCTGGCTCTGGCTGTTGGTATGACCGCTTGCGGTGGCTCTTCCGCTTCCTCCACCGCTGCTTCCTCTGAGTCTGCTTCCAGCGTTGCAGCTCAGTCTGCTGCTGTTGAGTCCGAGGCTTCTTCTGCCGAGTCCGAGAACGGCGCATCCGAGGCTGCTTCTTCTGAGGCTGCTTCCGAGGTTGCAAGCGAGGCTGTTTCCGAGGCCGCTTCTTCTGAGGCTGCTTCCTCTGTTGCTGCCTGATCGTTCCAGCATACAGACGGTTTGACTTAAAGCGAAAGGGCTGCTGCACGGTGATCTGTGCAGCGGCCCTTTTTTGTGTGTCGCTTTCTTTTCAGCGGTTCAGGAGCGCTTTGATCTCCTCCAGATCTGCAGCAAAAAAGATGCCTTTCTGCCGCTCCGGGCTGGAAAGTCCCTTGCGGATCATTTCTTCCAGCAGCGCCTTCAGGCTGTCATAATAGCCGCTGAGGTTATACAGGATACAGGGCGCATCCAGATGCCCCAGTGAGACCATGGACATCACCTCGGCGATCTCCTCCAGCGTGCCGGTACCGCCGGGGAACGCGATAAATGCATCGCCCAGAGCGATCATCTTTGCCTTGCGCTCAGCCATATCCTTTGTAACGATCAGCTCGGTCAGGCCGTCGTGCTGCAGCTCTGCATCCAGAAAGAACTGCGGTTCCACGCCGGTCACTTTTCCGCCCGCAGCCAGAACGCTGTCTGCAAGCTGCCCCATCAGCCCGCTGCGGGAGCCGCCGTAGACCAGTGCATTTCCGCTTTCGCCGATCCAGCGTCCCAGCGCCTGCACCGCCTGCTTCAGAGCCGGGTCATTGCCCTCGTTTGCGCCCAGATAGACAGTGATATTCATTCGTCTTCCCTCCTGTTGTTTTTGCCGATTATACCACACTTTTCCCAAAAGCGGAACCGCCTTGACAACATCCCTGCACGGCGGTATGATGAAAGCAACAACTGCCCTTAAAGATAAAGTGAGGTTTCAGACGATGTACACAGTCGGAGAAATGGCAAAGATGCTGGGTGTGCCCGCTTCTACCCTGCGCTACTATGATAAGGAAGGGCTGCTCCCCTTTGTGGGGCGTTCGGCCGGCGGCATCCGGATGTTCCGCGAGTCGGATCTGGAATGGCTGCGGATCATCGGCTGCATGAAAAAAGCCGGCATGTCCATCCGGGACATCCGGCAGTATATCGAGCTGGTCATACAGGGTGACGACACCATCGACGCCCGTCTGGAGATGTTCCGCCGCCAGCGCAAAGTGCTGGAAGAACAGATGGCCGAGCTGCAGCACACCATGGATATGGTGAACTATAAATGCTGGTACTATGAGACAGCCCAGAAGTCCGGCACCATCGACACCCCGAAGAATCTGCCGCTGGAACAGGTACCGGAACCGCTCCGTGCTATCCGGCAGGAGCTGAGCCAGCCGCCGGAGAAGTAACCTGTGCTTGTCTGTGTGCCGGCAGCTTTCTCTTCGGACACGAAATACGGGTTGCGGCTCCCAGCGTCTGCGGTGGCCCTTGAGCGGGCCGTGCATCCTGCTGGCCGCTGCCCCAGCCTCGGCTTCCTGTTTCCGCCACTGGCGGCGGTCGCCTCCGCTGCAGGCCATTCCAGCCCCCGCCCCAACGCTTCGCGTCGGGGCCCCACCCCCGGACGGTCCTCAGAGAAACTCCCGGCCCGCAGACAGGTAAGCCTACATCCAGTCTTTATACGCCCCAGAACAATATCCCCAATACCGCAGAAAGCAGGATCATCCCGATGGGAGACGGCGCTTTCTGCGTTTTCTTTTTCCAGAGCAGGTGTACGCCCCATAAAAGAGCAAATACCAGCATCGCCCGGCCGTCCGGTACAAACCCGCCGGAAAGCCCGGTAAAGCCGCCCAGCGTGGAAAGCCCCATCGTGACTGCCGTGGCAAGAATCATTGCCACCACGCAGGGCCGCACCCCGGAGAGAAAGGCTTCCACTCCGGCGTACTTCATCAGGTTGCGCAGCAGCGCCGCAATGAGCAGGATGATGCCGAAGGACGGCAGCACCACCCCCAGCGTCGCGCACAGTGCACCCACTAATCCGCCCTGCGACGAGCCGATGAAGGTAGCCATATTGACCGCCAGCGGCCCGGGCGTGGACTCGGACACTGCGATGAAGCTGAGAAACTCCGCTTCGGTGAGCCAGCCGTGCCCCAGCACCGTTTCCCGTACCAGCGAGATCATGCCGTAGCCGCCGCCGAAGGACAGCGCGCCGATCATGAGAAAGTTCCAGAAAAGCTGTGCATAGATCATTTTGCATCCCCGCCTTTCCGCAGCCGCCGGATGCCCCACACAGCCAGCCCGGCTGCGCCGCTGAGCAGGATGTAGAAGATGGACGAGAAAGACACCGATGCCGCCGAGCAGCCAACCATTGCAAGGACGACCGCCGTCAGGATCACCGCGTTGAATGCAGTTTTGGGCAGGGTTTTCAGCATCCGGATGCCCGCCGAGAGAATGAGGTAGATCACGCACGCCTGAATGCCCCGGAAAGCGCTTGCCACCGCCGACAGGCTCAGAAACTGATCAAAAAACAGTGAGATGAGATAGATCACCGCAAAAGACGGCAGGCACACCGCCAGCGTGGACTCCGCCGCCCCTGCCGTGCCTTCCAGCTTGTAGCCGATGTAAGTGGCGCTGTTCACCGCCATGGGGCCGGGCGTGGACTCGGCAATGGCCACCATGTCAAGAAACTCTTCCCGGCTGACCCACTGCTTTTCCTCCACGAATTCGCGTTCCAGAAGCGCCACCATGGCGTATCCCCCGCCAAAGGTAAAGGCTCCGATCTTCAGAAAAGTTGTAAAAAGTTCTGTTGTCCGTTTCATTGTGTCTCTCCTTTTTGTCAGTCCCATTGTAGCACGCCCGGGCCGGAAAGAGAAGCCCGTCTTTTTTGGCTTTCCTTTCCATTCTTAACATGGTATACTGGAAAGGAAACTACTGCTTCGGGCAGAAAAGGAGTTTAGGATAGGATATGAAAAAGAAATTTGGCATCGTAGGCTGCGGTTTTCTGGGCAACATCGTGGCCGACGCATGGAAGAACGGCCTGCTGCCGGATTACGAGCTGGTGGGCGTCGCCAGCCGTACCCGCACCTCTGCCGAAAAGACTGCTTCCAACGTGGGCTGCGCCGTCTGCGATGACGTGGACGCCCTGCTGGCTCTGGAACCGGAGTACATCGTGGAGACCGCTTCGGTGGAGGCCGTGCGCGCCATGGCCGTCCCGGTGCTGAAAAAGGGCGTGAACCTCGTCATCATCTCCATCGGCGCCTTTGCCGACCTTGATTTCTACGAGCAGGTCAAGGCTGCTGCCGCGGAAGGCGGGGCAAAGGTGCATCTGGCCAGCGGCGCCATCGGCGGTTTCGATGTGTTGCAGACCGTCACCCTGATGGCGCAGGCGCAGCAGCTGCCCGAGACCGCCGGCATCGAGACCCACACCGGTGCCAAGGGCTTCCGCAATACGCCCGTGTGGGCAGAGCATCTGCTCACTGATACCGAAAAGACCACCGTCTTTACCGGCAGCGCCAAGCAGGCCATTGCCACCTTCCCCCGCCGGGTCAACGTGGCTGTGGCCACCTCTCTGGCTACCACCGGCCCGGACATCACCGGCGTGACCATGCACTCGGTGCCGGGCTGGGTGGGCGACGACCACCGCATCACCGCCGAGATCGAAGGCGTAAAAGCCGTGGTGGATATCTGCTCTTCCACCAGCGCCATTGCCGGCTGGAGCGTCGTGGCTCTGCTGCGCAACCTCGCCTCCCCGGTGTGTTTCTATTAAGGAGGTGCCCCCATGTTTGAAAAGCTGGTTGCCATCGAGCCGGTCAGCCTGATCCCTCCCGCAGAGGAAGAGCTACACCGGTACGCAAAACAGGTCGTGCTCTTTGCGGATATTCCCGCCGATGATGACGAGATCGTCCGCCGCATCGGCGATGCCGACGCCGTGCTGCTGAGCTACACTTCCCGCATGGGCAAGAACGTCATCGAGCGCTGCCCGAACATCCGCTACATCGGCATGTGCTGCAGCCTTTATTCGGAAGAAAGCGCCAACGTGGATATCGCCTACGCCCGCACCCGGGGCATCAAGGTGCTCGGCATCCGGGATTACGGCGACCGCGGTGTCGTGGAGTATGTTCTGCACGAACTGACCGGCATCCTGCACGGCTTCGGCATGCCCATGCTGCGGGATGAACCGGTGGAGATCACCGGGCTGAAGGCGGGTATCGTAGGACTGGGCGTTTCCGGCCGGATGATCGCCGACGCGCTGCAGTTCATGGGCGCAGAGGTCAGCTATTACAGCCGCACCCGAAAGCCGGACGCCGAGGCCACCGGCATGGCCTACAAGCCGCTGGCGCAGCTGCTGGCCGACAGCGAGGCGGTGTTCACCTGCCTGAACAAGAACGTTCTGCTTCTGGGGCCGGAGCAGTTCCGTCAGCTGGGCGAAGGCAAGGTGCTGTTCAACACCTCCATCGGCCCGGGATTCGACTCTGCCGCACTGGAGCAGTGGCTCACCCTGCCCGGCACCCACTTCTTCTGCGACACCCGCGCCGCAGCCGGTCCGGTGGCGGAGGGCTTCTTTGAGCGTGAAAACGTCCACTGCGCCAATGTCTCCGCCGGGCGCACCAAGCAGGCCTTTGTCCTGCTGAGCCGCAAGGTGCTGGATAACATCCGCACCGCGCTGGGCGAGTGAAACAGGCCCCGCCCTTGCATCTTCCCTGCAGTTGTGGTATGCTTGAAACCGGAAAAAAGGGAGTCCGCTTCAGCGGGCTGAGAGTGGGCTGTGTTGCCCAGACCTGTGACCTGATTTGGATCATGCCAACGTAGGGAGATACCATTGCAGCCTTGTACCATCAGGATGCGGATCTGTCTTTGCCGGCATATCCGCATCTTTTTTGTAAGGGAGTTTTGCAGTATGAAAACAGCATTGACCATCGCCGGCAGCGATTCCAGCGGCGGCGCAGGCATTCAGGCCGATATCAAGACCATGACCGCTAACGGCGTATTTGCCATGAGCGCCATCACTGCGCTTACCGCGCAGAACACCACCGGCGTCACCGGCATTTTTGAGACGACGCCCGAATTTCTGGGTCAGCAGATCGATGCCATCTTTACCGATATCCGCCCGGATGCGGTCAAGATCGGCATGGTGTCCTCGGCAGAGCTGATCGGCGTCATTGCCGAAAAGCTCAGAGCCTACCGTGCGGAACACATCGTCGTGGATCCCGTCATGGTGGCCACCTCCGGCTCCAAACTGCTGCGGGACGATGCCGTGCAGGCATTGACCGAAAAGCTGCTGCCCATGGCCGAGGTCGTCACCCCGAACATCCCGGAGGCCGAGATCCTTTCCGGCATGACCATCACCGATGCCGCCGGGATGGAAGCTGCGGCAAAAGTCATCAGCGAAAAATACGGCTGCTCTGTGCTGTGCAAGGGCGGCCACCAGATCAACGATGCTGACGACCTGCTGTGGCGCAACGGCAGCGGCAAGTGGTTCCACGGCAAACGCATCGCGAACCCCAATACTCACGGCACCGGCTGCACCCTGTCCAGCGCCATTGCGTCCAATCTGGCCAAGGGCTATGATCTGGATACCTCTGTAGAGCGCGCCAAGGCCTACATTTCCGGCTGCCTGTCGGCCATGCTGGATCTTGGCCATGGCTCCGGCCCCATGAACCACATGTTTGCCCTGAAAGGAGAATTTGTCGGTGAGTGAGCTTACCTTTGTTGAGCGCATCGTGCAGGAAAACATGCCCATCTGGCAGCAGTGTCTGGACTCTGAATTCCTGCGCAAACTGGCAGACGGCACGCTGGACGAAACCTGCTTCAAGGGCTACATCGTGGAGGACAGCCTGTATTTGCGCGAGTACGCCAAGGTGTTTGCCTGGGGCATGACCAAGGCGAAAACCATGGAGACCATCCGCAATTACTATTCCCTGCTCTCCTTCGTGAACGAGAGTGAAGACGTAGCCCGCCTGCAGTACCTGAAGCGCTACGGCCTGACTGACGCCGGGATCCAGTCCCTGCCGCTGCGCCCGGCCAACCGCGCCTACACCGACTACATGATCGATGCCGCCCGGAACGGCGAGGGCGAGGCCGAGTGCATCATGGCCTGCCTGCCCTGTATGCTGAGCTACGGCTGGATCTTCCAGCAGCTGCTGCAGCGCTCCCCTGCTGTGCTGGAAACGCCCTTCGGCCCTCTGGTGAAGGACTACGCCGACCCCGGCTACGCAGACGCCTGCCGCGAGTGGCTCGATTATGCAGAGAAAGCCTGCGCCGGCATCTCCCCGGAGCGTGCTGCCCGCTGCCGCGGGATCTTTGCGAAGTGCTCCGAATTTGAGCTGCATTTCTGGGAAATGGCCGCCCGCCCCCGGGATGATCTCTGAGCCGTGCGGTGCCATTTCCATTCTGATCTGAAACCAAACCAAAAAAGTCTCCCCATGCAGGTTTGCTATCCTGCAGGGGGAGACTTTTCGTTATCCGGTGATTTTATTCTGTCCGGCCGCGATGCGGTTTACTTCCGGCCTTTGCCGGAGCCGCCCTTGCCCACGGGGCCGCGGGGACGGCGCCCGGCAGCCTTGGACTGCAGCGCGGCGCTGCGGGTCTGGGCGCGGCCCTTGGCGGCAGCGGCACGCAGACCGTTGATCTCGGCCTTGGTCAGCTCACGGTAGGTGCCGGGCTTGAGCATGCCAAGCTTCACCACGCCCTCGGCGTTGCGCTTCAGGCGCACCACCTCAAGGCCCACCGTCTCGCACATGCGGCGGATCTCGCGGTTCTTGCCCTCTTTCAGGGTCATTTCCATGACGGTGCGTCCCGGCTCGTCGGTGACGACGTTGATGGCGCAGGGCATGGTCTTGGTGCCGTCATCCAGCACAACGCCGCTGCTCAGCTTGAGGATGGCGGCCTCATCGGCGCGGGGCTGCACGGTGACGCGGTACAGCTTGGAGATGCCGCCCGACGGATGGGTAACGGCCTGTGCAAAGGCGCCGTCATTGGTCATGAGCAGCAGACCTTCGCTGTCCTTGTCCAGACGGCCCACCGGATACAGGCGGGCGGGAATGTCGCTGACCAGATCCATGACGGTCTTGCGCCCCAGCTCGTCGCTGGCGGTAGTCACATAGCCGCGGGGCTTGTACAGCGCCAGATAATACAGCTGCTGATCCTTTTTGATATAGATGCGCTCGTCATCCACGTGCAGCACATCGCGGTTGGGATCCATCTTGTCGCCCACCTTCACCGGATGGCCGTTGACCTTGACACGGCCCTCCGCAATGATCTGCTCGGCGGCGCGGCGGGAGCACAGACCCTGCTCGGCCATGATCTTCTGAATACGTTCTTCTGCCATAATAAAAAAACTCCTTGTGCGCCTCCCGGCGCTCAAAACGCGCACCGCTCCCCTGTTTTGGGGCCGGTGCGCTGATATCAACACCACGGTTTGGAAGGCCGTGGGTACGGCGATTGGTTCTGAATGGGCAGCATCCTCGCCCTCTCCGTCATTGCTTACGCAATGCCACCTCCCCCAAAGGGGGAGGCTTTGGCATTCCATGCTAGGTCACCGAAGGTGACTGAGAGGGCGAGCCGCCTAAAAGTTCTCGAAGAAACTCCCGGCCCACCGTCCGGGCAACGGCATAATAACCGGCCTTTACTCCGTCTTCGGTGCCTCGGCGGGGACAGCGGGCTGAGCCTTGTCGTCCTTCTTGACAAGGGCGGCGAGCTTGTCCACCAGTTCGGGCAGCATGGTCAGCGCACGGTCGACGCTGTTAGAGCCGTCCGTCAGCTGGATAGTGCGCACACAGCCGTCCTTGATCACGAGGAAGGCCACCGGCTGGATGTTCACGCCTGCGCCGGAGCCGCCGCCGAACAGATCCTTGTTGGCGGCGTTCTTGCCGTCAAAGTCGGTGCCGCCAGAGGCAAAGCCAAAAGAGACCTTGGACACCGGCAGGATGGTGGTGCCGTCGTCGGTGGTGATGGGCTTGCCGATGATGGTATTGGAGTCCACCATCTGGTGGATCTTCTCCATCGTAATGTTCATCAGGCCCTGAATGGGATGCTCAGCCATAAAACAGCTCTCCTTTATGATTCGATTCGGGCTGCTGCCCGTGGGAAAACCTGAATACAGGAGCACACTGCTCCATTTATATTGTAGCACAGGTCACAGGAAAATGTCCAATACTTTTTTCCGCCAGAACTCGTACAGCACCCGCACCGCCGCAATGACGATGAACAACGCCTGCGCGCTCACCCGGCAGGACACCCGGTCTTCCACCGTCGGCTCTGCGCTGCCGAAGTCCGGCAGGATGCGCAGCTCGTCAAACTGCAGCCAGATGAAGTGATCCAGTACGCCCAGCAGCGGGTACAGCCACGCCTGCAGTTTGCCGTAGCTGCGGGCTGCGTCGGCGGGGTCAGTGCCCCGGACGCCCAGCCGCACCTGAATCTTCGTGATGCGCAGCGCGCCGAACACGGCTTTGGTCAGGGTGCCTGCGCCCCGCAGCATCGTGCAGATGATCTCGAGGGTGATCTTGCCTTTTTTGCGCTGGGATGCGGGCTTTTTGGCCTTTTCGGCTTCGGCAGCGGCCTTTTTGCGGGCTTTTTCCTCCGCCTTTTTCCGCTTGCGCTCGGCCCGCCATGCGGCGAATTTTGCCTTCAGTCCCTTGGGCGGAACCGGTTTTTCCGGTGCCGGGGGCGGCTCGGGCTTCGGGTACTGGAACACCGGAAAGGTGATGCCCAGCGCCCCGGCCTTTACGGTCAGCACGCCGTGTTCCCAGCACAGGTCGGCGCAGAAGGGGCACAAAAGCAGAAGCGCCGCTAAGATCAGGACGATCAGCAGCAGGATGCCGATGATCTTCAGCACAAAGAGCAGCGCAGCTCCTATTGCAGCAAAGAATGCGCCCATGGGTCAGCCCTCCTTTTGCGGTCCGGATGCGTCGGCGGTTCCCTGCCCGTGCACCGGCGGCAGGTCGGCGAGGGCGGAAAGGCCGAACACCCTTAAAAAGGTATCCGTGGTGCGGAAGCTCACCGGGCGGCCCGGCAGGTCAAGGCGGCCCGCTTCTTCGATCAGGCCCTTTTCCAGCAGGCCGGACACGCTGGACGAGGAGTCCACCCCGCGCACCTGCTCGATGAAGGCGCGGGACACCGGCTGATTGTAGGCGATGACGGTGAGCGTCTCCATGGCGGCGGGGCCAAGCGGTACCGAGCGGCGGCTGTCCAGCACGCGGCGCACGCAGTCGGCCCATTCAGTCTTGGTGGCCAGCTGCCAGCGGGTGTTCAGGTGCAGCAGGCACAGGCCGCTGTCCTCTCTTGCGTAGCGCTCCCGCAGCCCTTCCAGCGCGGCTTCCACGCTGGACTGCGGCAGCTGCACCGCCTGCGCCAATTTGTCCGCCGCGATGGGGTCGCCGCAGGCAAACAGCATGGCTTCCACTGCGGCGCGGATCTGTTTCTGGTTCATGTTTTCTCCTTGTCCCGATGGATGCGGCCCCGCTGCATGGTCAGCTGCCCCTTGTCGTCCAGCGTCACGCGGCCGCCGCGCACCAGCTCCAGCAGCGCCAGAAAGGTGGCCACATTGGTGCTGCGGCTCTGGTGCCGGTTGAACAGCTGGTTCATTTTTGCCGCTGATCCGCTGATGAGACGGCGCAGGATGTACACCACCCGGCTGGTCACCGACACCATGGGCGCTGTGACCAGCGGTTCAAACTGCTGCTGGGTCGGCTCTTTGCGCAGCTTTGTGCGGCCGGAGAGCATCGCCCAGCAGTCGGCCAGCATCTGCGGCGAATGGTGCAGATCGTAGGTGGGTTCAAAGTCCATCTCCATGGGCCGGCGCACGAACACCGGCGCGGTCTCGGCCTTTTCCCGCAAAAGAGCCGCCATGCGGCGGCACTGGTCGTACTCGATGAGCTGGCCGGTGAACTCCTGCTTCAGCCGCTCGCCCTCTTCGCTGCGGGGCAACAGCAGATAGCTTTTCATCTCCACAAGCCGCGCCGCCATCTCAATGAAAGCGCTGGCGCTTTCCGGATCGGGGTCGGCCTTCGCTACAGTCTCGGTATACTGGTCGATGAGCTGCAGGATGGGGATATCGTGCAGGTCCATCTTGTGTTTGGTCACAAGCGCCAGCAGCAGCTCCAGCGGGCCGTCGAAATCTTCCAGATGGAAGGTCAGTTCCTCTGCCACGCTCACACCACCGTCCCGATGCTGGAATAATAGACCGCATAGGCAAGTTTATCGATGTAGCCGGTGGCGCTGCCCAGCAGGTCCCACACGATGTTGTTCAGGTAGTACAGCGGGGTATCCAGCAGCCCCATCCAGACGGCGGCCAGCAGAGCGATCATGATGTAGCGTTCGTACTTCATCAGGCCGAAGTAGACCCGCTGCGGCAGCACCACCAGCAGGATGCGGCTGCCGTCCAGCGGCGGCACCGGGATGAAGTTGAACACGGCAAGGCTGACGTTCATCAGCACCATATACTGCAGGAACATGGCAAGATAAAGCGTGGCATTGTTCACCGGTGCCCAGTAGTACAAAAGCTTCCACGCCACCATGGCAAGGTAGGCAAGGATCAGGTTTGCCGCAGGGCCTGCCAGCGCGGTGAGCGCCATGCCCCACTTGGGATTCTTGAAGTTGCGCGGGTCGGTGGAGACCGGTTTTGCCCAGCCCACGCCCGCAAACACCATGCACAGCGTGCCCAGCAGGTCGAAGTGCGCCAGCGGGTTGAGCGAAAGGCGCCCCTGCCGCTTTGCGGTATCGTCGCCCAGCAGCCACGCAGCCAGCGCGTGCCCCGCCTCGTGGAACGGGATGGCCACCAGCGCCACCAGCGCACGAATGAGATAGTAGATCCCCTGAGATGTCATAGAAGTTCCTGCCTTTGTTGTATTGTCCGCCAGAGGCAGGACTATACCCTATATAATACTATTTTTCCGCCCGGCAGACAAGGCCTTTGGGCGTGAAAGAAAAAAGCGTGGAGTTTTTTTGAAAAAAAGCTTGCATTTCAGCGCACAATCTGCTACAATAGTCAAGCTGATTATTTTGATTCCTTTACTTCACTGCAGGAGGTGCAAGTACCATGGCTAAATGTGAATGCTGCGGCAAGGGTGTGACCTTTGGTATCAAGGTCTCTCACTCTCATCGTCGTTCCAACCGTACCTGGAAGCCGAATGTCCGTCGTGTCAAGGCGGTCGTTGAGGGTTCTCCCAAGTACGTCTACGCATGCTCCCGTTGCCTGCGCGCTGGCAAAGTTACCCGCGCTGTCTAATTTGGTGTATGTGGCCGGTCACTTTGTCGAGTGGCCGGCTTTTTTTGTTGCTGTAAGGAGAAATACAATGTCTCTGCCCAATGACCCCATTATGCTGCTGAGCGTGGTGAACCTGAAACTGCGCGATTTTTATAAAGACCTCGATGCTCTGTGCGATGACATGGACGCCGACAAGGCTGATCTCTGCGCAAAGCTGAGCGCTGCGGGCTACGAATACGACCCCCAGCGCAACCAGTTCGTGTAAACCGAGGTCTTCCCCTGCATTGCTGACGGCCGGCACCGGTGCGCAAAGACTGTGCCCGGGCCGGTGAATATAGAATAAGGAGTGCTTGATTTATGATCCAGGGTACCTATTACAAAGAGTGGAGCAGCGTGCTGAACCGCGACATGGAGTTCAAGGTATACGGCAGCGCCGGTGTGCCGGTGCTGGCCCTGCCTGCCCGCGGCGGCCGCTTTTATGATTGGGAGAATAACGGCATGCCGGACGCCATCGCCCAGCTGCTGAACGAAGGCAAGGTGCAGCTGTTCTGCGCCGACAGCATCGACGGCGAGGCCGTGCTGAACGGCGATCTGCCGGTGCGCCGCCGCGCTGAGATGGAGGAGAAATACTTCGTCTATCTCACCGCCGAGCTGGCACCCCGGGTGCTCAAGCTGAACGGTGCCGAAAAGGGCGCAAAACTCTGGGTCGTGGGCGTTGACCTCGGTGCTGCTCATGCGGTGAACTGCCGCCTGCGCCGCCCCAACCTGTTTGCCGGCGCCATGGGCCTTGGCGGCATCTACGACCTGAGCCGCTTCTGGGGCAGTGAGAAGGACGACCTCGTGCTGCGCTCTTCTCCCCTGCTGTACCTGAAGGAAAACGGCATCGCCAACAAGCTGGCTCTGGCAAAGGCTGAAGAGAACAGCCTGATGCTCTGCGCCGGTCAGGGTGCCTACGAGGACGACGCACAGGCCGACACCAACGCGCTGGCCGAAGTGCTGAAGGCACAGAGCCTGCCCGCCCACGTGGAGATCTGGGGCGGCGACGTCTCCCACGAGTGGTACTGGTGGGGCAAGATGCTGAGCCTGTTCGTGCCCCGCATCCTGGAAAAGTAAGGTCACAACCGCAAGAGGGAAAGCCTGCAAGGGCTTTTCCTCTTTTTTATTTCCCACTTGACTTATAGGATACGCCGTGTTATACTCATGCCGTAAGAACGATACCCCTCATGGGTAAAGGAGCATGTTTATGGAGAACGAAAAAAAAACCTGCTGCTGTTGCAGCGATGCATCCGCCGAACCCACAGCCCCGGCTGCCGCAGACGTGAGCGAAGGTTCCTGCTGCCGCCACAAGGACCGCACCCCGGAAGAACACAAAGCCCTGCTCAACCGCCTGAGCCGCATCGAGGGTCAGGTGCGCGGCATCCGCGGAATGCTGGAAAAGGACGCCTACTGCGTGGATATCCTTGTGCAGGTGGCGGCTGCAAACAGCGCACTGAACAGCTTTTCCAAAGAGCTGCTCAGCCAGCATCTGCGCACCTGCGTGGCTGACGACCTGCGTTCCGGCAGCGACGACAAAATGGACGAGCTGATAAAGCTCTTGCCTAAGCTCATGAAATGACCCGTTCCCGCGCATACTCAACGTAGGAGTGAATTTTTATGGAACAATTCAATGTTACCGGCATGAGCTGCGCGGCCTGCTCTGCCCGGGTAGAAAAGGCCGTGAGCAAGGTGCCCGGCGTGACCAGCTGCTCGGTGAGCCTGCTGACCAACTCCATGGGCGTGGAGGGTACCGCCAGCGGCGCCGCCATCATCAAGGCCGTGCAGGACGCCGGTTACGGTGCCAGCCCCAAAAAAGCGGGCACGGCCGCCGCTGCCGGCACCAGCGCCGACCTTGACGCACTGCAGGACCACGAAACGCCCAAACTGAAGCGCCGTCTGATCGCATCGCTGGGTTTTCTGCTCGTACTGATGTATTTTTCCATGGGGCACATGATGTGGGGCTGGCCTCTGCCCCATTGGTTCGACGGCAACCACATCGCCATGGGTCTTGTCCAGCTGCTGCTGGCAGGCATCGTCATGGTCATCAACCAGAAGTTCTTCATCAGCGGCTTCAAGGGGCTGATCCACGGCTCCCCCAACATGGACACGCTGGTGGCCATGGGCTCCATGGCAAGCTTTGTGTGGAGCACCTATGCCCTCTTCGCCATGACCCGTGCGCAGTTGGACGGCAACAGTGAGCTGGTCATGCACTATATGATGGAGTTCTATTTTGAGTCGGCGGCCATGATCCTGACCCTCATCACGGTGGGCAAGATGCTGGAAGCCCGCTCCAAGGGCAAGACCACCGACGCACTGAAGAGCCTGATGAAGCTGGCACCCAAGACCGCCACTCTGCTGCGGGACGGCGCTGAGGTGACTGTGCCCATCGAACAGGTGCAGTCCGGCGATATCTTTGTGGTGCGCCCGGGCGAGAACATCCCGGTGGACGGCATCGTATTGGAAGGCTCCAGCGCCGTGAACGAGAGCGCCCTGACCGGCGAGAGCATCCCGGTGGATAAGGCCGAGGGCGACAAGGTGAGCGCCGCTACCACCAACCAGTCCGGCTTCCTGCAGTGCCGCGCCACCCGCGTGGGCGAGGACACCACTCTGGCGCAGATCATCAAGATGGTCAGCGACGCCGCTGCCACCAAGGCGCCTATCGCCAAAATTGCCGATACTGTGTCCGGATTCTTTGTGCCGGCCGTCATTACCATCGCGGTACTCACCACCATCGTGTGGTTACTGCTGGGCCGGGAGCTGGGCTACGCGCTGGCCCGGGGCATTTCGGTGCTAGTCATCAGCTGCCCCTGCGCACTGGGTCTGGCAACGCCGGTGGCCATCATGGTGGGCAATGGTCTGGGCGCGAAGAACGGCATCCTGTTCAAGACCGCCGCTTCGCTGGAAGCTGCCGGGCGCACCCGCATCGTGGCGCTGGATAAGACCGGCACCATCACCAGCGGCGAACCCAAAGTGACTGACCTGCTGCCCGCAGACGGCGTGACCGAACACGAGCTGCTGACGCTGGCCGCCGCGCTGGAAAGCCGCAGCGAGCACCCGCTGGCCAAGGCCGTGCTGGCCTATGCCGACGAGCAGAAGCTGGACGCCCCCGCCGTGACAGACTTTGCTGCCCTGCCGGGCAACGGTCTGGCCGCAAAGATGGACGGCGTGGAGATCTTTGGCGGCAATGCGTCCTTTGTCGGCACGAAAGTCACTGTGCCCGACGCGCTGCAGGCGCAGGCCGCTGCGCTCAGCGAACAGGGCAAGACCCCGCTGTTCTTCGGCGGTGCAGGCCGTCTGCTGGGCGTCATCGCGGTGGCAGACACCATCAAGGAGGACAGCCCCCGCGCCATCAAGGAGCTGCAGAACATGGGCATCCGGGTCGTGATGCTCACCGGCGACAACCAGCGCACTGCCGACGCCATCGGCAAGCAGGCAGGCGTGGATGAAGTCATCGCAGGCGTTCTGCCCGACGGCAAGGAAGCCGTCATCCGCCAGCTGCAGCAGTACGGCAAGGTTGCCATGGTGGGCGACGGCATCAACGACGCCCCTGCCCTGACCCGCGCCGACACCGGCATCGCCATCGGCGCAGGCACCGATGTGGCCATCGACGCCGCCGATGTCGTTCTGATGAACTCCAAACTTTCGGATGTGCCCGCCGCCATCCGCCTGAGCCGCGCCACCCTGCGCAACATCCACGAAAACCTGTTCTGGGCGTTCATTTATAATACGCTCGGCATCCCGCTGGCCGCCGGTGTGTTCATTCCCTTCGGCCTGACGCTGAACCCTATGTTTGGCGCAGCGGCCATGAGTCTGTCCAGTTTCTGCGTGGTGAGCAATGCACTGCGGCTGAACCTGTTTGATGTGCACAGCACAAAGCGGGACCGCAAACCCAAAGACGCCGCTTCCCTGCCCGCTGCCCTTGCGCAGCCCGCAGAGGTGGAACATAAAGAGAGCACCAACAAGGAGGATTTGACCATGAAAAAGACCCTGAATGTGGAAGGCATGATGTGCGGCCACTGCGAAGCCCGCGTGAAGAAGGCTCTGGAAGCCGTGCCCGGCGTGGCTGAGGCCGTTGTGAGTCACGAGGCCGGCACCGCCGTCGTCACCCTGAACGAGGATGTGGCCGATGACGTGCTGAAGCAGGCCGTGGAAGCACAGGACTATAAAGTCACCGGCATCCAGTAAGCAGAAACACAGCAGGAAGGGCCGCCGCACCCGGTCAGGTGCAGCGGCCCTTTTTGCGTCGGAACAAGCTTAACATCAAAAACGTGTTATCGTAAAAATCCGACTTTTCTAAAAAATTCGGTCAAAAATTGCAAAAAAGCGTTGACAAAACGGCCTTGCCTGAGTATAATATTTTTTGTCGCCACGCTTCGGTAGGGAAGCGGCGGTCGATATCCGGGTGTAGCGCAGTTTTGGTAGCGCGCTTGAATGGGG
>CAKSZM010000001.1 GCA_934525735.1 uncultured Faecalibacterium sp. | reverse complement strand
AGCGGCTTTGCCCGCGGCCTGACCCCCATCATTGACGGCAACGTGACCATCGTCATCGTGGCCATCGTGCTGATGGGCGCATTCGGCCCCTCGGACGGCTTCTTTGCCAAGGCGCTGCACTTTGTGTTCTTCGCCTTCGGCCCGTCCACTGCCGGTACGATCTATGCCTTCGGCTACACGCTGCTCACCGGCGTGCTGCTGAACTTTGTGTTCGGCGTATTCGCCACCCGCGTCATGATCCGCGGCGCGGCTTCCATCAAGGCTCTGCGCAACCCGTGGCTCTACGGTGCTGAGAAGCCCGGCAGGGAAACGGCGGAGAAGAAGCCCGTCGATTTCGTGGGTCTGCGCAAGCGCTTCCTGACCTTCTCGTCCTGCCTGATGGCGGCCATCGTGCTGTGTGCGGTGGTGCTTGGTGTCCATCTGGATACCGAGTTCACCGGCGGCGCCATGATCACGCTGGGTTATGAGAACACCTTCACCCTGTCCGATGTGCAGAAGACCGCTTCCGAGGCACTGGATAATAACGGTCTGACCCTGCAGACCGGCGAAAATGTCGCCACCGGCGGCCAGACTCTGAAGATCTCCATGCCCGGCACCGAGACTGTGACCACCGATCAGGTGCAGACCCTGCTGGATTCTCTGAACGAGAAATATCCGGACAATCATTTTGAGCAGCTGTCTCTGAGCAACGTCAGCGCAGCCAGGGGCACCAAGTTCCTGCAGAAGAGTCTGGTGGCTGTGGTGTTCGCACTGGTGCTGATCCTGCTGTACATTGCGCTGCGCTTCAAGAATATCGGCGGCTTGACCGGCGGTATGATGGCGGTTCTGGCTCTGGTCAACGACCTGATGGTGGTGTTCGGCACCTTTGTGCTGCTGCGCACCGCGCTGGACGGCAACTTCATCGCTGCCATGCTGACCATTCTGGGCTACTCCATCAACGATACCGTTGTCGTTTACGACCGCATCCGTGAGAACCGCAGCCTCATGGGCAAAAAAGCATCCTTTGAGGAGCTGGTCAACCACTCGGTCAACCAGTCTGCCCGCCGCACCCTTATTACCACCATCACCACTGTGATGGCTCTGGGCGTGATGTGCATCGTGGCAAAGCTCTATGGCCTGGACAGCATCTTCACCTTTGCCTTCCCGCTGATGATGGGTATGATCAGCGGTGTGTACACCTCGCTGTGCGTGTCCACCTCGGCATGGGTGATGTGGAGCGAGCGCAAGCCCAAAGCAAAGAAGAACTGACGCAAAACAAAAGAAAGGCACTGGCTCCCGGCAAAGGGCCAATGCCTTTCATTTTCCGGCTGAGCCGGTAAGATTTCAGGAGGAACCGATCATGAAGTGTCCCTACTGCGGTGCAGAGGAATCGAAGGTCATTGATTCCCGCCCCACCGAAGACAACGAGCGTATCCGCCGACGCCGCGAATGCCTGAGCTGCCATATGCGCTTTACGACCTATGAGGTGGTGGAGACTGTTCCGCTCGTGGTCATCAAGAAGGACAGCTCCCGGGAGCCGTTTGACCGCCAGAAACTTCTCAACGCCATGGTGCGGGCCTGTGCCAAACGGCCTGTGAGCTACGAAACGCTGGAACGTGCGGTCAGCAGCATCGAACAGACCCTGCTCAGCTCCTATGACCGCGAGATCCCCAGTGTGCGCATCGGCGAGCTGACCATGCAGGAACTGAAAAAGATCGACGAGGTGGCCTATGTCCGCTTCGCGTCGGTCTACCGCCAGTTCGCGGACGTGGAAAGCTTCTTCAATGAGCTGAAAAAACTCATGGGCGACCGCAGCGAACCGAACCCGTAACAAGAGCAGACAACACCGGTTCTCCTTCCCGCAAGGGCAGGGGAAGCGGTGCTTTTTTCATACCACACGCCGCGCCAGCCATTCCAGCGTTTCCACCTGCACCTGCGCGCGGCGCAGCTCACTGAGAGCTTCTTCCGGTGCGTTCATTTCAAGGTGCCCATCTGCGGCGCGAAGAGCGGCTTCCAGCTCAGTGAAATCTGCGGTTCTGAGCAGATGGCTCATTTTCTCCCGCATGGTGTCGCACAGGTCGGCTCCATCGGCAAGCGCCTGCCGCGCTGACGGGATATTGCTGCTGCGGATGGAAGTTACCGCTGTGTCCAGATCCTCAGAAACAGCGTCGGCAAATTTCTGCACCTGAAAGCTGCTGTAAAACGAGACGCAGAGCAGCACAGCAACGATGGCGATGCAGGCATAAATGCGTTTCATGATGCATCCTTTCCGCCGCCCGGACGGCGGCTTTCTTTTTTCAGCAGAAAATAATCCTCGGTTTCGTTGCCGATGAGCAGTAAAATTTCTTCCGGCAGGAGAGTGTTTGCCTGCGCAGTACGCTCCAACCATGCACGGTCCTTGCCGCACCAGCGCAGGTTGTCCTCCAATACCTGCCCGTCCAGCACAAAGGGAATGGTGGCGTTGACCTGCTGTACCTTGCACTGCAGATCCGTCAGGCGCACCGGCTCTTTCTCCGGCCGGAGTGCGGCCGAGAGGGTACCGTTTGTCTCAATGACGGCATAGGAGACGTCCCGAGGGTCAAAGATGCTCTTGCCGCGCAGTGCTTCCATCAGGTCGGCAGTGGTCAGACGCAGCATCCGCAGGGCATTCTGGTCGATCTGCCCATCCAGAATGACCGTCTTTGGCCGCCCGGAGAGAAAATTGAAGAATCGCTGGCTGCGGAAACTCAGCACAGACCCCAGCAGTTCTAGCGCCGCGATCAGAAACAGCGGAATCAGGCTGGAGGTGATGGGCACCTCTTCCGACTCGATAGAAATAGAGGCCAGATTGGAAATGAGGATGGTAGAGACCAGCTCTTCAGGCTGCAGTTCGCCCAGCTGGCGCTTGCCCATCAGCCGCATGGCAAACAGCACGCACAGATAGATGATGACGGTGCGGCAGATCAGAAGCTTCATAAAACACCCCTCCTGCGGATGGTAGGAATGAACTCCGGCCGGGCCGGGTATACTGCACTGCAAAGGAGAGAAAGCCATGCAGCAGTTATCGCGGAAACTGGAAACAAATCTGAAAACACTCGACGGAATGTTTGGTACATCTGCCGATTATTATGCCAAAAAGATTATGATTTATCATTGCAAAGGGTGCATCGTCCTGTTTGATGGGATGGCAAGTCTGGATTCACTCTGGGCGCTTGTGCTGGACGGGGCAAGCCGTCAGGCCCCGCCGCAAAGCAGGGCGGGCGGGCCGCTCACCGGGGAGCAGGTCTATACCCTCGTCTTGCAGGACTCGGCCTTTCCGGCAGAGAGCAGCCCGGTGGAGGACCTGCCGGATCTCGTCAAACGGCTGACGGCCGGCATGGCAGTGCTGCTGCTGGACGGCTGTGCAAAAGGCATCGCCTTTTCGGTGCAGAGCCTGAAGGCCCGTTCGGTGGAAGAACCCTCCGGCGAGGGCAATCTGCGCGGTTCACGAGAGGGCTTTGCAGACCTTCTGCGGGTCAACCTGAGTTTACTGCGCAGGCTGATCCGGACGGATGATCTTGTGCAGGAGGTTCAGCAGGCCGACACCGAAGCGAAAACGGAATATGCGGTATGCTACCGCAGGGGAAGGGCGGACCCGGCCATGGTGGCGCGCGTGCGCAAAACGCTGGCCGCCGCAAAACCGGAACTTCTGCTGGATTCCAGCTACTTTGTGCCGTGGCTGCTCCCGGGCAAAGTCCGGCTGTTCACGCCGGTCAGCTACACCGAGCGGCCCGCCGCAGCGGCGGCAAAGATCTGCGAGGGGAAAATTCTGGTTCTTGTCAACGGAAGCCCTTCGGCGATGGTGCTCCCGGCGCTGTTCTGCGAAAATTTCGAGTGTCTGGACGACTATGCATCCACAGCAGTCTTTTCTTCGTTTCTGCGGGTGCTGCGGTATATTTCGTTTTATCTCACGGTCTTTCTGCCGGGCATGTTTGTGTGCCTTGCAGTCTATCTGCCGGAACTGATCCCGCCGCAGCTGCTTTATAAAATCGAAGCAGCAGAGAAGGCTACGCCTCTGCCGCTGTTCGCCGAAATGCTCCTTGTCATGCTGATCCTGGAAGTCATCCGGGAGGCAGGGCTTCGGATGCCGCAGTCACTGGGGCATTCGGTCAGCTTGGTGTCCGCGCTCATCATCGGGGATGCGGCCATTGCCACCGGGCTGATGAGCACACCGGTCATCTTCGTGGCCAGCATCACCGCCATTGCGGTGTTCGTCACGCCGCCTTTGTATGAGCCGGCAACACTGCTCCGGCTGGGTGTCGTTCTGGCGGCAGGCATTGCCGGGCCGGTTGGATTGGCAGGAGCATTCTTTGTATTTCTGCTGGGACTTTCCGGTACGTCCATGATGGGCGTGCCGTATCTTGCGGAGCACCCGTTCCCGCAGCAGCCGCTTGCATCGGACGGCATCATCCGCCGCAACTACCGCAGCCTTTCCCGCACGCGTTTCAATATCTGGCAGAAACAGAGGAAAAGCAGATGAGCCGTTCGAAAGGATTTTCTCTTTCTGCCGTGGCACTGAGCGTTGTGACCGGCGCACTGGCTGCAGCGGGGGAGATGGAGGGCTCAGCGCGGGAACTGGTTCTCTCCGGGCTTGTAAACGCGCTTCTCCTGTCGGTGCTGACCGGCCTGGCAGTCCGCATTATGGACGCGGAAGTCCTGACGCAGAAAGCTGTTCTGTTCGTTCTTTCACTGGGTCTTGCTGCCGAACTGGCGGGGACTATCCTGCAGGCGCAGCAGGCCGCACAGCAAGAGTTCCGCTCCATGGCCCTGATCGGGCTTCTGCCGTTTCTGCTCTGGGCCGGGTGGTGCCTTCGGCCGGAGAGCTGGAATGCACCGGCAAGGGTGCTGTGGTGGTTCGTTCTGCTGGGCGGGGCGGTGCTTGCAGCCGGTCTGTGGGAACAGATGCACTGGCCCGGCCTTGCCGCAGAAGGCCCGTCGCAGTTCATCCGGCTGCGGACAAGCTATTTCTGCGCCGAGTTTTTGCTCTGGCCGCTCCTGCGTCCGGGTGCGGCTGCGGGGCGCGCTGTCTGCCTGCCGTGGCTCTCTTATGCAGTGCAGGCCGGTGCAGCCATTTGCATGGGGCTGCTGTTCGGCGGACGGGATTACCCGGCCGCGGAGCTTTTGCGGGCATGGAGCTTCGGCGTGTTTTCCCGGATCGATGCCTTTCTGATCCTGATCTGGCTGGCCTGTGCGATTTATCGGATCGGCTTTCTGTGCGCCGCACTCCGCGTCTGCATTGAGACGCTGTTTGCCGCAGAAAGGAAAGCTGCATCATGACGAAAAGATCAACGAAACTCCGGGCCATGACAGCACTGCTTCTTGCCGGGTGGTGCCTGCTGTTTTTCCGCTGCGAGACAACGGAAAAAAGCATGGTGCGGGCGGTGTATCTTGCACAGACCGAGAACGGCATCACGGCCGCGCTGTGGGTTCAGGCACCGCAGGCGGCGGCAGATGCATCCGAAGCGTCTGCTGCCCTGAAGATGACCCGCGCAGAAGGCGAAACGCTTGAAAAAGCACTGTATTCCGCACAAAAACTTCTTCCGGAGACGGCTGATTACCGGCTGTGCGATTTTCTCCTTTTTCCGGAAAATACGCCGGATGAGCTGCTTTCGGCATACGAAACACTTGTTCTGGAACGCGGATGCGGGCGGACAGCGGCGCGGCTTATCTGCATGGACCTGGACGAAGAAGCTCTCACCCGGTTTGAAAGCGATGACGCGGGCTTTTCCGACAAACTTCTCGGGAAACTGAAAGAGCAATCGGCACGTTTCCCACGGCTTTACCGCCATAGAGAAGCAGCACTTTATTCCACCCTTGCAGCAGACGGGAACGCGGTGGAATTGGACGAAGCCGGCTTTTTCCGTACCCCGGAGACGCGGGTGGAACTGGATGCAAATAAAACAGAACTATGCCTGCTTTTGCAGCAGACCCCGGGAGCAAGGACGTTCTGGCTGGAGGGGGAGCGGGTCGCGGTCCGCAGGTGCAGTGTGTCTGTTACCCTGCGCGGGGATCGGGCGCTGCTCCGGCTGGATTGCCAGCTGCCGGCAGGTGAACCCATACCCTCCGATGCACAGAAAAAGCAGTTGGAAGCGCTTGCCTGCGACATGACCGAAACGCTCTGGAAGCAGGGAATCGATTTACTGTCGCTGCAGCAGCGCCGGGCACTGGCCGAGGGTGCGGACACAACAAAAAACGCCTGCCCGGAACTGCGGGCAGACGTAAGATTTCTGAAATTCTGAATCAATTTGCAGTGGGAAAGGTGACCGTTATGGTCGTGCCGACATCTACCTGACTTTCCAGCTTGATGCGGGCGTTGTGGATGCGGGCAATGTGCTTGACGATGGCCAGACCCAGACCGGTGCCGCCGGTGGCCTTGCTGCGGCTTTTGTCCACGCGGTAGAAACGCTCAAACACGCTGGACTGTGCTTCGCGCGGGATGCCGATGCCGTTGTCCGCAACGGTCAGGGTGCAATGGCCGTCGCGGCTGCAGGCCGTGGTGATCTGTACCTTTCCGCCGGGGCGGTTGTAGCGGATGGCGTTGTCGCACAGGTTCTGGCAAAGTTCATCCAGCAGGCTGCGGCTGCCGCGCACCGGCGCACTCTCGCCCAGGCAGCTCAGGGAGATATAAGCCCGGCGGGCATTCAGCTTCTGCCGCTCGGTGCACTCGCGGGCAACATCCAGCAGATCCACCACTTCCATGACAGGTTCGTTGCCGGTCTCGCTCATGTTGTCCAGATTGGACAGCTGCAAAATGTCGTTGACCAGCTGGATCATGCGGGTAGCTTCCACATGGATCTTCTGCGCAAAGCCCTGCACATCCTCCGGCTTTGCAATGCCGGTCTCGATCAGCTCGGCGTAGCCGGAAATGCTGGTCAGCGGGGTCTTGAGCTCATGGCTCACATTGGCTGTGAATTCCTGACGCATCTTCTCGTTGTTCTCGCGCAGGATGCGGTCGGAGTGGATATTCTCGGCAAAGGGGATCAGCTCTTTGTAGGGCACATTTTCCTGAATGTGATCCAGATCTTCGGTCATGTTGAGGACCGGCTGCACCAGAGCTTTGGTCAGCAGGCCGGACAGGATGGCGGCGGCCATCATCAGCGCCACACAACTCAGCACGATGGCTGGGATGGAAGAGTCGTAGATCGACCAGATGGTCTCAGCGTCCTGTGCCGCGCGCAAAATCTCTCCGCTGGGCAGACGCACTGCGTAATAGTAGGTCTCGTAACCCATGGTCTGGGAGTCGCGGATGTCCTTGCCGACGCCGCTTTCCATGGCCTGCCGGATCTCCGGGCGGGTGAGATGATTCTCCATCGGCTGGTCGGTAGCGGACTCGAACAGCACGCTGCCGTCCTGCGAGATAAGGGTGATGCGCAGATCATCCGTCACAAAGGCGGAGAGGGCTTCGGGCTCGGCCACAAGGTCGTAACCGGCGCTTACGAGCTCAGCTTCCTGTTCCAGCCCGGTCCATGCCTGCGCTGTAAAGGCTTTGTGAAAAACGAAGATGCACAGCGCAGCGGTGAACAGCAGGCCGAGAAATCCCATCAGGAACAGGCGGTAACTGATCTTTTCTTCCATGCTGCGGATCTTCATTCTTCAGCCGCCTCCTCTTCATCGGTCAGCTTGTAGCCGACCTTGCGGACAGTGCAGATGTATTTGCCGGCATCGCCCAGCTTTTTGCGCAGGGTGCGGATGTGCATATCCACGGTTCGGCTTTCCACCGAGATGTCGGTGCCCCACACCACCTGAAGGATGGTCTCGCGGGTCACGACAAGGTTCGTGTTTTCCAGCAGCAGGCGCAGCAGGCTGTACTCCTTGTAGGTCAGCTCCACGGGGCTGCCGTTCACCGTTACGCTGTGGCGGGCGTTGTCCAGCAGGATCTCATGAAAGCTGAATACATTGGGCCGGGCCTCCGGGGCAGAGCGCCGCAGAGTGGCGCGTACCCGGCTGAGAAATTCCATGATGCCGAAGGGCTTCGTGATGTAGTCGTCCGCGCCGCAGTCCAGCCCGCGCACGGTGTCCAGTTCGCTGGATTTTGCAGTGACCATGATGATGGGCAGCCGCCGCAGGGAAGGGGTGTTGCGCAGCTTTTTCAGGATGGAAAAACCGTCCTCGCCGGGGAGCATCACGTCCAGAATGACCAGCTCCGGTTCCGCCTCGCGCATGGCCTGCCAGAACGGCTCGGAGCTTTCAAAGCTGGATACATCATAGCCGCTGGACTGCAGGGCATACTGCTCCAGCTCCCGGATGGCGGCATCGTCTTCAATGATATAGATCATGGTTTATTTTTCCTCCGCAATCGAATTTTCGGGGAAGAGGTAACGTTCGCGGTAGCGCTCAAGGCGGCGGTAGAACTCTTCGCTCTCCTTGGTGTCGTTGCCGTGGCGCAGGTCGTTGAGGTAAGCGTGGGTGTCAAAGCTGTCCTGCGCCACCTCGATCTGAGCAACTGCCACGTTGCTGCAGTGGTCGCACACACGCTCGTAGTTTGTCAAAAGGTCGTCCAGCACAAAGCCGTACTCGATGGAACAGCTGCCGGCCTGCAGGCGGGCAATGTGGTGCGCCTTGATGGCGCGCACCAGCTCGTTGACCACGGCTTCCAGCGGTTCTACCTTGCTGGCCAGATGTAGGTCTCCCTTGCGGAATGCATCGGTGGTACGGTTCAGAATATCCTGTACGGCATCTTCCAGAACCTGCAGCTCATCGCGGGCATCCTGCGAGAACTCGATGCTCTTGTTGTGCATCTCTTCGGCGGATTCCAGCAGGTTGACCGAGTGGTCGCTGATGCGCTCAAAATCGCTGATGGTGTGCAGCAGGGTGTTCACGCTCTGGCTGTCGGCGTGGTTCAGCTCCCGGCCGGACAGTTTGACAAGGTAAGTGCCCAGTGCATCTTCGTAGCGGTCCACAGTGCATTCCTGCTCACGCACCTTCTGGGCCAGCTCGTCGTTCCATTCGTGGCTCAGGCTCATGGCCTGCATCACGCCCACCCGGGCCAGCTCGGCCATATCGGCAGTCGCAGAGCGGGCACGCTCCACAGCCACGGCGGGGGTGTTCAGCAGACGGTCATCCAGCAGGGCAAAGCTCTCTTTTTCCGGAGAATCCGGGATCGTGAGGATGGCCAGCTTTTCCAGAACGTTTGCAAAGGGCAGCAGGACGATGGTGGCCAGAATATTGAACACTGAGTGCACCACAGCAATGCCCCATGCTTCAATGGTGGAGTTGACGAAGGCAAAATGGCACACGGCGTTCAGGCCGTAGAAACCGACGAGGAACAGAGTCACGCCGATGATGTTGAAGTACAGATGCACCATGGCGGCCCGGCGGGCATTCTTGTTGGCGCCCACCGAGGAGATCAGCGCCGTGACGCAGGTGCCGATGTTCTGGCCCATGATGATGGGAATGGCGCTGCCGTAGGTGATGACGCCGGTGGCGCTCAGTGCCTGCAGGATACCGACGCTGGCGCTGGAACTCTGGATGATGCCGGTGACGATGGCACCCACCAGAACGCCGAGGATGGGGTTGGAGAAGCGGGTGAACAGGCTGGTAAACCATGCCTCGTTCTGCAGGGGCAGAACGGCGTTGGACATGGTGGTCATGCCGGTCATCAGCACGGCAAAGCCGATCAGGATGGTGCCGATGCCCTGCTTCTTCTCACTCTTACACATATACAGCAAAATGCCGATAAATGCAAGCAGCGGACTGAAAGAAGTGGGTTTCAGCATCTGGATGAACAGGCTGTCGCCCTGCAGACCCGACAAGCTCAGGATCCAGCTGGTAACAGTGGTACCCACGTTGCTGCCCATGATCACGCCGATGGCCTGATGCAGCTCCATGATGCCGCTGTTGACAAAACCGACCACCATGACGGTGGTGGCGCTGGAACTCTGGATCACAGCGGTAACGCACAGACCCAGGAAAAAGCCCTTGAGGGGGTTATCGGTCAGTTTGCTCAGAATCTTCTGCAGCTGGCCGCCGGCCTGCTTTTCCAGCGATTTGCCCATGATGTCCATACCGAACAAGAACAGGGCCAGACCTCCCAGCAGCGAAAAAACATTAAAAATTGTCATAGAGTGGTTCCTCACTTTGATTTGACGTGTTTTGGTGTGTTTCTCCTGATTCTGAGTATATAGAATCAATGTAAAATCCAAAATCGAGAGAATGTAAAATCCGTGTAAAAGTAAGAAAAATGTAAAAAATAATGCCATGTCCGCGATGCTGCGCCGGTTTCCGGCCGGGGAGGACGAAAAACAGAACGGCTCGTATTGTTTTTTAGCCGGGGTTTTATTATAATAAAAAAAGGAATGCTGTGCCGCTCTGGCTGCACAGCGCAGGAGAGCACAGGAGGAAACAAGGATGGGTACATTCAATGTCTCGCTCAAAACGCTGATCGACCGGGTCAGCATGGAAGTGGTCTACACCCCGAAGGAACTGGATCAGATCTGCGTCGAGATCGCGGAGGTCAACCGCCCGGGTCTGTTCCTTGCCGGATATTACGACTATTTTGATAAACTCCGCCTGCAGATCATGGGTCTGGCGGAGATGAACTTTTTGTCCGGGCTTTCGCCCGAAAAACGCTACGAAGCGCTGGACCAGCTGTTCCGTCAGCAGCCCCCGGCGGTGATCGTCTGCCGCAGTGAGGAGCTGACCCCCTTCCCGGAGATGCAGGAACTGGCGCAGAAACACGGCGTGGCGCTGCTGCGCTCCAACGAGACCACCTGCACCCTGATGGGCAGCCTGATCAGCGTGCTGAATCTGGAGCTGGCACCCCGCATCACCCGCCACGGCGTGCTGGTGGAAGTGTACGGCGAAGGCATCCTGATCCTTGGCGACAGCGGCATCGGCAAGAGTGAACTTGCCATCGAACTGGTCAAGCGCGGCCACCGTCTGGTGGCAGACGACGCGGTGGAGCTGCGCAAGGTGTCTAACCGCCAGATCATGGGCACAGCGCCGGAAAATATCCGCCACTTCATCGAGCTGCGCGGCATCGGTATCGTCAACGTGGCCCGTGTGTTCGGCGTGGGCGCGGTCAAGGTGAGCGAGAGCCTGGATCTTGTTGTCCAACTGGAAGCATGGGACCCCACCAAGAACTACCAGCGCACCGGGCTGGAAAGCGAATACTACGACATTCTGGGTGTCAGCATCCCCAGCACCAGCATCCCGGTCTCTCCGGGACGCAACCTTGCTGTTGTGCTGGAAACGGCCGCCATCAATAACCGCCAGAAGAAGATGGGCTACAACGCAGCCAAGGAGCTGCTGATCCGTCTGGGTCTGGACGATAAGCTGGACTAAAGGAGCATTTACCATGGAACAACTCAAGCAGCAGCTCAAAGCGGCTGGCATTTTATATAAGGAAAACGAGCCGCTTTCGGCCCACTGCACGTTCCGCATCGGCGGCCCGGCGGATGTGTTTGTGCTGCCGAAGGACGAAGAACAGCTCTGCCGGGCGGTCATGCTCTGCAAGCAGGCGGATGTCCGCTATTATCTGCTGGGCAACGGCAGCAACATCCTGTTTGCAGACGAGGGATTCCGGGGTGCCGTCATCGATGTTTCGGCCGAAGCAGAGGGAATGGGACTGTCGATTTATGAGAATGCCGATGGCGATTACATTTCGGCACCGGCAGGTTTGAAGCTTTCGGAGCTGTGTAATTTTGCGCTGAAGCACGGTTATACCGGGCTGGAATTTGCCTACGGCATCCCCGGTACGGTGGGCGGTGCTGTCTATATGAATGCCGGTGCCTACGGCGGCGAGATGAAAGACGTGCTGGAATCGGTCAGCTATCTGACCGCTGACGGCCGCTGGGTGGACAGCGAGGCGTCCGAGCTGGATCTTTCCTACCGGCACAGTGCATTTGAGGAAAACGGTGCCTGCATCCTCGGGGCGGAGTTCCGCCTTGCCAAGGGTGACCCGGACGCCATCAAGGCACGGATGAATGAGCTGATGCAAAAGCGCATCGACAAGCAGCCGCTGGACAAGCCCAGTGCCGGCAGCACCTTCAAGCGCCCGGCGGGTGCGTTTGCCGCAGCCCTCATCGACCAGTGCGGCCTGCGGGGCTACCGCCACGGCGGTGCCGCTGTGAGTGACAAGCACTGCGGCTTTGTGGTGAATATGGACGGTGCAACCTGTGCCGATGTGCTGGCTTTGTGCGACGAAGTGCGCGCGATCGTAAAAGAAAAGACCGGCTATGATCTCGAAAAAGAGATCCGTGTGGTAAAGTAAGTAAAGGAGCGGGAGTTCAGACCATGGAACTGTTGATCGTCAGCGGGCTGTCCGGCGCGGGGAAATCGGTTGCGATGAATGCGCTGGAAGACATCGGCTTTTTCTGCATTGATAATGTCCCGGCGGGGCTGCTGCCCAGCATCACCGCCTTTTCGGAGGCAGGCGAGAGCCAGCTGGAGCGTGTGGCGCTGTCCATGGATGTGCGCGGCTGCCGCACGCGGGAAGAGATCGAGCAGGCGCTGCAGCAGCTGGATCAGCAAAAAACACCGTATAAAATTCTGTTTCTGGATGCGCCGGACGACGTGCTGATGCGCCGCTACAGCGAGACCCGCCGCCGTCACCCCATCAGCATTTCCGAGGGCATCTCTACCCGTGAAGCGTTCGCCAAAGAACGTCAGATCCTGGAACCGCTGAAAGAGCGGGCGGATTATCGGATCAACACGGCGCTGCTTTCTACTGCTCAGAACAAGGAGCGCATCTGCGATCTGTTCGAGAAGAACGGCGGTGCAAAGGGGGCCATGCGCCTGACGGTCATGTCCTTCGGGTTCAAGTTCGGCATCCCGCCGGAAGCAGACCTTGTGCTGGATGTGCGCTGCCTGCCCAACCCTTTCTATGTGCCGGAGCTGAAATACAAGACCGGTCTGGATCAGGAAGTGGTGGACTTTGTCATGAGCCACCCGGAAGCACAGGAGCTGCTCAAACGGTACGAGAATTTCCTGCAGTATGCGCTCCCGCTGTACGTTAAAGAGGGAAAAAGCCAGCTGACCATTGCGGTGGGCTGCACCGGCGGCAAGCACCGTTCCATTACATTTGCGCGCAAGATCGCGGAGTACTGCACCACGCTCGGTTACCAGCCGGGCGTGCAGCACCGCGATGCAAAGCGCTGACAGAATCGAGGCATCATGGAGAGTTTTGCATCCCGCGCAAGAGATGAGATCGCGCAGCGCAGCCTGCAGAAGGACTGCTGTGTCCGCGCAGCGGCTTACGGCATCGCGTGCTTTGCCAAGTACTTTGATGCACAGGGCCTTGTGCTGCAGACCGAACAGCACGGCACCGTCCTGACCGCGCAGGAACTGTTTGCGCGCTGCGGCATTCAGGGAGAAATTCTTGAAAAAAAGCGACCCAGCGGCATCCTGTACGAGTTCAATATCCGTGCGCCGGAACAGGCCGCGCGGATGCATGAGCTGTTCGGTACCACCGGCAGTGAAACCAGCCTGCAGATCGACCCCCGTCTGATCCGCTGCCAGACCTGCGTCAGTGCATACATTGGCGCAGCTTTTTTGTGCAGCGGAACGGTGATCGACCCGCAGAAGGAGTATAATCTGGAATTCCTGACCTCCCGCACCAATCTGGCCCGGGATTTTGAGGCACTGCTGGCTGAACACGAGTTTGCCCCGCACCGCACCCGCCGCAACGGCGTGAACCTGATCTACGTCAAGACCAGTGCCAATGTGGAACGCCTGCTCAGCTTTATGGGCGCGGCTAATGCGGCGGAGGAGATCCGCACCCGGAAGGCCTTCAAACAGGTGCGTAACCAGACCAACCGTCAGACCAACTGCGATACGGCCAATCTGGGCAAAACGGCCCGGGCCAACGCGCAGACTATCAAGGCTATCCGCTACCTGAGCGAGCAGCATGAGCTGGAAAACCTGCCGGATGTCCTGCAGGAAGCCGCCGCTAAACGGATGCAGTACCCGGATCTTTCACTCACAGCGCTGTGCGGCTGTTTTGAGCCGCCCATGAGCAAATCCGGGCTGTCCCACAGGATGAAGAAACTGGAAGCCCTGGCCGAAACACTGCGCAAGAATCTGGAACAGGAGACAGCAAATGAGTGAGATCAGCGAGAACAACCGTCTCGGGCGGGATTTTGTTCACCTGCACATTCATACCGAATACAGCCTGCTGGACGGTGCCTGCCGCATCGACCAGCTGATGGACCGCGTCAAGGAGTGCGGCCAGACGGCCATTGCCTGCACTGACCACGGCGTGATGTACGGCTGCGTGCAGTTTTATAAGGCGGCAAAAAAAGCAGGCATCAAGCCCATTATCGGCTGTGAAGTGTATGTGGCCACCCGTACCCGTTTTGATAAGGTGAACAAGATCGACGGCAACAACCATCTGATTTTGCTGTGCAAGAACGAGACCGGCTACAAGAACCTGATCAAAATGGTGTCGGCAGGCTTTGTGGAGGGCTTTTATTCCAAGCCCCGCATCGACAAAGAACTGCTGGAACAGTACCACGAGGGACTGATCTGCCTGTCTGCCTGCCTTGCGGGCGAGATCCCCCGCGCCATTCTGGCAGGCGACTACGAGGGCGCAAAGACCACGGCGCTGTGGTACCGCGACCTGTTCGGCGAGGGTAACTATTATATCGAACTGCAGGATCACGGGCTGGAAGAGGACAATGTTGTTCTGCCGCAGCTCATCCGCTTGGCCCGGGAAACGGGTATCCCCATGGCGGCCACCAACGACTCCCACTATCTGCGCAAAGAGGATGCCAAGATGCAGGGCATTCTGCTGTGCATCCAGACCGGCAAGACCATTCAGGATGCCGATAAGATGGAGTTCCAGACCGACGAGTTCTACGTCAAGACCACGGACGAGATGTACGACCTGTTCTCCATGGTGCCGGAGGCCTGCGAGAATACGGCAAAAATCGCGGAGCAGTGCAACTTTGACTTTGAGTTCGGGCATACCAAGATCCCGTATTACAAAGCCCCGGACGGCATGGACAATCAGGAGTTTTTCGAGAAGCTCTGCTGGGACGGTCTGGAGCGCCGCTACGGCCCCGATGTACCGCAGGCCAACAAAGACCGCCTGACTTACGAGATCGGCGTGGTCAAAACGATGGGCTACACCAACTACTATCTCATCGTCTGGGACTATATCAATTACGCCAAAAGCCAGGGCATCCCGGTCGGCCCGGGCCGCGGCTCCGGCGCGGGCAGCATTGCCGCGTACTGCGTCGGCATCACGGACATTGACCCCATCCGCTACAACCTGATCTTCGAACGCTTCCTGAACCCGGAACGTGTCAGTATGCCGGATTTCGACGTGGACTTCTGCTACGAGCGCCGGCAGGAAGTGATCGATTATGTCAACCGCAAATACGGTGCCGACCATGTAGCGCAGATCGTCACCTTCGGCACCATGGCGGCCCGCAACGCCATCCGCGACGTGGGCCGTGTGATGGGCATCCCGTATCAGCAGGTGGACGTGGTGGCAAAGCTCGTCCCCATGGAACTGAAGATGACTCTGAAGCGTGCGCTGGAAGTTTCCACCGAGCTGAAAAAGCTCTACGATACCGACCCGCAGGTCACGGAACTCATCGATACCGCGCTGAAAGTGGAGGGAATGCCGCGCCATGCGTCCACCCATGCAGCGGGCGTTGTGATCACGCCGGAACCCACCGATTATTATCTGCCGCTTGCCACCAACGACGGCCTGCCGGTGACCCAGTTCAACATGACCGAGATCGAGGAGCTGGGTCTGCTGAAAATGGACTTTCTGGGCCTGCGCACCCTGACAGTCATCCGGGATGCGGAAACGGCCGTGCAGAAGCATCACCCGGAGTTCTCCATCCGGAAGCTGGACTATGATGACCCGGAGACTTACAAGATGCTGGGGCAGGGCGACACCGAAGGTGTGTTCCAGCTGGAATCCTCCGGCATGAAACAGGTGCTCGTGGGTCTGCAGCCCAAGAACCTTGAAGATATCATCGCTCTGATCAGTCTGTACCGCCCCGGCCCCATGGACTCGATTCCGACCTACCTGCGCAACCGCCACGAGCCGGATAAGATCAGCTACAAGACCCCGCAGCTGGCGCACATTCTGGATGTGACCAACGGCTGCATCGTCTATCAGGAACAGGTCATGCAGATCTTCCGCGAGCTGGCAGGCTTCTCCTTCGGTCAGGCCGATAACGTCCGCCGCGCCATGAGCAAAAAGAAGCACGCCGTCATGGAGGCCGAGCGGGAGCACTTTGTGCACGGCTGTACTGAGCCGGGCCATGAGTGCCCGGGCTGCGTGGCAAACGGCATTTCGGAAAAGGTGGCCAATGAGATCTACGACGAAATGTCGAACTTTGCATCTTATGCCTTCAACAAGAGCCACGCTGCCTGCTACGCCTATGTGGCATTCCAGACAGCATATCTCAAATGCCATTATCCCAGTGAGTTCATGGCGGCATTGCTGACCAGCGTACTGGACAATACTGATAAAGTCATTGAGTACTCGGGCGAGTGCGCCCGCCTTGGCATCAAGGTGTTGCCGCCGGACATCAATGTTTCGGGCGGAGGTTTTACTGCAGATGATAAGGGACAGATCCGCTTCGGCCTGAACGCCGTCAAGAATGTTGGCCGCAACCTGATCGAAAACGCTGTGCAGGAGCGTACAGGCCGCCCCTACAGCAGCCTGTACGACTTCTGCAAGCGGATGCACGGCAGCGAACTGAACCGCCGGGCGGTGGAATGCCTGATCAAGGCCGGCGCCTTCGACCGGATGGGCTATAACCGTCGCAGCCTTGTGGAGGCGGTGGAAGGCATCCTGAAGAGCATCGAGACCGATTCCCGCCGCAATCTGGACGGCCAGCTGGATCTGTTCTCCGTGATGAGCGGGGCAGCGCAGGACGGCGGGGAAGAGGACGTCTACGAGATCCGCGAACTGCCGGAGTACAGCCACAAGGAACTGCTCCAGCAGGAAAAGGAGGTCAGCGGACTGTACCTGTCCGGCCACCCGCTGGATGCGTACCGGGAACAGTCCGCAAAGGTGGCATCTCACACAATCAAAGCACTGACCGGCGAGGATGCCCGTGTGCCGGACGGCGAGCGGGTGCGCATCGTGTGCGCCGTGGTCAAGAACCGTATGATGACCACAAAGTCCAACAGCATGATGGCTTTTACCAGCGTCGAAGACCTGACCGGCACCATGGAAGTGATCGTATTTCCGAAGGTGCTGGATCAGTACCGGGACGCACTGAAGGAAAACGCTGTCGTTGTCATCGACGGTCGCCTGTCCGTGCGGGAGGATGAAGCCTCCAAACTGCTGGCCGAGAGTATCATCCCCATTGAGACCTATAACCCCGCAGCACCGGATCACGGCCGGAAAGACCCGCTCAGGTCTGCCGCGAAGCGGGTTTATATCCGGCTGCCCTCCCGCAGCAGCCGGGAATATGCCAAGGTCGTCAATCTGCTGGAGATCTTTGACGGCGATATCCCGGTGATCCTGTATCTGGAAGATACAAAGCAGAAACTGGCGGCTCCCCGGCGGCTGTATACCTCCGGCCACCCGCTGTTCTTTCAGGAGCTGGAACGACTGGTCGGCAGCAAGAATGTTGCAACAAAATAACATCTCTGTGCACGAATCTCACACAAAACTTGCTGGACTGGCTGTTTTCAAATTGAACCGAGTGTGATATAATTATCAAAGGCGAGTTAAGGGATCAAAAGGATCTTTGAGCAAAGCAATGGGCAGCTGCGTAGAGGGCGGCGGCTCATGGGTAAATGAAGAAATAAATTGGAGGGAATCTCTCGTATGGAAAAGCAGATCAAAACGATTGGCGTGCTGACAAGCGGCGGTGATGCTCCCGGCATGAACGCTGCTGTGCGCGCGGTGGTTCGCACCGGCCTGCACAAGGGTTATCGCATGATCGGTATTCAGCGCGGCTACAACGGCCTGCTGAACGGCGAATGCTTTGAGATGAACCTGCGCAGTGTCTCGAACATCATCTCTGCCGGCGGCACCATTCTGTATACGGCCCGCTGCCTTGAGTTCAAGACCAAAGAAGGCCAGGACAAGGGCGCTGAAAAGTGCCGCGAGCTTGGCATCGACGCACTGGTCGTCATCGGCGGCGACGGTTCTTACCGCGGCGCCCGTGAGCTGGCACACCGCGGCATCCCTATGATCGGCCTGCCCGGCACCATCGACAACGATATTTCCTGCACGGATTACACCATCGGTTACGATACTGCCATGAACACCGCTCTGGAAATGATCGATAAGCTGCGCGATACCACCCAGAGTCACGACCGCTGCAGTGTGGTCGAGGTCATGGGCCGCAACGCCGGCTATATCGCTCTGAACGTTGCCATCGCTTCCGGTGCAATGGCTGTGCTTCTGCCCGAGAAGGAATTTGACATGCAGCGCGATATTCTGGATAAGATCGCAGAGACCCAGAAGACCGGCAAGCGCCACTTCATCATCATTGTTGCTGAAGGCGTCGGCCACGCACAGGAGATCGCCAACGAGATCCAGGCCCGTACCGGCATCGATTCCCGTGCGACCATCCTGGGCCATGTCCAGCGCGGCGGCTCTCCCACTCTGCGTGACCGCGTGAACGCTTCTGCAATGGGCTATCATGCTGTCTGCCTGCTGGAGCAGGGCAAGTATAACCGCATCGTCGGCATGAAGGGCGAGAAGCTGGTGGATTACCCGGTGGATGAGGCTCTTGAAATGACCAAGACCTTGGATCCGGTGCTGATCGATGTTTGCAACACGATTTCGATCTGATATTTCCGCAATAGAACTTTGGAGCTGTTCTCTCAGATAAGCTGGGAGAACAGCTCTTTTTTGTTGTAAGATCGATTCGGATATAAACGCCGATACGAGAATTTTCTCTCTGGACATAAATTCTTAACAAAAAGAAGCAAAAAAAGTCTTGATTTTTCCAGTCAAGATGAGTACAATACTCTTAGCACTCAGGGAAAAAGAGTGCTAAACAAACCGGAGCGGCTGACACGAGGCTCCTCCGGCGGCAACAATGTTTCAAATAATTTTACTATAGGAGGGCAAGAACTATGAAAATCATTCCTCTTGCAGACCGTGTTGTTATCAAGACTGTTGAGGTTGAGGAGACCACCAAGGGCGGTCTGATCCTGACCGGCAGCGCCAAGGAAAAGCCTCAGGTTGCTGAAGTCATCGCTGTCGGCCCCGGCGGCGTTGTGGACGGCAAGGAAGTCAAGATGACTGTTAAGGTCGGCGACAAGGTCCTCACCAGCAAGTATTCCGGTACTGAAGTCAAGGTGGACGGCGAAGAGTGCACCATCGTCCGTCAGGGCGACATTCTGGCAGTCGTTGAGGACTGAGTGCTTTATCCTTCTGTTTTTTGAAAATACAGCTTTATAAAGGAGCGATTTGATTATGGCTAAGCAGATCAAGCAGGGCGAGGAAGCCCGCAAGGCACTGTGTGCCGGTATCGATACCCTGGCAGACACCGTTAAGATCACCCTCGGTCCCAAGGGCCGCAATGTGGTGCTGAGCAAGAAGTTCGGCGCCCCGGTCATTACCAATGACGGCGTGACCATCGCAAAAGAGATCGAGCTGAAGGACGAGTTCGAGAACATGGGCGCACAGCTGGTGCGCGAGGTCGCAACCAAGACCAATGACGCTGCAGGCGACGGCACCACTACTGCAACCGTCCTGGCACAGGCTATGGTCACCGAGGGCATGAAGAATGTTACCGCCGGTGCAAACCCGATGGATATCCGCCGCGGCATGAGCAAGGCTGTTGCCAAGGCTGTTGAGACCATCAAGGCACACAGCCAGAAGGTGAAGGACTCCAATGATATCGCCCGTGTCGGCACCATTTCTGCAGGCGACCCTGAGATCGGCCGTCTGATCGCGGAGGCTATGGAGAAGGTCACTTCCGACGGCGTTATCACCATCGAGGAGAACAAGACCACTGCCGAGACCTACAACGAGATCGTGGAAGGCATGCAGTTTGACCGCGGCTACCTGACCCCGTATATGGTCACCGATACCGATAAGATGGTGGCAGATCTGGACAACGCCGCTATCCTGATCACCGATAAGAAGATCAGCGTCATTCAGGATCTGGTTCCTCTGCTGGAGCAGGTGATGCAGAACGGCCTGAAGCTGCTGATCGTGGCTGAGGACATCGAGGGCGAGGCTCTGTCCACCCTGATCGTCAACCGTCTGCGCGGCACCTTGAATGTGGCGGCTGTCAAGGCTCCCGGCTTCGGCGACCGCCGCAAGGAGATGCTGCAGGATATCGCAACTCTGACCGGCGGCACTGTGATCTCCTCTGATCTGGGCTATGAGCTGAAGGATGCAACCCTGCAGATGCTGGGCCATGCCCGTCAGGTCAAGGTGACCAAGGAGAACACCACCATCGTCGGCGGTGCAGGCGATAAGGATGCCATCGCAGCTCGCATTGCTCAGATCCGCAACCAGATCGAGGCTGCTACCAGCGACTTCGACCGCGAGAAGCTGCAGGAGCGTCTGGCAAAGCTGGCCGGCGGTGTGGCTGTCATCAAGGTCGGCGCTGCTACCGAAGTTGAGATGAAGGACAAGAAGCTGCGCATCGAGGATGCTCTGAACGCAACCAAGGCCGCTGTTCAGGAAGGCGTCGTGGCCGGCGGCGGCACCGCTCCCATCAACGCCATTCCCGCTGTCCGTGAGCTGTGCGACACGCTGGAAGGCGACGAGCGCACCGGCGCCAAGATCGTGCTGAAGGCTCTGGAGGCTCCTCTGCGCCAGATCGCCAAGAACGCCGGTCTGGAAGGCAGCGTCATCATCGACAAGATCATCTCCGCCAACAAGCCCAACTATGGCTTCGATGCTCAGAACGAGATCTATGTGGATGATATGATCGCCGCAGGTATTGTTGACCCGACCAAGGTCACCCGTTCTGCTCTGGAGAATGCGGCATCCGTTGCTGAGATGGTGCTGACCACCGAGAGCCTGGTTGCAGATCTGCCGGAACCCCCGGCTCCTGCTGCACCTGCCGGCGGTGACATGGGCGGCATGTACTAAGCAATACCAAAAAGCCGCATGATAGCTTGATTTTTTGAGAGTGGAAAAGCGAATTTACACTAGACTTACGCCAAAAATCAAGCAAACGATAAAGAAACTGAATCGGCACCCGCCACAAAAAGCGGGTGCCGATTTTTGTATAACGCCGTTTCGCTCTGCCCATCCTTTTTATAAAAGGGGGCGTAAAATATGTCCGGCAGACGGGTTCTTGCACTGTATTCAGCTCTGCTGTTCGGATTTGCCGTTGTTTTGTGCCGGCTGTACCTTCTGGCGCAGAACAGTGCCTACGCCGCCCGGGCGGATGCACAGAGCACGGTGAAGCTTTCTCTTCCTGCACGGAGAGGCAACTTTTACGATTGCAGCGGCAATCTGCTCACCGGGCTGGAACCGGGGTATCTTGCGCTCTGCTTTCCGGGAGAAAACAGCTACGCCCGGCTTTACGGCAGCACCGACAGCGCCGGTCAGGCTCTTTTGTACCGGAACCGCAACCGCGCTGCACCGTTTTTGCTGGAGGTGTCCCGGGATCTTTCCGCGCAGGGGGTCACCTGCTATCCGTCGGCCCGGCGGTATCCGGAAACGCCGCTGTGCCAGCATTTGATCGGCTATCTGGGAAGCAACGGCCATGGGGCCGCCGGGCTGGAAAAGGCGTTGGACGGCTTTTTGGCTGGCACGGGCGCACATGACACCATTGCCTGCAGTGTTACCGCGCAGGGCAGGCTGCGTACCGGAACGGCGGCGGAGCTTACCCGGCAGGACAGCGGAGCGGCCGGCGTGCGGCTGACGATCTCCCGCCCGGTGCAGCGGGCGGGGGAAGCAGCGGCGGCAGAAATGATGACCAGCGGCTGCATTCTGGTTCTGGATACCGCAACTGCGGCGGTCCGTGCATGCGTCAGCGTGCCGGGATATGATCCGCAGAATATTGCCGCAAGCCTGAATGCTGCAGACAGCCCGTTCCTGAACCGAGCGCTGGAAAGCTATGCGGTCGGTTCAGCGTTCAAGCCGGTTCTGGCGGCGGCAGCACTGGAAGAAAATGTTCTGCCGGAATACGAGTGCACCGGTGCCGTTGTTGTGGACGGACAAATTTTCCGCTGTGCAGGCGGTGCGGCGCACGGTACGGTGGACCTCGCGGGAGCACTGGAAAAAAGCTGCAACGGTTATTTTATCCGTCTCGGACAGAAACTTGGCGCAGAAAAGCTTTTGCAGACGGCGGAGCAGTTCGGCTTCGGACAGGCTGTCCCGGTGGCAGGCAGCCTGTATGCGGATGCCGGAAACCTGCCTGCGCCGGGCGAACTGGCACAGAGCGGGCAGCTGGCCAACTTCAGCTTCGGGCAGGGAAAGCTGCTGGCAGCGCCGGTGCAGGTCGCTGCCATGATGAACACCGTCGCATCCGGCGGCATTTACCGCACACCGTTCTTTGCGGAATGTACGCTGAACGAAGCAGACGGCACCCCGCTGGACGTGCTTTCGCACCCGCAGCGCAGACGGGTCATGACCGAAGAAACCGCCGAGTTGTTGCGTAAAATGCTGGAGCAGGTGGTGGAAACGGGTACCGGTCAGGATGCGGCCGGTCTTTCAGGCGGTGCGGGCGGCAAAACCGGAACGGCGCAGACCGGACAGTTCACGCAGGAAGGAACAGAGCGCATGAACCTGTGGTTTGCGGGTTTTTATCCGGCAGAGAAGCCGCGCTTTACCATCGTGGTTTTACAGGACGGGCAGACCCGTCCGGCGTATTCCAGCGCAGAAATTTTTGCGCGATTATGCACTGCTCTGCAGTTTCTTGAATAAAAAGCGCGGTTTCGGCTTGCTTTTTCGGAATTGTTATGCTACTATAAGATTGTATTTTTGCGTAGTTTTTATTGATAAAAATAAAAGGAGCGTTTCATCCCATGTCTGTTATCGAAATTGTTGGCGGTGCGATCCTGCTGATCGCTTCGCTCGTCATCGTTTTCCTCACTCTCATGCAGCATACGCACGGTCAGGGCCTTTCCGGCGCCATCAACGGCAGCGCGGGCGGTGCAAACAATGCACGCCTGACCCCGGCTGATCAGATGCTGGCCAAGGTGACCCGCATTGCAGGCATCATCTTCTTTGTGGTTGCCATTCTGGCATGTCTGTTTGCTGGCCGTCTGGCAGGTTAACAAGGTTCGCACAGCCCCGTATCAGAAGGACGGGGCTGTTTTTCTGCGTTGTAACAGTGCGCCGGTGCGTGCGTGAAAGAGGCACCGCAGGCGGGGTGGGGCAAATGTGCCCGCAAATGGCAGGGCTGCAGCGCGTCGGATGCTGCAGCCATGGAAGAGCAAGGAGAAAATAACTATGGCAATTCGTGATAAAATCGAGCACGCGATCCAGAATCAGCCGTGCACGGTCAAGGATCTGAAGTCAAAGTTCGGCGGCGACCGCGGCGCGGACCGCAAGGTGATGGAAGCTGTGGATCAGCTGGTGCATGAGGCAGTGATCTGCCAGCGTCAGGGCGTGTTCTTCACGGTTCGTTCCGGCCGGGCAGACAAGGCTCTGCTGTGCAAGGTGGTCAAGCTGGGCAAGAATTTTGCCTTCGTCATGCTGGAGGACGGCACCAGCGATATCTTTATCCCGGGCCGGTTCACCCGCGGCGCTATGCCCGGCGATCAGGTCCTGGTGGAAAAGTTTGAGCACCCCCGCGTGGAGGGCAGCGACGAGGGCGAGATCCTCGCCATTCTGGAAGAAAAGAACGATCTGGTGGGCACGGTGCGCCGCATCGAGGGCCGGCTGAAGTTTGTGCCGGATGACTGCCCGGCGATCTCCATGCAGATCATGCGTGACTGCGAAGGCGGCGCAAAGGACGGCGACAAGGTGGCCGTTGAGATCCTGCAGCGCGGCAACCGGCAGGAAGATCACCGTGTGGGTGTTGCCATGCGGTTCGGCAGCTCGGACGAAGCAAAGCGCTGCGCCAAGGCTCTGCTCTATGCGCAGGACATCCGCAGCCGTTTCCCGGACAAGGTCCGCGAGGAAGCCAAGAAGCTGGAAGATGCCGAGGTCACCGAGAAGGACACCGAGGGCCGTATGGATCTGCGCGCCTTGCCCATCTTTACCATCGACAGCGCTGAGACCAAGGATATCGACGATGCCATCAGTCTGACCAAGACTCCGGAGGGCGGCTTTGAGCTGGGCGTCCATATCGCGGACGTTTCTCACTACGTCAAGCCCGGCAGCGAGCTGGACAATGAAGCGTTCAACCGTGCCACCAGCGTGTATTATGCCGATCAGGTCGTGCCCATGCTGCCCAAGCAGCTGTCCAACGGCATCTGCAGCCTGAACGAAGGCGTGCTGCGTCTGGCGTTCTCCTGCCTGATGCGTCTGGACAAGGACGGCAACCTGATCGACTACCGTTTTGTCAAGTCGGTCATCCGCAGCCGGGTCAAGGGCGTCTACTCCGAGATCAATGCTCTGCTGGCCGGCAGCGCGGATGATGAGCTGAAGGGCAAGTACCATGAAGTGCTCAGCCAGCTGCCTGCCATGAAGGAACTGTACGGCCACCGCGCCCGCCTGCGCAAGGAGCGCGGCTGCATGGACATCGAGAGCGGGGAAGTGAAGCTGATCCTGGACGAGGACGGCCACTGCATCGATGTGAAAAAGCGCACCTCTGGCGAGAGCGAGGCCATGATCGAAGAGTTCATGCTGCTGGCCAACCAGTGCGCCGCCCACTTTGCCCGGGTCAAGCAGATCCCCTTTGTGTACCGTGTGCATGAGGAACCTAACGCCGAAAAGCTGGAGCGGCTGCACACTCTGCTGCAAGCCTGCGGCATCAACGACCATTTTGCCAAGGATGTGCCCACCCCCAAGGAGCTGAGCGCCATTCTGGAGGGTGTGCGCGGCGGCCCGTATGAACAGATCATCAACACCGGGATGCTGCGCTGCATGTCCAAGGCGGTCTATGAGGAAAAGCCCAAGGGCCACTACGGTCTGGTGCTGAAGGACTATGCTCACTTTACCAGCCCCATCCGCCGTTACCCGGATCTGGCCATTCACCGCATCATGACGGCACAGCTCAAGGGTACCGACAGGGACACCATGATCCTGCGCTACAGCGATTTTGCCGAGAAGGCCAGCAAACAGGCCAGCGAGCGCGAAATCATCGCTATGCAGATCGAGCGCAAGGCTGAGGACTGCTACAAGGCCGAGTATGCCCGCCGCCATCTGGGCGAGTGCTATGAAGGGCGCATCTCCGGCGTGACCCAGCGCGGACTGTTCATTGAACTGGAAAACGGCGTCGAGGGCTTTGTTCCGGCTTCCAGCCTGACCCCCTCCGGCACCATGCTTACCGAGGGCATCCGCCTGTCCGACCCGGTCTCCGGCAAGAACTGGAGCCTGGGCGACGCCATGATGATCACCATTGTGCGTGCCGATGTCAACCTGGGCAAGATCGATTTCGAGGTCGCTCCGGCAAACGCAAAATAACCGGATGAGCTCAGAACAGGGAAGCCCCTGCATCATAAGACAACAAAACCCGGAAAACAATTCTCTTGTGAGAAATGGTTTTCCGGGTTTTTCTTTTGCAAAAATGAGAAATCAGTTGATGTAGCAGCGATCCTGTGTTACGAGCCAGTCTTCGCACAGCCGCTGTGCCTCGTCCTTGGAGCGGCAGGTGCAGTTAAAAAGCCTGCCGTGTAAAGAGCAGTAGGTGTAATGGATCCTTGGCACACCATCGGCATCTTTGAAATTGACACAGCGTTCTTCGCCGGGAAGCAGGTAGATCGTATCCACGTTCAGCAGCTCCTTTTATTTTCGTTTCGGTGCAAAAGCAGCACAACGCTTGTTATTGTATCACGCTCTTCCGGAAAAGACTATTGATGTTTTGACCAAAGATGCTGCTAAAAATTTTGAGCGAAAAAGGCTTGACAAGAACTTTCGGCCTTCTGCGGGTCAAAAAGAAAGGAAGGAATTTCCTCCGTGAAAACAGAAAAAAATTTTACATCAAAAGCATCCTAAAAAAATGACGATAAAACGAACGAAACTGAAGAAAATAAACGAAGCGTATTTCTTCGTGTTGATTGACAATCAACTGAAAAAACAAGCATGAGATCGATATCATACAAGAGCAGCCTGTCTTGCTATACAATCTGTATTTTCGAGCGATGCGAAAAAGATGCTGACCTTTGCAGAGCGCCGCGCGGTGTGGTATACTAACAGGGAAACGGCTGGATCTGCCGATTGGCGGGCGGCGGCAGATCAGCCGGAAGAACGGATGGCAGGAGAGTGGATTTTTTGGAACTGGAACAGGCAAAAGCGCGCGTGGAAGAGCTGCGTGCCGTAATCGAGAAGAACAACCGGTTATACTATGATCAGGATGCTCCTGAGCTGGAGGATTTTGAATACGATGCGCTGACGCGGGAGCTGAAGGCGCTGGAAGGGCAGTTTCCGCAGCTGATCACAGCCTCTTCTCCGACACAGAAGGTAGGCGGTACGGCCAGCAGCAAGCTGCCCAAAGTGGCCCATGCAGTAAAAATGGAGAGCCTTCTGGATGCGTTTTCTTACGACGAACTCCGGGATTTTGACCGCCGTGTGCGGGATGCGGGCGTCGAGCCGGAATACGTGGTCGAGATCAAAATCGACGGCCTGTCCTGCAGTCTGGAGTACGAAAACGGCGAACTTGTGCGGGCGTCCACCCGCGGCGACGGTGTAATCGGCGAGGACGTTACTGCAAATGTGCGTGCCATCCGCAGCATTCCCAAAAAGCTGAAGAATGCGCCGGAGTTTCTCGAAGTGCGCGGCGAGGTATATATGCCGCACGAAGCGTTCCAGCATCTCTGCGCGGAACAGGAGCTGCAGGGCGCAGCGCCGTTCAAGAACCCGCGCAACGCAGCGGCAGGTTCTCTGCGGCAGAAAGATGCAAAAGTCACCGGCAGCCGCGGCCTTTCCATTTTTGTGTTCAATGTCCAGCAGATCCGCGGCAAAACGCTGACCAAGCACTCTGAAAGTCTGGACTACCTCAAGAGCCTGGGCCTGCCGGTCTCGCCCCGGTATCATGTGGTGCACGACATCGAGCAGGCCATTGCCGAGATCGAGCAGATCGGTCAAAACCGCTCGAAACTGGATTTTGATATGGACGGTGCTGTGATCAAGGTCAACGATTTTGCGCAGCGCGACCTGATGGGCTCCACCAACAAATTCCCGCGGTGGGCCATTGCATTCAAGTATCCGCCTGAGGTCAAGGAGACCACGCTGCGCAGCATCGAAGTTGCTGTCGGCCGCACCGGCGTGCTGACTCCGACGGCATGTTTCGACTCCGTGTTCCTTGCAGGCACCACCGTCTCCCGTGCGACCCTTCACAACGAGGATTTCATCCGCCAGTTCGGCCTGTGCATCGGCGATACCATTCAGGTCCGCAAAGCGGGCGATATCATCCCGGAGGTCATCGGCGTAGTCCGCCACGCAGAAGGCGCCGTGCCCTACGAAATGCCGAAGGTCTGCCCCTCCTGCGGGGCACCGGTGGTGCATATGCAGGACGAAGCGGCTCTCCGCTGTGTCAACCCGGAGTGCCCGGCGCAGTCTCTGCGCAACATCATCCACTTTGCGTCCCGGGATGCGATGGACATCGACGGTCTGGGCACCGCAGTAGCGACTCAGCTTGTGGAAAAAGAAATGGTCCGCTCGGCAGCCGATATCTATACGCTGACCCGGGAGCAGCTGCTGACATTGGACAAGTTCAAGGAGAAAAGTGCAGACAACCTGCTCAACGCCATCGAAGCGTCCAAACAGAACAATCTGGACAAGCTGCTGTTCGGCTTCGGTATCCGGAACATCGGCGACAAGGCTGCCGCTCTGCTGGCAGAGCATTTCGGTACGCTGCAGGCGATCCGGGAAGCGACTGCCGAACAAATCGGCGAGATCGACGGCTTCGGCGGTGTGATGGCGCAGAGCGTGGTGGAGTTCTTTGCAAAAGAGGGCACCACTGATCTGGTGCACCGCCTTGCCGATGCCGGGCTGAATATGCAGTGGAAGGGCGAGCCGAAGGGCGACAGGCTGGCCGGAAAAACGCTGGTCGTTACCGGCACGCTGGAAACGCTTTCCCGCAATGAGGCCGAGGCCCTCATCGTGAAAAACGGCGGAAAAGCCAGCGGCTCTGTTTCCAAGAAGACCGCTTATGTGGTGGCGGGCACTGCAGCAGGCTCCAAGCTGACCAAGGCACAGGCGCTGGGCGTGCCTGTCTTGACGGAAGCCGAGTTTCTGGACATGCTGAAGGACGATAACGCCTGATTTCAACGGAATCCATGATTTGTACAACAGCACCTCTGTGGCTTCAAAATCACAGAGGTGCTGTTGTTCTATCCGGCGGTCGGCGGCCATATACTGGAGCAGAACCTGCAACAGAAAGGATGGGGATTTTGGACGAGTATTACCGGGTGATCCGAACATTGCCGGCATGGCTGGCGCATCCGCTGGAGCTGCTCCCGCCGGAGCTTGCATGCGGCATTCATGAACTGCGCCTGCGGGCAGGACAGGGAATCTTTCTGACCATGAACGGAGTGCCGTCTTTGCTGCAGCAGCTGCCGGCGTGTCCTGCCGGGCTTCGGGAGCTTCGGCTGACTGCCCTGCAGATGGAAGAGATCCTGTATGCGTTGTGCGGCGGTTCCGTGCACACTCACCAGACAGAACTTGCACAGGGATATGTGACTGCTCCGGGAGGCTGCCGTGCGGGCATTGCAGGGCGGTTCATCGTCCGCGACGGACAACTGGTTCTGCAAAATGCCACATCCATCAATTTCCGCATTGCACGGAATGTGCCGGTTCCTGTCCCGCCGGAACTGTGCGGTGTCCTGCAAAAAGGCGGATTTACCGGGCTTCTCGTTGCCGGGGAACCGGGCAGCGGAAAGACCACTTTGCTCCGGAAAATCGCAGAAGAATTGGGTCGGTCAGGACGCACGACAGCGGTCATCGATGAGCGCGGCGAGCTGTTCCCAGAAGCGTTCGGCCCGGCTCCGCCGAACGTGGATGTTCTGGCAGGCGTGCCGAAAGGAGCAGCGATCCAGATGGCGCTGCGGACGCTCTCGCCGCAGGCGATCCTGCTGGACGAGCTGGGCGGCGCCGGAGAATCCGCCGCACTGGAACAGGGCTTTTTCGGAGGGGTGGATTTCATCGCGAGCGTCCATGCATCCGGTTTGGAGGATGTCCGGCGGCGTCCGCAGGTGCAGTATCTTTTGCAGCGCGGAATGATAAAACACCTTGTTCTGCTGCAGGGCAGATACAGTCCGGGAAAAATTCGGGAGGTGAGGCCTGTCTGATGCTGCTTCGGGTTGTTGGAACACTTCTTTTCCCGCTGTGCGGCTGGCTTGCCGGAGATGCGGTCCGCCAAAAGACGGACGGGCATCTCCGTGCCTTGGAAGGCACCATTCTGCTTTTTCAAAGGATCCGGCAGGAAGTTCATTACCGGCGGACGGATCTTCAGCAGCTTTATTGCTGCCTGCAGCAGGAGGGGCTTGCGCCGGAAGCAGAGGCCGGACGGCTTTTGCAGCAGCTTCCGCCGCCGGAGGCACTTTTCCCAGCAGAACAGACGGCCTTTGCGGAATGCATCTCCGGCCTTGGCCGGGCTGAAGCGGACCAGGAGTGTGAACGGATGGATTTTTACATCGCAAGATTTCAGGATTCGCTGCAGCGGGCGCGGCAGAAAGCGCAGATGCAGGCGGGTCTTCCGCAGAAACTGGGCCTTGCTGCGGGGACGGTTCTGGCGCTTGTTCTGATATGACGGCAGGAGGAAAAACGTGTGGAGATCGATCTTGTGTTCAAAATTGCAGCCATCGGCATCATTGTGGCGGTGCTCAATCAGCTTTTGATCCGCTCCGGCAGGGAAGACCAGGCGATGATGACCACGCTGGCAGGGCTTGTGGTCGTGCTGTCGATTCTGGTCAGGCAGATCAGTGCTCTGTTTGTCACGATCAAATCGCTGTTCGCGCTATGAGCACGCCGGTCGTTCTTGCTGGGGTCGTTGCTGTACTGGCACTCGTGCAGCTTCTACTGCAGAAGTATTCACCGGTATATGCCGCGGTGCTCTCGATCGCTGCAGGCGCTTTTTTGCTGCTGCAGCTGATCCCATCGGTGCAGACGGTCCTGCGTGGGATCCTTTCACTGGAAGGACATACCGGCACGGACGCTTTTTCCTGCCTGCTGCGCTGCACGGGTATCCTGCTCGTGACCGATTACGCCGGTACGCTCTGCCGGGAGACGGGGGCTGATTCGCTTGGTTGGTGCGCCGACCTTGCCGGAAGGCTTTTTGTGCTGGCAGCGGCGTTTCCCATGTTGGAAGAAGTCTGTCGGAAGATCTGGGGGCTGGCAGGATGAGCAGGAAACGCCGGAAATGGATGGCCGTCAGCAAAGCAGCCGCTGCTTTCGCGGTGCTCAGAGTTTCTCCGGCAGCCGCTGCTGCCGGGACAAGCAGTCTGCCGGGACAGGAGTTGTGGGGGCCTTATCTGGATGCAGCGCCTCAGAGCGCCGAAGAATTTTCACGGAAACCGCTCGAAACCGTTCTGTCATTTTTGCCGCTGCATCCGCTCCGGCTTCTGGCGGCGATCGCGCAAAATTACGCGGATGTTTTTCTGTTTCTTTTACTGCTTATCGTTCTGTCGTTTCTGCTGGGCGAAAGCCGGAATGCAGACCTTCTGGAACTGGTTTCGGCAGCGGGCGCAGGCACTTTGCTATGGGGCGACCTTGCCGCGTTGGCACAGAGCCTTTGCGCCGGAATGGAAAACTGGAAAAATTACCTCACCGGCTTTTTGCCGATTTACGGCGGGGTTCTGATCGCGGGCGGCGAAGCCAATGCAGGGGCTTCGGCCTGCGGGCTGCTGCTTTCCGGCCTGTGCCTTCTGGCGCAGGGTACAGCCTTCTGGCTGGAGCCGTTGCTGCAGAGCTACCTTGCCGTCAGCATGGCATGCTGCATCAGCTCGCAAAGAGGTCTTGCCGACGGCTGCCGGATGATCGGCGGTCTGCTGCGGAAGGGTCTTGGCTGGACCGGAAAACTTTTTGCCGCACTGCTCGGCCTGCAGCGGGCGGTCACACTGCAGCTGGACAGCACTTCTCTGCACATGAGCCGCCTGATGACCGGGAGCGTTCCGGTCATCGGCGAGGCGCTGAGCGCTGCTTCGGAAACGGTCTTTGCCGGGATGCATCTTCTGAAAAATTCACTTGGGCTGGCTTGTCTGGCTTACCTTGGAGCAGAGTTTGCGCCGCTGTATTTTACCCTGATGCTGCACCTGCTGCTTCTGCAGGGATGTACATTTCTCTGCGGGTTTTCCGGAAACGCCCGCTGCAGTGCGCTGTTTGCCTGTATGGAAGAAGCTGTCCGATGCATGGCGGCGGTCACGGCGCTGTTTTTCGGTTTGACCGCCGCAGGGGTAACGGCATTGATGCTCGTTGGAGGAGGCTAGGATGAAAACACTCCAGACGCTGACCGTATCATTTTGTCTGGCCTGTATCTGCGCCGAAACCGTTACACTGTTGACCGGGCCAGGGTGGCCCCGCCGATGCATAAAAGCACTGGCGGGGTTATATATTCTAGTAGTCTTCCTGCGAATCTTCTCCGGCACGGGTGCCCGGCGGATTCAGACAGACCTTCCTGTGCAGGCTCCTGTCAGCATCCAGGACACAGAGGGAGCCGTCCTTGCACAGGCTGAAGAGCAGCTGGAAAAAAATCTGGAAGCGGCGTGTAAGGAACGATTCGGCAAAAAGGCTGCTCTCAGCATCGCGCTGGAACAGAATGAGCAGGAGGTTTGCGTCTCCCATGCGGAAATGAGGATCCCACCGGGGGAAAGTGCGGCATCTTACGCAGAAGCGGCAGAGTATCTCCGTCAGCAGCTCGGAGCTGAAGTAGAGATCGTGACAGGGGAGGAAAATCAGGAATGAAGGACGGCATCCTTTCTCTTCTGGAAAAGGGAAAAAGCAGCCGGAACCGCGCAGCCCTTGCAGTTGCCGTTGGTGTACTGGCGATGCTGCTGATCCTGCTTTCAGAGATTTTTCCTCAAACAGAACAAAATGCGCCTGCCGGGCAGGAAGAAAATACGCTGGCCTATCAGACTCAGCTGGAACAGCGGCTGGAAAAACTGATCTCGCAGATGAACGGCGCCGGAAAAACGACCGTTATGGTCACTCTGGAAACAGGAGAGGAAGCCATTTATGCACTGGACACTCAGTCCGGTGATCTGCAGAGCCAGAACACCCATGTCCTTCTGGACGACGGCTCGGCGCTGACGGAGACTGTCTGCCAGCCGCAGATCCGCGGCGTGGCGGTGCTGTGCGACGGAGGGGGCGATGTCCGTGTGGCGGCAAGGATCACCGAACTGCTCACATCGCTGCTGGACCTGCCGTCCAACCGGATCTGCGTGGAGCAGCGCAAACCCTGAATTTGCAAAAGGAGGAGCTTTTATGAGAACATTTTCCGGGAACACCCGCCGCATCACGGCGGTCACTCTGGCGGCAGCGCTGATGATCGCAGTTTACTTAAACTGGCAGTATGCGCGCACCGACACCGCCGGTCTGACCGGCGATGCGGCTCAGATGACGGCTGCGCCGGCCGAAGAACCTGTTCAGGCGGATGCGGTCCTGGATGGGCTTGCAACCGAGTCGGAGGCGGTCTCCGGCGCAAGCAGGAATTACGGCGAGGCTCAGCTGGTAAGCGTGGCCAGCGACTCCGGCGCAAAGTTTTTCGAACAGGCAAGGCTCAAGCGCGAAAAGGCCCATGATGAAGCAATGGATACGATCCAGAAAACCATGAAGTCCTCCTCCATGTCGCAGGAGGAAAAGAAGGAGTATGCCGCGCAGCTGACAGCAAGTCTGGAAGATCTGAACGCAGAAAATGAGATCGAAACACTGGTACGCGCCAAAGGCTTCGCCGACTGCCTGTGCTTTTTGCAGAACGAACGGGCAGACCTGACCGTCATGACATCCGGCGAACCGCTCACGGCGGCGCAGGTGGCTCAGATCCGGGATGTCGTGCTGAGCAGGAGCAGTGTTTCGGCACAGAATATTACCGTGGTGGAGGTGAAATGACATTTTTCGGTCTGCATGCAGCTGCTATATAAGAGTTTTTACAACCAAGTATTGAAATTCCTGCCGTGTTGATGGTATAATAACGGTATCAATGCAGAGTAAGATTGCACTGTCGGCGGAACACATCGTTCCGGGCAGAACAGTTTTGAACAGAAAAAGCAGAGATACCGCTGCTTTTGAACGGAGGACAGCACAATGGATTTGCAGAATACGGATCTTCAGGGCGGCACCCTTCAGATCTCGACCGAAGTGATTGCAAAGATCGCGCGCTGTGCAGCGCTGGAAATCGACGGGGTTGCGGAGGTTTCCTGCGGCAGCCAGAATAAAAAGCTCAGAAATCTGCTGGAAACTTCCAGCATCCAGACGCCCGTTACGGTGGAAATGCGCGACGGCACGGCGAATATTACGCTTCACCTGATGGTGCGCTTTGGCGCACGCATCCCTGCTATTGCAGAAAAAGTGCAGGAAAACGTGAAGAACGCAGTCCAGAACATGACGAATGTTACGGTCAGCCGTGTGAACCTTGTCATTGCCGGTCTTGCAGAGGTGTCTGACGCCCAGTAACCGCGAAAAACGGAAATTCAAATCAGAAAAATGTGCGATCCTCCCCGCTCTTCCGACCGGGGAGGGTTCGTGTTGCGAGAGGAACATTATGGAAAACACTTTGCCCCGTAGAGAAGCCCGCGAAAATGCATTTTTACTGGCATTTTCTCAGACCTTTGGCGATATCCCTCTGGCGGAAGCCATTGCCAGCCATGAGGAGAATGACAACGAACACCCTGTGGACGGGTTCAGCAAGCATCTGCTGAACGCTTATTATGATCACTCTGCAGAGGTCGACGACGAGATCCGTGCACATCTGCACAACTGGACGATGGAGCGGCTGCCGCGCGTGAGCCTGACCGTTCTGCGCCTTGCTGTGGCAGAGATGCTGTTCGGCGGCGAGAACAAGCCTGGTGTTGCCATCAATGAGGCTGTAGAGCTGACCAAAAAGTATGGCGCAGAGGATGATTATCAGTTCGTGAACGGTCTGCTTGGCGCAGTAGCCCGTGACCACGGCCTGAACGATAACGACGCGGATGCGTCGGCCGAGCAGTGAGCAGCTACACGCTCGGGGTCGATACAAGCAACTACGCAACCTCTCTGGCGGTGTTTGATACAGCCGGGGAGGTTGTTTGCGCAAAGAAGCGCTTTTTGCCGGTAAAAGAAGGCCAGCTTGGCCTGCGGCAAAGCGATGCACTGTTTCATCATACGGTCGCGCTGCCGGAGATGCTGCAGGAACTTGCGCAGGAATTTGACCTGACAAAGATCAGTGCCGTTGGGGTATCGCAGAAGCCCCGCCCGGCGGAGGGCAGCTATATGCCTTGCTTTCTGGCCGGTGTCAGTGCGGCGAACGCTTTTTCAAAAGCCCGGGGCATCCCGCTTGTGCTGACGACGCACCAGCAGGGACATGCTGCAGCTGCGCTTTTTGCAGCGGAAGGGGAACACCTGTTTCGGCAGAAAGTCCTGCTGTTTCACATCTCGGGCGGTACGACGGATTTGCTTTTGTGCGATGAGGTGCGGCAGATCACCGAGCTGGGCACCAGTACAGATCTATATGCCGGGCAGGCTGTGGACCGTGTAGGAGTCCGGCTTGGGTTTGCTTTCCCGGCGGGCGCCGAGGTCTCGCGCCTTGCTGCACAGTGCACGGAAGAGATCCGGCCGAGGTCCAGCGTCAAAGGGATGCAGTGCAGTCTTTCCGGACTGGAAAACCAGTGCAATGCTCTGCTCAAGGCCGGAAAATCGCCGGAGTATGTGTGCAAATACTGTCTGCTCTGCGTGGCGGACACGGTGGTAAAGATGACAAAGGCCGCGCAGAAAGAATACCCGGGTCTTCCGGTGGTCTGTGCCGGCGGCGTGATGAGCAGCGATATCATCCACGAATGGGTGAACAGGCGGCTGCCGAAGGTCCATTTCGTTCCGGGAATGTATTCCAGCGATAATGCCATCGGTGTTTCCATCCTTGCTGCACGGGAGGCCGGTTTATGGCTGAGGTGATGACCGTTTCTGCGCTGAACCGCTATGTGAAGATGCTTTTCGACGCAAACGATGCGTTGTTTGATCTGGCGCTGCGCGGCGAGATCGCAAACTTTGTGCAGAACGCCCGCAGCGGGCACTGCTACTTTACTCTGCGGGATGAAGAATGCAGCGTGAAAGCGGTCATGTTCCGCTCGTCGGCTGCGCGGCTTGCATTCCGTCCGGAAGAGGGGATGCGGGTCGTGGTGCGTTGCCGGGCTACTCTGTACGAGCGGGACGGCGCGTTTCAGATCTACGTCAACGAGATGTTCCCGGACGGCATCGGCGCAGCGCAGCTGGCGCTGGAACAGCTCAAAGCACAGCTGGAAAAAGAAGGTCTGTTTGCGCAGGAGCACAAAAAGCCGCTCCCGGCCTACCCAAAATGCATCGGGGTCGTGACCAGCAAGACGGGTGCCGCGCTGCAGGATATCCGCAATGTGATGGGACGCCGGTGGCCTTCCGTGAGGCTGCTGCTGTGCCCGGTCACAGTGCAGGGCTTTGAGGCGGCGCAGCAGGTGGCAGATGCGATCGACCGGCTCAGCCGGTGCAAAGAGGTCGATGAGATCATCGTTGCCCGCGGCGGAGGGAGCCGGGAAGATCTGTGGGTGTTCAATGCCGAGGTCATTGCCCGCGCGGCGTTCCGATGCAAAAAGCCGCTCATCAGCGCGATCGGCCACGAGATCGACTATACCATTCTGGACTTTGTAGCAGACCAGCGTGCACCGACGCCGTCGGCAGCGGCGGAGCTTGCTGTACCGGATCGGGCTGAACAAATGAGGATCCTTCTGGAACTTCAGAAAAATATTCGTGAAAATATGCAAAAACGGGCTGATTTATGCTATAATGGTCTCAGACAATACAACTTACTGTTGGAACAATGCTCTGCGCGAAAGACTTTGCAGCTGGATAACGAACAGCTTTTACAACTGCAGAAAAAAATTCGGACGCAGATACAGCAAAAAGAAGCTTTGGCACAGCAGACCCTGCAGCACTCGGCCGCTCTGGCCGACTCGCTGAGCCCTTATCGGGTGCTGGCGCGCGGATACGCGATGGTCACGCTGCCGGACGGCAGCATTTCAACCGTTGCAGCTCTGCAGCCGGACGAAAAGGTCTGGGTCTGCGGTGCGCATCATCGTGCACGGTGCCGGGTGGAAACGGTGGAGGAAACGAATGAAAACACCTAAAAGTTTTGAGGAAGGCATGGATCGGCTGAATACGATCCTTGTGAAAATGCAAAACGAAGAGACGTCTCTCTCCGACTCGGTCAAGCTGTATGCGGAGGCAGCATCCCTGATGGAATATTGTCACATGGTTCTGGAAAAGACTTCGCTGCAGATCGACGAGATCGATGCGAAGATCGCGCAGAGCGCTCCGGCAGAGGAGGAACGGTAATGGAATATCAGGCACAGTATCAGAAGTATCTTGAACAGACGGCTTCCGCTCTGGAAAAAGTATGCGGCAGATTTCTGCCGGAAGAGTCTGAGGTGTGCCGTGCAGCGCGCTACAGCCTGCTGGGCGGGGGCAAGCGCATCCGTGCGGTGCTGGTGCTGAGCGTGTGCGAGATGCTGGGTGGCAACATGGCTGCCGCAGAGCAGTTTGCGGCAGCAATAGAGATGCTGCACTGTTACTCACTGATCCACGATGATCTTCCCTGCATGGACAATGACGACCTGCGGCGCGGGCGCCCATCCTGCCACAAGGCATTCGGCGAAGCAACGGCGATGCTGGCCGGCGATGTTCTGCTGACTGAAGCCTTTGAGGCGATCGCCAATGCACCTGCATCCGCACAGGCCTGTGTCCGTGCTGCAAAAGCACTCGGAGCCGGGGCGGGGAGCCGGGGCATGGTTTACGGGCAGGAGCTGGATCTGAAATATGAGTCCCTTGCAGCTACTGAGGAACAGCTGCGTCTGATCCATCGGAACAAAACGGGTGCGTTGATCAACGCCGCCGTCCAGATGGGCGCGGCAGCGGCTGAAGCCGACGAAGAAAAATGCAAGGCGCTGGAGGCGTATGCCTACGGCATCGGCCTTGTGTTTCAGATCGTAGATGATGTGCTGGATGTCACCAGCACCCCGGAGCAGCTCGGAAAGCCCATTGGCAGCGACAGCGAGAACGGAAAGACCACCTTTGCGACCCTTTATGGAGTGCAGGGGGCGATGGAACTTGCCGGGCAGCTGAATGCAAAGACCTGTGCAGAGCTTCGCGGCCGATTCGGCGAAAAGGCTGCGTTTCTCGAACAGCTTGCGCAGCGTCTTCTTACCCGGAAAAACTGAGAACGTGATATCAATCAAAATCGGTAAAGGAAAAAGATTATGCAGTTCATTCACGACATTCTTTCCTTCAATCAGATCCTGACGGTTTCTTTGCTGGGCTGGTTCGTGGCACAGGTGCTGAAGACGATCATCAACTTTATTCTGCTGGGCAAATTCCAGCTGGAGCGCATGTGGGGAGACGGCGGTATGCCCAGTGCCCACAGCGCTACGGTCTGCGCCATGGTCATTGCAACAGCACGCTGCGAAGGAGTCAACTCTGCGATCTTTGCAGTGGCCAGTGTTGTGGCGATCATTACGATGCATGATGCAATGGGTGTCCGCCATGAGACCGGCGAGCAGGCCAAGGTGCTGAACCAGATGATCGACCAGTGGATCGAAGTGAGCGAAAAGAATGCGCCGTTCCTCCAGAATATGCACCTGAAAGAGATGGTCGGCCACACCCCGCTGCAGGTTGTTGCCGGTGTTTTGGTCGGCGTGGCTGTGGGTCTGCTGTACCCGATGGTATAAGGAACAGGGCCTTTGTGTAAAACCTTTCAAAGGACGTGTGTTTATGAAAACGTTGCTGCTGGACAACATCAATCAACCCAGCGATCTGAAGCAGCTGGATCCCAGGCAGGTCGAACAGCTGTGTGCAGAGATCCGTCATTTTTTGCTGGATAATATTTCAAAGACCGGCGGACATCTGGCATCCAATCTTGGCACGGTAGAGTTGACCGTTGCATTGCACCGGGTGCTGGAGACACCGAGAGATAAAATTGTTTTTGACGTAGGTCATCAGTGCTATACGCATAAGATCCTGACCGGACGGAAAGCACAGTTTGAAAAACTCCGACAGCTGGACGGCATTTCGGGTTTCCCGAATCCGAACGAAAGCGAACATGACGCCTTTATTGCAGGGCATGGCAATACAGCGCTTTCCCTTGCAATCGGCATGGCGTGGGCCAAAAAGCTGCGTCATGAGCCGGGCGTTGTGGTCGCGGTGATCGGCGACGGTGCCTTTACCGGCGGCATGGTCTACGAGGGAATGAACAACATCGAACATCTGGACAACCTTTTGGTGATCCTGAACGATAACAAGATGTCCATTTCCAAAAATGTCGGCGCACTTGCACGCTATCTGACGCATCTGCGCACAACAACGGCCTATTATGATGCAAAGGATAATGTGCGCAGCTTTCTGGACGGCGTCCCGGTGGTGGGAACGCCTCTGAAAAAGACGCTTACCAACGCCAAAACGCTGCTGCGGCGTGCGATGTATCACTCGACGATGTTCGAGGATATGGGGTTTGAATACATCGGACCGATGGATGGACACAATGAGGAAGAACTGGAGCGGACGCTTCGCACCATTTCAGGCCGTCAGGGACCGTATTTTCTGCATGTTGTCACTAAAAAAGGAAAGGGCTATCAACCGGCCGAGATCAATCCCGGCAACTACCATGGAGTGTCGGCTTTTGACCCGGACGGAATGCCGGACCCGGAGGTGGCACCGAAGGAGTCCTTCTCCACCGTGTTCGGCAAGGCCCTTGTGAAAGAGGGCGAGGCAGACGACAGCATCTGTGCGATCACGGCAGCCATGAAATACGGAACCGGGCTGCAGTTCTTTTCCCATAGACACCCGGAACGGTTCTTTGATGTCGGCATGGCAGAGCAGCATGCTGTGACATTTGCAGCCGGACTTGCCAGCCAGAAAATGCTCCCGGTGGTCTGCATCTACTCGACCTTCCTGCAGCGTTCCTATGATCAGATCATTCACGACGTTAATCTTCTGAAAGAAGATGTCGTGTTTGCAATCGACCGCGCTGGGTTCGTCCCGGCAGACGGCGAGACTCACCAGGGAATCTACGATCCGGCTTTTCTGAGTCAGGTTGGAATGCCGGTCTACGCGCCTTCCAATTATGCGGAGTTGACCTACTGGCTGCACCGTGTGCTTCAAAAGGACTTCCACGGCCCGCGTGCGATCCGCTATCCGCGCGGCGGAGAAAACCCGCTGCTTGCAGAATATCCCTGCAGCGGGGCGGAGTATGATTTTCTGAGGCGGGAAAAGGATGCATCAATTATCCTTGTGAGCTATGCTGATGAAATGGCTGATTTGCTGCAGGCTTCCGGAAAACTGGGGGCAGAAAACATCCAAAGTGATGTACTGAAGCTTGTAAAGATATATCCCTTTACAGAAAAACTCGTCGAAGAACTGAAAAATTATAAAATTGTTCTGCTTGCCGAAGAATGCGTTGCCACGGGCGGTATTGGCGAGCATCTGGAATATGAGCTGCAGCAAAAAGGCTGGAATGGGCAATTTGTCCATTGCGCAGTACGGGACGTCTGTCTGCCTCATGCGACGGTCGATCAGATCAAACAGTGCGTCGGTCTGGATGCGGACCACCTTGTTCAGGCGGTGCGGGCGGCGCTTATGAAAGGAGAATAACGCTGTGAAAATTCGATTGGATCAATATCTGGTGCAGAATGGCCTTGTTCAGAGCCGGGAGCGGGCAAAAGCCCTGATCATGTCCGGTATTGTGTTTGTCAACGAGCAGAAGGTGGACAAAGCCGGTGAGATGATCAAAGACGATGCCAAGGTCGAGGTGCGCGGCCATGATATTGGCTATGTCAGCCGCGGCGGTCTGAAGCTGGAGAAGGCGATGAAGTGCTTCCCGCTTACACCGAATGGTAAAGTGTGCATGGACATCGGCGCCTCTACCGGCGGCTTTACCGACTGCATGCTGCAGAACGGTGCTGTCAAAGTCTATGCCGTCGATGTCGGTTACGGGCAACTGGCATGGAGCCTGCGGACCGACGAACGGGTCGTCAATATGGAACGTACTAACATCCGGAACGTTACTCCGGAAGATCTGGCCGAGCCGATCGAGTTTTTCAGTGTGGATGTTTCGTTCATCTCGCTGCATCATATTTTCCCGGTGGCGCAGGCAATCACCACGCCGGACGCCATGGGCGTCTGTCTGGTGAAACCGCAGTTTGAGGCCGGCCGCGAAAAAGTCGGAAAAAACGGCGTTGTCCGTGACCCCGCCACCCATCGGGAAGTGCTGCACAATGCGATGGGCTATGCTGCAGCCAACGGCTTTGCGGTGCGCGGGCTGGACTTCAGCCCCGTAAAAGGCCCGGAAGGCAACATTGAGTATCTGATGTTCGTTCAGAAAAGCGCGGAACCTGCGGTTCTGGACGACAGCGTTGCCGAGCAGGTCGTAGCGGCAAGCCATAGCACGCTTGACCGCTGAACTTGCACCTCACTGGAAGAAAGGGCTTGCAGCATGACGATCTATATTTCTCCGAACCCCGGCAAACCGTCAGCTTATGAAATCGCCCTCCGGGCAGCACAGATCCTGCTGACGCACGGTGCAGAAGTTCTGATGTGCGAGACCATGCGGGCAAGCTGCAGCACGGCCGGTGTCTTCTATCTGCCGCAGGAGGAATGCCTGAAACGGGCTGATGTGATCCTGACCATCGGCGGGGACGGCACGATCCTGCACGAAGCAAATCTGTCGCTGCAGTACGCAAAACCGATTCTCGGCATCAACCTTGGCCGGTGCGGGTTTCTGGCCACCTGCGAGATCAGTGAAATGGAGACGAAGCTGGCTGCCGTGGCAAAGGGCAGGTTCAGTCTGGATAACCGGATGCTGCTGCATGTCCGCGTGCTGGGCCATGACGGATGGGAGGGCCACGCGCTGAACGATGTCGTGGTCACAAAAGGACGGCTGCAGCAGGCAATTGATTTCAGCATCTACTGCGATGACATTCTCGTGGAGCATTACCGCGGCGACGGTGTAATCGTTGCCACACCGACCGGTTCCACAGCATATTCGCTGGCAGCGGGCGGACCGATCCTTGATTCCCAGACGAAGGGCGTGGTCGTTACGCCGATCTGCCCGCACAGTCTTGCAAGTCCGGCGATGGTATTTGCGCAGGAACGCAAATTGAACGTGTGTGTTGGCCAGGTGGCAGATGACGAAGTATTCATCAGCTGCGACGGTGCGGCCGGATTCCCGCTCAAGGCGGGAGCAACTGCGGAGATCCGGCTTTCCGATCAGGTGGTCAAGCTGATCACTTTCAGCAAGGCCGATCAGTTCCAGGCAATCGATCAGAAACTGCGCAGCAGGCGATAACAGGGGGGCGAAAATATGGCACGCAGCCGTAAGGATGACGCAAAAAGCAAAGGAGAACGGCAGCAGGCAATTCTCCGGCTGGTCCGGGAGAACCCGATCAGCCGGCAGGAGGTCCTGCTGGAATATCTGAGCAAGGAAGGGTTTGAGGTCACGCAGGCCACTGTCTCCCGTGATATCCGGGAGCTGTGTCTTGTAAAAGCCGCAACAGCAGATGGTTACCGGTATGTTTCCAGCCGGAACGAGAGCTTCAACCCCAAAACGCAGGGAAGGTTCGAAACGATCTTCCACGAATCGGTTCTGGGGGTCGATTATGCCGGGCATGTGGTTCTGGTCAAATGCTACTCCGGTATGGCAAATGCAGCCTGCGAAGTGTTCGACGCCTTGCAATGGAAAAATGTCGTTGGAACGCTTTCGGGCGATGATACGTTCCTGATTGTGGCGCGTTCGGAGCGGGACGCCAAAACGATCTGTTCGGAACTGGCACGGCATATCGTGCAGAAATAACACGCGGGAGAGGTTAGTATGCTGAGCAGCCTGCAAATTGAAAATGTTGCCGTCATTCAGAAAGCGGAAGTGCACTTTCAGCCGGGTCTGAATGTTCTTACCGGTGAAACGGGTGCGGGCAAATCGATCCTGATCGACTCGATCAACGCGATCCTGGGCAACCGCACCTCCCGGGATCTTGTGCGCACCGGTGCGGCCAAAGCCGTGATCCGTGCAGCGTTCGAGCAGGTCCCGGAGAAGGTGCAGAACCGTCTGGAAAATGCCGGCTATGAGCGGGCGGATGCGCTGATGCTCAGCCGCGAGATCACAGCGGAAGGCAAAAGCACCTGCCGCATCAACGGAATGCCTGCAACTGCAGCCGTTCTGCGTGACCTGTGCGGGGGACTGATCAATATCAATGGGCAGCACGATTCGGTGGGTTTGCTGAATCCCGCGCATCACCTCGGCATTCTGGATGATTACGCGCAGAACGGGGCGGAATTTCAGGAATATTATACGCTGTACCGCAAACTGGTGCAGATCAAGCGGGAACTGGACGCCATGATCACCGACGAAGCGGAAAAACAGCGACGGATCGATCTGCTGAGCTATCAGGTGCAGGAGATCGATGCTGCCGGTCTGACGGCAGGGGAGGAGCAGACCCTTGAAAACCGCCGGAAGATCCTTGCAAATGCCTCGACGATCCGGGACCGTATTGCGCAGTGCTATGCGCTGCTTTCCGGCGGGGACGAAGCATCCGGTGCGGTGGATCTGATGGGCGAGGCTTCCAATGCACTGGACGAAGCTGCACAGCTGGATGATGCCTTGTCGGAGACTGCCGGTCAGCTGACCGACCTCTACTATACCGCGAAGGATGCAGCTGCCGATCTGATCCGGCGGCTGGACGCCTACGATACCAATGATGCCGAACTGGACGAGATCGAGCAGCGGCTGGATCTGCTCTATAAGCTCAAGCGGAAATACGGCGATACCGTGGAAGATGTGATTGCCTTCGGGCAGAAAGCCCGGGAAGAACTGGAACGCATCCAGACTTCGCAGGAGCGGCAGGGTCAGCTTCAGACGGAGAAGCGACGCCTTTATACGTTGGCGCGCGAAAAAGCGGAGATCCTTACTCAGACGCGCCTGCATGCGTTCGAAGCGCTGAACAAACGCATTTCCGGGACGCTGGATTTTCTGAACATGCCGGGCGTCCGCATGACGCTGCAGCATACCCGCGGCCCGCTGGCAAGCCATGGTCAGGACAGCGTTGAGTTCTATATTTCCACAAACCCCGGCGAAGCACCGAAACCTCTGGCGAAGATCGCATCCGGCGGCGAGCTGAGCCGTATCACGCTTGCAATCAAGAATGCAATGGCGGATAAGGACGCCGTGCCCACCGTGATCTACGACGAGATCGACAGCGGTGTTTCCGGCAAGGCCGCCAGCCGCATCGGCGAAGTTCTGCGTCAAAGCGCGCAGGGGCATCAGATCCTCTGCATCACGCATACGGCGCAGATCGCCGCACTGGCAGACTGCCACCTGCTGATCCAGAAAAACATCGCGAACGACCGTACTTATACGGAAATCCATCCGCTGGATACAGAAGGCCGTGTGGAGGCGCTGGCCCGGCTGATCTCCGGCGACCATGTCACCGAACTTTCCCTTGCGAATGCGCGGGAAATGCTGGACACCGTGGTCAGGTAAACGCTGCTTGACAAGTACCGCCACTTGTGATAAAGTAAGCATTGTCAATGGCGATGAAGGGAACAAGTATCCTGAAGCGTTCTGCACAGAGAGGTCCCGGTTGGTGAAAGGGACTGCAGGGCAGCAGGCGAAATACATCCCGGAGCTGCAGGCTGAATGCGCTGAGCTAGTAGGCTGTGCCGCGTGCGAGCGTTACAAACGCAGGAGTGTCGCTCTACTCTGGGGTGTGCACTCGTGAGGCCGGTTCTGTGAGGAAGCGGCAAACAGAGGTGGTACCGCGGATTTTTTCTCGCCCTCTGCCAATTTATTTTGGCAGGGGGCGCTTTATTTTTCCCTCTGCCCACAACCAACAGGAGGAAAGAACAATGACTCTGTACGAAGAACTGCAGGCCCGTGGCCTGGTGGCTCAGATCACCGACGAGGAGATCATCGACCTGATCAACAACGGCAAGGCTACTTTTTACATCGGCTTTGACTGCACCGCCGACAGCCTGACTGCCGGCCATTTTCTGGCGCTGACCCTGATGAAGCGCCTGCAGATGGCTGGCAACAAGCCCATCGCCCTGATCGGCGGCGGCACGACCATGATCGGCGACCCTTCCGGACGCACTGATATGCGCAAGATGCTGACCAAGGATGATATCGCACACAATGCAGCCTGCTTCAAAAAGCAGATGGAAAAGTTCATCGACTTTTCTGAGGGCAAGGCCCTGATGCTGAACAATGCCGACTGGCTGCTGAACCTGAACTATGTGGAGCTGCTGCGTGAAGTCGGCGCTTGCTTCTCCGTGAACAACATGCTGCGCGCCGAGTGCTACAAGCAGCGCATGGAGAAGGGCCTGTCCTTCCTGGAGTTCAACTACATGATCATGCAGAGCTACGACTTCTACTACATGTTCCAGCACTACGGCTGCAACATGCAGTTCGGCGGCGACGATCAGTGGAGCAACATGCTGGGCGGCACCGAGCTGATCCGCCGCAAACTGGGCAAGGATGCCTACGCCATGACCGTCACCCTGCTGACCGACTCTCAGGGCAAGAAGATGGGCAAGACTGCCGGCAATGCGGTCTGGCTGGATCCGAACAAGACCAGTCCCTTCGAGTTCTACCAGTACTGGCGCAACGTGGGCGATGCCGACGTGATGAAGTGCATCCGGATGCTGACCTTCCTGCCGCTGGAGCAGATCGACGAGATGAGCACCTGGAAGGATCAGCGCCTGAACGAGGCCAAGGAAATTCTGGCTTACGAGATGACCAGCATGGTCCACGGCAAGGAAGAGGCCGAAAAAGCTCAGAATGCAGCCCGTGCACTGTTCAGCGGCAACGCCATGGATACCGAGCACATGCCTTCCACCCAGCTGACCGAGGCTGACCTGACCGACGGCTCCATCGGCATCCTGACCCTGATGGTCAAGGCTGGCCTGGCTGCTTCTAACGGCGAAGCACGCCGTCTGGTCGTGCAGGGCGGTGTGCTGGCCGACGGCGAAAAGGTGGCAGCACCGACTGTCAGCTTTACCGCCGAGCAGCTGGCAAAGGGCGTCGTGATCAAAAAGGGCAAAAAGATCTACCACAAGGTAACGCTGTAAGCTTTCCGGATAATAGCAAAGACCTGCGCCTCGAAAAAGGCGCAGGTCTTTTTGCGTGCTGACAAAACACAGGACACGAATAAAACAAAGAAGCCATCCGATAGAAACCGGATGGCTTTTCTGGTTGGGGATGAGAGAATCGAACTCCCACAAGTAGAGTCAGAGTCTACCGCACTACCACTATGCAAATCCCCAATATTCTGTTTTGTTTTGCGGGGTGAGCCGCTCAACGTGTGCTATTATACGCGGAAAAGTCCGACTTGTCAAGCGGATTTTTCTGAAAATTTGCATTTTTCTTAAAAATGTCGCTTTTCCGTTTTATTTATATTGTATTCTCTGTGTTGTCCCGCAAACAGACCGCGGCGTCTTTCATTCTGCAGTCTGAAATCAGGCAGAGGGTATGGAGGGGACAGGTGCTGACATTTTCATTTTTGCGCAGGCGGTTCAACTGTCCGGCACTGAAATGATAATCTTTCATCAGCTTGTATGCAGAAGAAGTTAAGGATATATTGACAGCTTCCCGAAAAGAAGTTATCATCAACATACAGACAATGCCCGGCATGGAAAGGATGGCATCGTGTATGACCGTTGCGGAATTAAAAGAATATCTCGGCATGATCGTACAGACAGAAAAAGAAGTGAATCTGCAGGAGGAATTATGCGGCAGGATGTCGCGTGGCATCAGAGAGTACGAAAATCAAATCAATATTCTCCATAACAATATGCGCACTATGGAAAAGCCCGTTAAACCATCTCGGAAGGGAGTGCATGAGAATGAGAGTAAAGAAGCACTGCGAAAAGAAGCACAGCAAGATTTCATCTTTACTCTGATTGGATCGATTTTGGTTGCGTTGATCGCTTACGGAATTGGTTTCTTGGACGAGTGGGGTGTGGGTATATGCTGCATTGCTGGCATTGTTATGGCCATAATTGGAGCTTTTGACAGTCTAAGTTCCTTGATCAGCCGTAAAAAGGCCATCGAAAAAGCTGATGCAATCTATCAGTATGATATGGGGGTATATGATTACAAATGTCGCCAGTATACCGAGCTTGAGAACAAAAACAAAAAACGGCAAATGCGGGTACAGCAGCTGCAGGCACAAAAATTTGTCGCTGAAGCCTGCCGTCAGAAGGTGGAAACAGCACTGGAAAGCAGCAGAAAAAATCTCGAAAAAATGTATGCTTATAATATTGTGCTTCCAAAATACCGCAGCTATGTGATGGTATGCTCTATTTATGAGTATCTTTGCGCAGGCCGCTGCACTACGCTGGAGGGCGCATATAACATTCTGGAGCTGGAGATCCGGCTTGATAAAATCATTACACGTCTGGATGATATCCTGAAGGATCTTTCATCAATTCAGGCAAACCAATATACTTTGTATTGCTGCCTGCAGGATTCCAACCAGAAAATCGGCACATTGCTGCAGGAAGAAGGCCGCATTGCGGATGAAATGCAGAGTTTGAGCGTTCAGGGCGAGGAGATGGACAGACGTCTTGAGCAATTGCAGAAATCTTCGGAACTGACGGATTATCTGTCCGAGTGCAACCAGCAGGAACTTCACTGCATAAACCGCATGAATGATCTGACCGGAAACCACGACAACCCTTACGGAACCTACTTTCGGGCACAAGCGTGATAACAGCCGCCCCTTTTTGGACTCAGATGGGGGCGGCTGCTGTTCTGTCTCGTAATCCGGCATATTCCGCGCACACATCCTCATATACTGAAATGTGCAAACCTTAGAGCACAGAAAAGAAGGAGGATGGCCTATGACGGAACGAACCACACAAAACACCCAGACCCTGCTTTCACCCCGCATTCCGCGGGACGACGAGCACGAACGCTACCACCCGGAACTGGAGGAGGAACTCAAGGAGTGCCTGTTCTGCCTGAAACGCAACGAGATGATGTTCGACCTTGAGGTGGATACGGATCTGATCGAGCAGCGCATCTATGAACGGCAGGCGCTGCTGTGCCGCTACCGGTACTTACTGTCCCGCGCACGGGAGCTTGGCCTGCACACCGTTCTGACAAAGTATCAGCCGCAGTGGTGAGGGGGCGGTAGCTTTCTCTTCGGACACGAATCGGGGACGGGTTGCGGCTCCCAGCGTATGCGTCGGCTCTTGGTCGAGCCTTGCATCCAGCTGGCCGCTGCCCCAACAGCAACTTCCTGTTTCTGCCGCTGGCAGCGGTCGTTGCTGTTGCATTCCATCGCCCGCCCTATTGCCGCTCTGCGGCAATAGGGTCCCACCCCAGCGGACGGCCCTCAGAGAAACTCCCGGCCCCATACACAATGTTGATTTCACGATACAAAAATCTTGACAGAATCCGCCTTGCGTGTTATCATATGAAAAGATAAATGCGTGCCGGTTTTTTCCGGTGCGGTGAATTTTGAGAGTTAGAGAGGTTTTCTATTATGGAACGTATCAAGACCATTGCTACTCGTGACCTGACCAAGAGCGTCAAGACCGGCGGCTGCGGCGAGTGCCAGACTTCCTGCCAGTCCGCATGCAAGACCTCCTGCGGCGTGGCTAACCAGCAGTGCGAGAACAGCAACAAGTAATTTCTGCAAACCCTATGCCGCCTTTGCCGGGCGGCATTTTTTTGTGTAATTTGGAATGGAGAGTAAAATGGTACATCAGTATCAATTGAACGGCTATAACATCGTGCTGGATACCTGCAGCGGCTCGGTGCATGTGGTGGATGATGTGGCGTATGACGTCATCGCCATGTATCCGGAGCACACCGCCGACGAGATCGTTTCGGCCATGATGGCAAAATACGGCGACCGTGAGGACGTGACCGAAGAAGATCTTCGCCAGTGCATCGAGGATGTCACCGCCCTGAAGGAAGCCGGAAAACTCTGGAGTCCTGACGTCTACCGGGATATGGCCTTCGACTTCAAGAACCGCAACACCGTGGTCAAGGCTCTGTGCCTGCATGTGGCGCACACCTGCAACCTGAACTGCTCTTACTGCTTTGCTTCGCAGGGCCGCTATCAGGGCGACCGTGCCCTCATGAGCTTTGAAGTGGGCAAGCGCGCCATGGATTTCCTCATCGAGAACTCCGGCACCCGCCGCAATCTGGAAGTGGACTTCTTCGGCGGCGAACCGCTGATGAACTTCGATATGGTCAAAAAGCTGGTGGCCTACTGCCGCGAGCAGGAAAAGATCCACAACAAGAACTTCCGCTTCACCATGACCACCAATGGTATGCTGATCGACGATGATGTGATCGATTTCTGCAACAAGGAATGCCACAACGTTGTGCTGAGTCTGGACGGCCGCAAGGAAGTCCACGACCGCTTCCGCAAGGACTACGCCGGCCACGGCAGCTACGATACCATCGTGCCCAAGTTCCAGGAGTTTGTGAAGAAGCGCGGCGACAAGGGCTACTACATGCGCGGCACTTACACCCACTATAATACTGACTTCACCAACGATATCTTCCACATGGCCGACCTCGGTTTTACCGAGCTGAGCATGGAGCCTGTGGTGTCCAAGCCCGGCGAGGCCAGCGCCCTGACCGAGGAGGATCTGCCCATCCTGAAGGAGCAGTACGAGATCCTCGCCAAAGAGATGATCAAGCGCGACCGCGAGGGCCGGGGCTTTACCTTCTATCATTATATGATCGACCTGACCGGCGGCCCCTGCATCTATAAGCGCATTTCGGGCTGTGGTTCCGGCACCGAGTATATGGCCGTGACCCCCTGGGGCGATCTGTACCCCTGCCACCAGTTTGTGGGTGACCCGAAGTATCTGATGGGTGACATCTGGAAGGGCGTCACCAACACCGAAGTACGCGACAAGTTCAAGCACTGCAACGCTTACGCCCGCAAGGAGTGCCAGGACTGCTGGGCAAAGCTTTACTGCTCCGGCGGCTGCGCAGCTAACTCCTACCATGCTACCGGCGACATCACCGGCGTGTATGAGTACGGCTGCGAGCTGTTCCGTAAGCGCATGGAGTGCGCTATCATGATCAAGGTGGCCGAGAATCAGGAGCTGGCGGCAAAGGGCATCGAAGTGCCCATCGAGTTGGGCAGCACCTGCAATGCCTGCGCTGACGGCGAAGCCTGCGAATGAGCATGACCACGCCCATTGTGGATTTTGTGCGCCGGTATGCGCAGTCCGGCACCTCCCGGCTGCATATGCCCGGCCACAAGGGACAGAAGATTCTGGGCTTTGAGCCGTGGGATATCACCGAAATCAGCGGTGCAGATGAGCTGTATGAAGCCGAGGGCATCATTGCAGAGAGCGAAGCCAATGCCACAAAGCTTTTTGGTACATCACATACCTTCTATAGCACAGAAGGCTCCTCCCAGTGCATCCGCGCCATGCTCTTTCTTGCGCTGCAGGCCGCTCCAAAGACCGGCGGTCGCCCGGTGCTGCTGGCAGCACGCAACGCTCACAAGGCGCTGCTCTATGCTGCTGCGCTGCTGGATTTTGATATCCGGTGGCTCTGGCCTGCGCAGGAAGATGCCGGGGCGCTGTGCAGCTGTCCTGTTTCCGCCGGGCGGCTGAAGCAGGAACTTCAGGCAATGGAACGGCAGGGCAAAAAGCCCTTCGGCGTCTATGTCACCAGCCCGGATTATCTCGGCGGAATGCAGGATATCGCTGCGCTGGCCGGGGTCTGTCATGCGTCCGGGGTGCCGCTGCTGGTGGACAATGCTCACGGGGCCTATCTTCGGTTTCTTCCGCAGGGATCGAAGCATCCCATCGAGCTGGGCGCGGCTATGTGCTGCGACTCCGGCCACAAAACGCTGCCGGTGGTCACGGGCGGAGCCTACCTGCATCTTGGCGCGAACGCTCCGGTACAGGATGAAGCTGCCGTGCGCCATGCGCTGGCGTTGTTCGGCTCCACCAGCCCGTCTTATCTGATCCTGCAGTCGCTGGATCAGTGCAACCGCGTTCTTTCCGAGGGATATCCGCTGCGGCTGATGCAGTGCTGCGGCTATCTGACCCGGCTGCGCCGGGAGCTGAACGAAGCGGCTGCGGCAAAATATTGTCCTGTGCCGCTGGCCCTGGAAAGCGAGCCGCTCAAGGTAACGCTGGATGCTGCGGCACTGGGTCTGACCGGGCAGGAACTGGCCGGCCGGCTGCGCAGTGCGCAGATCGAGTGCGAGTATGCCGACCCCCGCTATGTGGTGCTGATGTTCACACCGGAGAATCCTCCGCAGGACTTCGAGCGTCTGACGGCTGCCGTCCGCAGTATCGCGGAAACGATTCCCGGCCCGATTCCGGTTCCGGAACAGACGGCAGACGGGTTCCGGGCGCTGGAACAGAGCCTTGCAGCCCACTGCGCGATCCGGCAGGCGGTATTCGCCCCGCAGGAGATGATCCCGGCAGAGCAGGCTGCGGGGCGCGTCTGCGTGATGCCGACAGTTTCCTGCCCGCCGGCGATCCCCATTGTGGTCAGCGGTGAGGTCGTCTCGCCTGCGGCAGTGGAACTGATGAAACGATATGGCATCAAAACCATCTCGGTCCTCCGCGAAATTTAAACTGATCCTGAGAGCACGGTGCACATGCGGCACCGTGCTCTTTTGCATATCCGAGCCAGAGTGTGCATACCTTTTGATAGAGACGGACAGGGAAAGGGGTACACTGCATGGAACTGAAGATCTTTCGGGATACATTGCCGCAGGCGGGGGCTGACTGCACGATGAAAGCCGAACTCCCGCTTGAGACCGAGATCCTTATCTCAGACTATCTTCCGCCGGTGTTCAAGCTGGTCAAATGCTTTGCAAAACCGGTCGTTCTGCAAAAACGGCTGCAGCCCGGTCGGCTGACGCTGGAGGGCTATCTGCGCTGTGTCGTGTTTTATCAGGGCGAAGACGGGACGGGTCTTTGCCAGACAGAGCAGAAGCTGCCTTTCACAAAACAGCTGGAAACGCCGGAAGCTGATTCCACATCCTGGGCAGCCATGGTCGAGGGCCAGACCGAATACCTCAACTGCCGGGCAGTGACGCCCCGCCGCATCGAAGTGCGCGGTGCGTTCGGGCTGGTCGTCTCCCTTCACACGCAGAACAACTCCGAGGTCATCACCGCGCTGGCGGACGGGAACATTGAGCAGCGGCTGCAGACGGTCAGCGGCGTGCGCAGCGTGGCGGTTCTGGAAAAGCTGGTCACGGCCGAAGGTGAACTGGTGTTCGCAAAGCCACCGGCCGCAGTGTTGGACATCACCGGAACCGCTGCGGTACGGGAGGTAAAGCTTCTGACCGGAAAAGCCGTGGTCAAAGGCGAGATCCGGGCATCGTGCGCGTGGCGTGCCGAAGGGGAGACCTCTTTGCAGAGTCAGGCAGCGGCGCTGCCGTTCCAGCAGGTCGTAGATCTGGACGGCATCGCGGAGGACTGCAAATGCCTGTGTGTTCTGGAGCCTGTCGGCTTCTCCGTTTCAGAGGGAGAGCAGGATGCCGGCAGCCAGTTGACGGCAAACGTGATGATGCACCTGCATGCCTGGCGGCCGTTTCAGCTGCAGACGGCGGCAGATGCATTTTCCACCCGGTACGAGACGAATTTCACCCCGCAGGAACTGGCTGTGGATGATCTGGCCTGTCTGCTGAATGAAACTTCCTCTGCTTCGGCGGCAGGCCCGCTTCCGGATGCGGGTGCACAGCTGCGTGCCTGTTTCGTTTCCTATGGTCCTGTGCAGATCGACTGGCGGGACGGCAGGCCGGAGCTGACGGTGCGGGCGGTTGCCACAGCCTTTGCCGAGAACAGCCTTGCCGAGCTGGAAAGCTATGAAAAGCCGCTGGAACTGCGTTTTCCGCTTCCGGCAGAAGTATCGCCGGGCACAGAACTTTTCCCGGAGTGCTGGCTGAGCACGGAAAACGTCCAGTGCAGCTGCGCAGGCGGGACGCTGGACGTAACTGTGACAGCCCGGGCAGAGGGGGCGGTCCTCTGCCGGAAAGCGTTCACCGCGATCGGCGAGGTCTCTCTTGGTGAGGCTTTGACTGCAGCGAATCCGGAGATCGCCCTGCGCATCTATTACGCGCAGGAAGGGGAAAAGCCCTTTGACATCGCCCGGCGGTTTCATGTTTCTCCTGCACAGATGCTGGCTGCCAACGGGCTGGACGCTGACACACAGACATTGCCGCAGGCACAGCACTTTTTGGTGCCCAGTGTGTAAAATGACCGAAGAACGCTGCCGCAAAACGGCAGCGTTCTCTTTTTTGCGCGCGAAATAACCCGAAAAGCTCTTTTCTATCCTGCCCGGGCGGAGTATAATAGACTCTGGTGTTTGGAATAGGAAAGGAGCATCAGTCAACATGGAGACGGAATCAAAGTTCCTTGACCCGGAACTTGTCAGTGCAAAAAAGCCGATCTGGGCTTTCAGCCGCAAGATCTTCTGCGAAGGAATGCGCGACGGCGTGCCCATTGCTCTGGGTTATTTTGCAGTCTCGTTCTCGCTTGGCATTGCGGCCAGGCGGGCAGGATTCACCCCGTTTCAGGGGTTCCTTGTCAGCCTGCTGAACAACGCTTCGGCAGGCGAGTATGCAGCGTTTGCGATCATTATGGCAAACGCAAGTTGTCTGGAGGTGGCGGTCATCACCCTGATCGCCAATGCGCGCTATCTGCTCATGAGCTGCGCGCTTGCCCAGCGGTTTGCGCCGGGCACGCCCTTCTGGCACCGGCTGGTCATCGGCTATGATGTGACGGATGAATTGTTCGGCATCACCATTGCCCGGCCGGGCAGTCTGAACCCGTATTATACCTACGGTGCCATCCTGCTGGCCGCACCCGCATGGGCGACCGGTACAGCACTGGGTATCATCGCAGGCAATCTGCTGCCGCTGCGGGCAGTCAGCGCGCTGAGTGTGGCTTTGTACGGCATGTTTCTGGCCATCATCATCCCGCCGGCCCGCAAGAGCAAAGTTGTGGCAGCATTGGTGGCCATCAGCTTTGCACTGAGTTTTGTGTGCAACTATCTGCCGGGCATCTCCGCGCTTTCGGAGGGAACCCGCACCATCCTGCTCACGGTACTCATTTCCAGTGCAGCAGCGGTGCTTTTCCCGGTCAATACGGAGGAACAGGAGGCAGAGCATGACGCACAATAATTATATCTACATTGCGGTCATGGCACTGGTGTCCTATGCAATCCGCATCCTGCCGCTTACGCTGATCCGCAAGCCCATCAAGAACCGCTTCGTCCAGTCTTTTTTATACTATGTACCGTATGTTACGCTGGCAGTCATGACCTTTCCGGCCATCGTCAACGCGACACAGAGCCCTGCGGCCGGCGCCATGGCACTGGTGGTGGGCATCGCTGCAGCATGGTTCGGCGCAAGCCTGTTTCAGGTTTCGGTGGCCTGCTGCGCGGTGGTTTTTGTACTGGAATTTTTTGTCTGACCCTGTAGCAGAAGCTGCCCGGAAGCTGCGGTGCTCCCAGGCGCTTTTTGTTTCCAAACGAAAAAGGAGTAACTCTGCAATGAAAAAGATCCTCGTCACCGGTGCAGGCGGATTTGTCGGTTCCCGTATCCTGCAGCAATGGAGCCGGAACGATGCTCTGTACACGCTGCCCAAAGGCTTTTTCCGGACGGCCGGCGAAGCGCAAATCATGGAGCAGGTCGAAAAGATCTGCCCGGACGTGATCCTGCATACGGCGGCGATCTCGGACACCGGTTACTGCGCTCAGTATCCGGAAGAGGCATATCGTGCAAACGTGCAGCTGCCGGTCTGGCTGGCGAAAGCAGCCGCAAAGACCCACGCAAAGTTAGCAGCGTTCAGTTCGGATCAGGTCTACGCAGGTGTTCCGGAAGCAGGACCGCTGCCGGAAACACTGGAGCTGGCCCCTTCCAATGTGTATGGCCGCTATAAACTGGAAGCAGAGCAGCGTGTGCTGCAGATCTGCCCGGACTCGGTTCATCTCCGCGCCGCATGGATGTATGACCTTCCCGGTTACGGTCTGCCGATCCGGGGCAATCTGCCGATGAACCTCCTGCGTGCTGCGGTGAAGGGGGAAACGGCAACGTTCTCCCGGAACGATTTCCGCGGGGTGACCTATGTCCGGCAAGTGATCTGCAATCTGGAACCTGCACTCAGTCTCCCCGGCGGGGTGTATAACTTCGGCAGCGGAAACGATGCGGATATGGTGTGCACCGCGCAGCAGTTTGCGCAGGAACTTGGCATCACCGTGCGGATCGAAGAAGCAGACTGGCACCGCAACCTTGTAATGGACGTGACAAAACTGGAACACTGCGGCATCCATTTTGACACGACCCGGCAGGGCATCCGGCGCTGTCTGAGGGATTACGGATTGACAGAACTGTAAAATTTCTGTATCGCACAAAAAGAAGAGAGATGAATCCGGAAAAGCAGGGTGTTCTGCGCGAAAATCCGCCGGAAGCGGAAGAAAAGGCGCGTAGAACGTCCTGCTTTGTTCAGTTCAGAGCAAAAAATGCCGCCGGGATATGAAGAACAACCGTTCACGGAAAAGTCATACTTAATTTACAATAATTCTCAGTTTTGCTATAATGAATCCGCTTTTTTCCGAAGCATCCGAAAATACAAACTGTGTCAAAATCTGAGGAGAGTGGATCGTTTGAAGGAAGTCAAACTCGAGGAGTCGGCTTATCAGTTCGACGCCAAAATGTCCCTGAAGCAGGCTATTCCGCTGGGTCTGCAGCATGTCTGCGCTATGTTTGTGGGCAACCTGACCCCGCTGCTGATCATTACCAGCGCCTGCGGCATTGCGGGCGGTGAATTTGCTGACCTGCAGGTCACGCTGCTGCAGAGCGCCATGTTCGTTGCCGGTGTGGTCACGCTGGTGCAGCTGTTCACCATCGGACCGGTCGGCGGTGCCGTGCCTATCATTATGGGTACAAGCTCTGGTTTTATCGGCGTGTTCAACAGTGTCGTCGGCAGTATGGGCGGCGGCGTGCTGGCTTATGGCGCCATTATGGGTGCGTCGATCATCGGCGGCATTTTCGAAAGCGTGCTCGGCTTCTTCCTCAAACCCCTGCGCAAATTCTTTCCGCCTGTGGTCACCGGCACGGTGGTGCTGTCCATCGGTTTGTCGCTGATCTCTGTTGGCATCAACTCCTTCGGCGGCGGCAACAGCGCAAAGGATTTCGGTTCGATGGAAAATCTGCTGCTGGCGCTGTTCGTACTGGTGGTGATCCTGATCTTCAAGCACTGGACCACCGGCTTCCTCAGCTCTTCCGCCATCCTGATCGGTATTCTGGCAGGTTATCTGGCAGCGTTTGTGATGGGTTTTGTCCTGCCTGCCACCGGCGTTACCGCCGACGGCGTGGAGTTCACCAAAGCGTGGGTCCTCAACTGGGATAAAGTTGCGCAGGCTTCCTGGTTTGCGATCCCCAAGCTGATGCCGGTCAAGATCGTGTTTGATATGCGCGCTATTATGCCGGTGTTGATCATGTTCGTTGTTACCGCTGTTGAGACCGTGGGTGATATCTCCGGTGTCATGGAGGGCGGCATGAATCGCGAGCCCACCGATAAAGAACTGTCCGGCGGCGTGATCTGTGACGGTCTGGGCTCTACCTTTGCGGCTCTGTTCGGCGTTCTGCCCAACACTTCCTTCAGCCAGAACGTGGGTCTGGTGGCCATGACCAAGGTGGTCAACCGCATGGCTCTGGCCTCCGGTGCCATCTTCCTGATCCTGTGCGGCCTGATCCCCAAGCTCGGCGCGCTGATCTCCATTATGCCGCAGGCCGTTCTGGGCGGTGCTGCCGTTATGATGTTCTCTTCCATCGTGGTCAGCGGCATCCAGCTCATCACCAAGGAAAAGATGACCCCGCGTCAGCTTACCATCGTCTCGGTGGCTCTGGGTGTTGGCTACGGCATGGGTGCCAACAGCGGCATTCTGGCACAGGCTCCGCACGCTTTCCAGCTGATCTGCGGCGAATCCGGCATCGTTCCGGCTGCATTCGTGGCGATCCTGCTGAATGTGCTGCTGCCGAAGGATGACAAGGCAGAATAAAGCTCAAAGCTTCTGCCGGGCCAGTGATTCCAATTGCGCCAGTGCTTCGGGCGTGTCGGCGTCGGCCAGTTCATTCCGATCCGAAATGTAGACGGTGTGAACATGAGCGGGATATTTCCGAAGCAGAACACTGCCGCCCATGCCCTGCGGCAAGGTGAGCAGTTCCTGAAAAAGTCCTTTTTCAAACAGAACGGGGCTTCCGGTAAGGGGAGATGGGTCGTTACGGGTCCGGAATCCCAGACGGAAGATTTCCCGTTCTGTTTCTTTTTGCCGTTCCAGCCGGGTCCTGTGATCCCATCCGGAGATGCCTGCCATGGCTTCCACTGTCTCGCGGCACAAAAGCGGCTGGTCTCCCGGCAGGAACATGCAGCCAAAAAGCTCCGGAACCTGTTCCAGCAGCGCAGAAAGACCCAGCCGCACCGTATCGTTTCGACCAGGCAGATCGTGTAGCAGCACCGGAACATTGCGGGAGCGGCAAAGCTGCGCAACTTCGTCCGAACGTGCCACCACGATGCGGGCCGAAAGCTTTGGAGTATCGGTCGCTGCAAATGCGCGGCATAGCATCGGTTCCCCGCAGAACGGCGCAAGGAGTTTGTTGGAGCCGAAGCGCTGGCTCAGACCGGATGCCATGATGACACAGCCCACCGGAAGAAGTTCTTTCATATAGTACCACTCCTTCTGAAACGAATTCACAATAGTATTATATCGAAATCTGTGTTAAAATAAAAGAACAGAGAAAAAAGAGAGGAACCTGCAGCTATGATGACGATCCGAGAATATAAGCGGGCCGAAACTCTGGAAGAAGCGTGGCAGCTGAACCAGAAAAAGGCCAACCGTGTGCTGGGCGGCATGATCTGGCTCAAAATGGAGAACATCAATGTCGGCACAGCCATCGACCTGTCCGGTCTGGGACTGGACACCATAGAGGAGACCGAGGACAGTTTTTCCATCGGTGCCATGGTCACACTGCGGCAGCTGGAGGAGCACCCCGGCCTTGCCGCCTATACCCACGGCGCAGCAAAAGAAGCTCTGCGGCATATCGTGGGCGTGCAACTGCGCAATCTGGCCACTGTGGGCGGCAGCGTCTACAGCCGGTTCGGCTTTTCCGATGTGCTCACGCTGTTCATGGCCATGGACTGTTCGGTAGAGCTGTACAAGGGCGGCATCGTGTCCCTGCGGGAGTACGCTGAGCGTCCCTATGACCGGGACATCCTTGTGCGGCTGATCGTCAAAAAGGAAAAAGCGGAATTTTTCTATCAGTCTGTTCGCAACAGCCAGACCGATATCCCGGTGCTCACTTGCGCTGCTGCCCGTCTTGCAGACGGCAGCTACCGCATTGCGATCGGTGCGCGTCCGCTGAAGGCGGTTCGGTTTGACTTGCCTGTGCGGCAGGCTCCTGCAGCAGAGCTTGCACAGGCAATGGCAGATGAGGTGAAGCAGCAGATCGTGACCGGAGCCAACATGCGCGGCAGTGCCGAATACCGCCGCCATCTGTCAGGTGTCCTGACGAAGCGTGCTGTTCTGGAACTGGAAAAACGTACCGCACAGGAGGAAAACTGAATGCAGATCCGTATTATGCTGAATGGGATCATGGTAACGGAGGACGTTGCTCCGGACATGCTCCTGATCGATTTTGTCCGCGCCCATGGCTGCAAAAGTGTCAAGCGAGGGTGTGAAACATCCAACTGTGGCCTGTGCACCGTTTTTCTGGATGACAAGCCGGTGCTGTCCTGCTCGGTGCTGGCTGCCCGCGCCGACGGCCACAAGGTCACCACGCTGGAGGGCCTGCAGAAAGAAGCAGCAGAGTTCGGCGGATTCATCGCCGATCAGGGCGCGGAGCAGTGCGGCTTCTGCAATCCCGGTTTTATCATGAATGCGCTGGCGCTGTTCCGCGAAAATCCGTACCCCAGCGAGGAAGAGGTTAAAGAATATCTGTCCGGCAACCTCTGCCGCTGCTCCGGCTACGAGGGCCAGCTGCGTGGCATCATGAATTTTCTTGCATGGAAAAAGCAGAAGGAGGCCGCTGAATGAATACCGTCAACAAGCCGTTCCGCAAAAAAGACGCCATGCAGCTGGTCACAGGCCAGCCCGTGTACATGGATGACGTGATCCCGGCGGACTGCCTGATCGTCAAGCTGCTGCGCTCACCTCATGCCAATGCCATCGTAAAGACCATCAATACTGCTGTGGCAAAAAAGGTGCCGGGCATCGAAGCAATCTACACCTGGGAAGATGTGGATCAAAACGGCCGTCGCTATACAGAGGCCGGCCAAACCTACCCGGAAGCCAGCCCCTACGACCGGCTGGTCATTGACCGCCATGTGCGCTTTGTGGGCGATGTGGTTGCCATTGTGGCCGGTAAAGACGAAAAATGCGTAGACAAGGCACTGAAGCTCATCAAGGTCGAGTATGAAGTGCTGGAAGCCGTGCTGGACTACCATATCGCCAAGGATAACCCGGTTCTCGTCCATCCGGAGGACAACTGGGAAAGCTTGTGCCCGGTGGGAGCCGATAACAAACGGAACCTGTGCGCTCACGACGAAAGCAGTTCCGGCGATATCGATGCCGTTCTGGCAGGGTGCGATGTGGTCATCGACCATGTGTATCACACCAAAGCCTGCCAGCAGGCCATGATGGAGACTTTCCGCACTTACTGCTCCATCGACACCTACGGCCGTCTGAACGTGCTCAGCTCGACGCAGATCGTGTTCCATGCACGGCGCAATATCGCCAACGCACTGCATATCCCAAAGTCCATGGTGCGGGTATCCAAGCCCCGTATCGGCGGAGGTTTCGGCGCCAAGCAGACGGCGGTGTGCGAAGTGTACCCGGCGTTCGTGACATGGAAAACCAAAAAGCCCTCCAAGATCATCTTCAGCCGCGTAGAAAGCCAGATCGCTTCCTCGCCCCGGCATGAGATGGAGATGCATGTCCGGTTAGGCGCCACCAAAGACGGCATCGTGAAGGGCATCGACCTGTACACCCTGTCCAATACCGGTGCTTACGGCGAACACGGCCCCACGACAGTCGGCCTGTCCGGACATAAATCCATCCCGCTGTACGGCAAGGCCGAAGCATTCCGCTTTGTCAGTGATGTGGTGTATACCAACCATATGTCTGCCGGTGCCTACCGCGGCTACGGTGCAACACAGGGGCTGTTTGCGGTGGAATCGGCCGTGAACGAGCTGGCTCACAAGCTGAATATGGATCCCTTTGCGCTGCGGCTCAAGAATACCGTGCAGGAAGGTGACGTGATGCCCGCCTACTACGGTGCCGTGAACACCAGCTGTGCGCTGGATCGCTGCCTTGTCAAGATACGCGAGATGATCGACTGGGAACACAAGTACCCTGTCAGGGACATGGGCAACGGCAAGGTTCGCGCCGTCGGCATGGGCATGGCCATGCAGGGCTCCGGCATTTCCGGAATGGATGTGGGCAGCGCCACCCTGAAACTGAACGATGATGGTTCGTATACCCTGATGATCGGTGCCGCCGATATGGGCACCGGCTGTGACACCACGCTGGCGCAGATCGCGGCCGAAGTTCTGGATTGCACGCTGGATGAGATCTCTGTGTTCGGCGCAGATACCGACTCTTCGCCCTACGACTCCGGCTCCTATGCGTCCAGTACCATCTATGTGACCGGAAAGGCCACGGAAAAGTGCGCCATGAAGCTGCGGGAGCAGATCTGCAAACTGGGCGCAGAGCTTTTGAACTGCCCGGCGGATGCGGTGGAGTTTGACGGCAAAGCGGTGTTCGAGAGTACAGAGCCTTCCCATCAGGTGACGCTGGCCGCTGTTGCAGCGGCGGCACAGAACGGACATGCAGTGCCGCTGGAAGCCACCGAGACGCATTCTTCGCCGCTGTCGCCCCCGCCGTACATGGCAGGCGCTGCAGAGGTGGAGGTGGACACCGAGACCGGCGAGGTGAAACTGCTGGAGTTTGACGCCTGTGTGGACTGCGGCACACCCATCAACCCGAACCTGACCCGTGTGCAGGCCGAGGGCGGTCTGCTGCAAGGTATCGGCATGACATTGACTGAGAACATCACCTACGATAAAAAAGGTTACCCGGAAGAAAATTCGTTCTTCCAGTATAAGATCCCGGCCCGCACAGATGTTGGTAAGATCCGGGTGGAGTTTGAAAGCAGTTATGAGCCGAACGGCCCCTTCGGTGCAAAATCCATCGGTGAAGTGGTCATCAACACCCCGCTTCCGGCCATTTCGGATGCGATTTACAACGCCATCGGCACTCGGTTCTATGAGCTGCCCATCACGCCGGAAAAGATTGCCATGGCAGCGGCGGCGAAAAAGGGCGAAGAATGAACCTGGAACGCTGCTTTCCGTTCCTGACAGAAAAGGGACATATCGTCTCGCTTGTGGGCGGCGGCGGAAAAACGACTCTGATGTATGCCATGGCGTCCTGCTGCGCCCGCAAAGACTGGAAAGTTCTGGCTACGACAACAACACATATCATGAAGCCGCCCGGCGGTGTCTGGGCGGATAACAATGCTGCCCGGGATGCACTGTGGGCTGACGGCAGCTATGCCGTTGCAGGGTCAGCCGCCCCGAAAGGCAAGCTGACCGTTCCGCCTGCACAGCTGCTGACCCGGTGGATGGAGCTTGCCGACCTGACGCTCATTGAAGCAGACGGGGCAAAGCGGATGCCGTGCAAAGCTCCGGCGGTGCACGAACCGGTAATTTTGCCGCAGTGCGACACCGTGCTGGCAGTGGCCGGCCTTTCGGCACTGGGACGTCCGCTGGAAAAAGTCTGCTTCCGGGCAGAGCTGGCGGCCGGACTTCTGGGTGCTCCGCTGGATGCTGCGCTGACGCCGGAATTGCTGGCGGAATTGCTGGCCAGTGAACAGGGCGGGCGCAAGCTGGTGGGCAGCAGAGCATTTTATGCTGTGCTCAATCAGGCGGATACGCCGGACAGTCAACTGCTTGGGAAGCAGACGCTCCGCATCCTGCAGGAACGCTATCAGATAACCGGCGTTTTGACACATTTTGAAGAGGGAGAACGCGCATGAGCAAAGAAGAAAAGATCGTGTTCTGCACCGGAGGCGGCTGTACGGCGAAGCTTGGGGCCGGTGTACTGAGCCGTATTCTGGAAAAACTGCCCCGGGGCGAAAAAGACCCGAACCTTCTGGTCGGGTACGACAGCCGGGACGATGCAGCGGTTTACCGCATCACGGATGACGTTGCTCTGGTTCAGACCGTGGACTTTTTTCCGCCGATGGTGGATGATCCCTATACCTTCGGGCAGATCGCAGCCGCAAACGCGCTGAGCGATGTCTACGCCATGGGCGGTGAGGTGAAAACTGCACTGAACCTCGTCTGTTTTCCGGAAAGCATGGACCTGAACATTCTGGGCGAGATCCTGCGCGGCGGAGCCGAAAAAGTGGCAGAAGCCGGCGGTGTTCTGGCGGGCGGCCATTCCATCGCTGACAGCGGCGTAAAGTACGGTCTGTCTGTGACGGGGCTTGTAGACCCGAAACGTCTTTACGCAAACGATACCGGCCTCCCCGGTGACAAGCTGATCCTGACCAAGGCACTGGGCGTTGGGCTGATCTGCACGGCAAACCGCGTGGGCGAAGCAGCGCCGGAGCATATGGATGCCGCCGTTGCTTCCATGACAACGCTGAACAAGGCTGCTGCTGAGATCAGCCGCCGCTACCCGGTTCATGCTGCCACAGATGTGACGGGCTTCAGCTTTCTGGGTCATCTGCACGAGATGATGGGCGGGAAGCTTTCCTGCGTCGTCAATGCCCGTGCAGTACCGGTGCTGCCGGGGGCGGAAAAGGCTGCAGATGATTTTCTGTACACTGCCGCCGGACAGCGCAACCGCAACCATACCGGTCCGTTTGTTACGTTTGAAAATGTTTCCTTTTCCATGGAGGAGGTTCTGTTCGATCCGCAGACTTCCGGCGGGCTGCTTCTGGCTGTTGCGCCGGAAGCAGCCGCCGCGCTGGAAGCGGAACTGCAGGCGGCAGGGCTTCCTGCACGGATCGTGGGCGAAATTCTGCCCAAGGCGGAACAGGAAATTCTTGTGAAATACTGAAAGGAGCTACCCAAATGATGGTGAATGTTGATGCCCGCGGAGACGCATGCCCGCTTCCTGTTGTAAAAGCGAAAAAGGCTATTGCCGAGTTGAAAGGCGCCGGACAGGTGGAGGTGCTCGTAGACAACGAGATTGCCGTACAGAACCTGACCAAAATGGCTCAGCAGAAGGGTTATCAGTACAGTGCAGAAAAGCTGGCAGAGCAGGAATACCGTGTGCTGTTCACCATTGGCGAAGCAGCTGAAGAGCCTCAAGAGGAAGCACCCGCCTGTGTGCCGGACACCCGCACGGATACAGTCGTGGCCATCGGCTCGGATAAAATGGGCATTGGTGCAGAAGAGCTTGGCAAGACCCTGCTCAAAGCCTTTGTCTTTGCACTGACCCAGCAGGATCAGCTGCCCAAGACCATTCTTTTCTACAATAGCGGCGCATCCCTGACCTGCGAAGGTTCCCCCATGCTGGAAGACCTGAAGGCACTGGAAGCACAGGGTGTGGAGATCATGACCTGCGGCACCTGTCTGAATTTCTACGGCCTGACCGAGAAACTTGCCGTCGGTAGCGTGACCAATATGTATACGATCGTGGAAAAACTGACGCTGGCCGGCAACGTGGTGAAACCATGATCTATCTTGATAATGCGGCGACCACCCTGCACAAGCCCCCTGAGGTGGAACAGGCAATGATGGATGCACTTCGTACAGCGGGCAACCCGGGGCGCGGTGCGCATGAACCGACTCTGCATGCATCACGAATCGTTTCTCAGGCACGCTGTGCAATGGCAAAGCTGCTGAATGTGCCGGATCCTTCCTGTATTGCTTTTACTTCTAACGCCACGCAGGCGCTCAATCTGGCTATCAGCGGTTTGTTCGGGCCGGGCGATCACATCATCACAACGGTCTGCGAACACAACTCTGTTCTGCGGCCGCTGTATCGTCTGCGGGAGCAGGGCACACGGCTGGATTTCATCGAAACAGATGCGGAAGGCCGGTTCTGCGATACGCAATGGGATGAGTATCTCCGGCCGGACACCCGCGCATTCGTCCTGACCATGGCATCCAACGTCACCGGAAACGAGCCGGATCTTGCCGAGGCAGCGCGGACAGCTCACCGGAATGGGATGCTTCTGGTCGTGGATGCATCCCAGACGGCGGGAGCACAGCCCATCGATGTGCAGGCAATGGAAATCGACGTGTTGTGTTTTACCGGGCACAAGGCGCTTCTCGGCCCGCAGGGAACTGGCGGCATCTATGTGCGTCCGGGTCTGGCAGTGCGTCCGCTTGTTGTGGGAGGCAGCGGCGTACAGAGTTTTCTGGAACACCACCCTTCGCAGATGCCGACTGCGCTGGAAGCTGGCACGCTGAATGTTCCCGGGCTGGCCGGGCTGCGCGCCGGTGCGGAGTGGCTCCTTGCGCAAGGAATCGAAAATCTGCAGAAAAAGGAGACGGCCCTCACCGAACTGTTTTACGAAAAGGTCCGAACAATTCCCAACGTGAAAATTTATGGGGATCCGCTTGCGAAGCAGCATGCGCCTATCGTATCGCTGAATATCGGTGATGAGGACTCTGCCCGCATTGCTGACCTTCTGTGGGAAGACTACAGCATTTGTGTGCGCGCCGGCGCTCACTGCGCTCCGCTGATGCATAAAGCACTTGGAACCGCAGAACAGGGTACAGTTCGGTTCAGTTTTTCACATTTCAATACCGAGCAGGAAGTTCTGCAGGCGGCACAGGCTGTACAGGAACTGGCGCAGGAGGCCTGAATGAGAGCACGGAAAACGTATATCGTTCTTTCATTCCGGACTACGCTGGAAGCGATGGAATGGGAAAAGCAGTGTATGACACAGAATGTACCCGGCCGTCTGATCCCGCTCCCGCGGGAGATCTCGGCCGGCTGCGGTCTTGCATGGAGGATGCTGCCGGAAGAGTTCGAACTCTGGCAGCATCGTCTGGACCGAGCCGGGTATGACAAGGCTGCGGCCGTGGAACAATAAAAGGCAGGAGAAGATCAGATGAACAATATGCCGCTCTATCAGGTGCTGCAGGCGGAAAAAGGAAACGGCAACTTTACACTGGCTTATATTTTGGAGGGAGACTTTGCCGGAGGGCAGATGCTACTGCGGAACGGGCAGCCCGCATGGAAAACCGGCCCCGCCGATCTTCTGCAGCAGCATCTGGATGCCCTGCAGAAGATCGCAGCAACGGGCATCTGTGAAATCGAAGGCATCCGCATCTTTGCAGAGCGTTTCGGTGCGCCGCCGCAGCTTGTCCTCTGCGGCGGCGGGCATGTGGCGGTATCAGTAGTCCGGCTGGCAAAGCTGCTGGGACTTGCTGTTCTTGCAATGGACGACCGCGAAGAATATGCGCAGATGCTGCGCGGGGCCGGAGCGGATACGGTGATTTGTCTGCCGTTTGAGCAGGCACTGCAGCAGGTGCCCGGCGGAGAGGAAACGTATTTTGTGGTCGTGACCCGGGCGCACGCATTTGATGTGGTATGTCTGCGGCAGATCCTGCAAAAGCCCGCTGCCTATGTCGGCATGATGGGCAGCCGCGGACGGGCGCAGCTGGTGCGCCGTCAGCTTCTGGAACAGGGAGCGGATGCGCAGCGCGTGGAAGCACTGTATGCGCCAATCGGCCTTTCCATCGGCTCCCAGACGGCGGAAGAAATTGCACTGTCGATTATGGCGCAGATCGTTTCCATCAAGAACCAGCGGACCCGGACCGAAGGCTTTCCGCCCATACTGCTGGAAGCGATGCATGCAGCAGACAAAGCAAACCGGCCTGCGGTTTTGGCCACCATTATTGCCCGCCACGGTTCCACCCCGCGCGAGGTCGGGGCAAAAATGCTGATTAGTCCGGACGGCCAAACGGCAGGCAGCGTGGGCGGCGGTATCATGGAGCATTGTACGATCCTGGCCGCGCAGGAAATGCTGGCAGAGAACTCCCTGCAGCACAGCAAAGTCGTTCATTTTTCTGCAGACGGTCAGAACGCAGATGCCGCCATAGCGGCCTGCGGTGGCTCCATGGAATTATTGCTGGAAAAAGTTATTCCCGGCGAGGTGATCGGATGAAACAGGATGCATTGATCATTGTGCGCGGCGGCGGCGACCTTGCGACCGGTACGATCCATTGTTTGTGGTCCGCCGGGTTCCGTGTATTGGTATTGGAGGCCCAACATCCGGCAGCCATCCGGCGGCAGGTTGCGTTGTGCGAAGCAGTTTATGAGGGGGAAACGACTGTAGAGGGCCTCCGCGCCGTCCGGATCGATTCGCTGGAGCAGGCTGCTGCTGTCTGGGCAGAGAATGCCGTCCCGGTTCTTGTTGATCCGGCCGGCGGGAGCATCCGGTCTGCAAAGCCGGCAGCCGTCGTAGATGCCATTCTGGCTAAAAAGAACCTCGGCACGACCCGGGATATGGCTCCGCTGACGATCGCGCTCGGCCCAGGCTTTACGGCAGGGAAAGATGTGGACGCTGTGATCGAGACGAAGCGCGGTCACCGTCTTGGCCGGATCATCCGGGAGGGAACTGCCATCCCCAATACGGGGATTCCGGGCGTGATCGCTGGGTTCGGCAAAGAGCGCGTTATCCACGCACAGGCCGAGGGTGTATTTGAGGATGTGCGCAATATCGGCGATTCGGTAGAAGCCGGGGAGACCATTGCACAGATCCGGACCGTTGATGAGGCAACGGTGCCGGTCACAACACAGATTACCGGGATCCTGCGGGGACTTCTGCGCAGCGGGTACCCGGTAACGCCCGGCTTTAAGGTTGCTGACGTGGACCCGCGCAAGGAGGAACTGGCCAACTGCTTTCTGATTTCTGATAAGGCACGCTGCATTGCCGGCAGCGTTCTCGAGCTCGTCTGCACGCAGCTTCTGAAGTGATCCGACTTCCATGAATCTTTCACAATGGCTTCCGGCTCCCGGCAGGGCATCTTTCCGGGATCCGGAAGCTGTTTTTGTTTTCATCACGTCAGTGAAAATGGCATATGGAAAAACCGATGGAAGCGCTCGAAAATTTTTGTGCAATTTTCATAGTTTTCTAATTGATGTTTTGGTGGTACAATAGGAGCATCAAACTAGGCCTTTTCGGGAGGGTATCCATGGCAGAAAAGAACATTGAACTGGATAGTGTAGAGATCGCTGCTGCCGTTTTTGGCAATTGCGACCGGAATATCCGCCTGCTGGAAAAAGAGTTTTCCGTTACGGCAGTCTGCCGGGGAACGCAGCTCCGTCTTTCGGGCGAACCGGCGAATGTTGCTGCGGCGAACCGCGCAGTGGAGGGCATGCTCCTTCTGATCGAAAACCACACGCCTCTGGAAGACCAGACTGTCCGCTACTGCATCAGCCTGGCACACGACGGAGCAGAAAAACGTGTGAAAGAGCTGACAGAGGATTTTGTCACCGTTACTGTAAAGGGCCGCCCCATACGCCCCAAAACGCTTGGCCAGAAGGAATACCTGAATGCAATCCGAAATAATGCCATTACCTTTGGCGTCGGCCCTGCGGGCACCGGCAAGACTTACCTTGCTGTGGCTATGGCGGTGAAAGCTTTTAAAGCAAAAGATGTTTCCCGCATCGTGCTTACACGCCCGGCGGTGGAAGCAGGCGAGAAGCTTGGCTTTTTGCCCGGTGATCTGCAGCAGAAGGTAGATCCGTACCTCCGGCCCTTGTACGACGGCCTGTTTGATATGCTGGGTGCAGAAACTTATGAGCGGCTTGTTGAAAAACAAATCATTGAAGTGGCGCCGCTGGCTTATATGCGCGGCCGCACTCTGGACGATTCGTTCATTATTCTGGATGAGGCCCAGAATACCACGCCGGAACAGATGAAGATGTTCCTGACCCGCATGGGCGTCGGCTCCAAGGTGGTCGTTACGGGCGACGTGACCCAAATTGATCTGCCGGAGCGTACCCGGAGCGGCCTTGTGGATGCGCTGCATGTGCTGAAGGATGTCAATGGCATTGCGCAGTGCTATTTTACCGAAAAAGATGTTGTGCGCCACCGCCTTGTACAGGAAATCATCAAGGCGTATGAAAAAGCGGCGCATCCTGAAAAATAAAAAACAACGGAATGATAGAACAGAAAGGAGCGGACTGCTATATGTCCAATAAAGTTCTGATCACCAATTCACAGAAGGCTGTCAAGGTGCCTTCCGGCCTTCGCATCCTGATCCGCCGCGCCTGCAATGCGGTGCTGGAATATGAACACTTCGATGCTCCGGCAGAAATCAGCGTCACCTTCGTGGATAACGCTGCCATTGCCGAGCTGAACAACCAGTACCGCAACAAGCCGATGCCCACGGATGTGCTGAGCTTTCCTCTGGGCGAAAACGGCAAGTACGATATCGACGAGAACAACGGCTGCATGATGCTGGGCGATATCGTCATCAGCATGGAGCGTGCACTGGAGCAGGCCAATCTCTATGGTCATCCGCTGCAGCGCGAGGTGGCATTCCTGACAGTGCACTCTATGCTGCATCTGCTGGGCTATGATCATGAGAACGGCGGACTGGAAGCCATGCGTATGCGCGAAAAGGAAGAGGCTGTTCTTCTGCAGCTCGGCCTGCCCCGCACAGTCAGTTATACCGAATAAAATCACCTTGTGCAGATGAGAATTGCACAGAACAGACAGGAGTCCAATTTGAGTAACGCTACGCCTATTCAGGGGCACTATGATACCTCTTCCGTTTTTGTTGCCGTGATCGGCCGCCCCAATGTGGGCAAATCCAGCCTGACAAATCTGCTGGTGGGCGAAAAAGTGGCAATCGTCACTTCGAAACCGCAGACGACCCGTACCCGCATTACCGGTGTCATTACCCGCGGCCCGCTGCAGTATGTGCTGCTGGACACCCCCGGTGTGCACAAGGCTCGCAATAAGCTGGGCAAACGGATGGACAAAACTGCCAGCGACTCCATTGCAGATGTGGACGTTTCCATGATGCTGTTCGAGCCGTATGGTGCTTTGAACGAATCGGAAATGGTGCTGGTCGATATGCTCCGCAGCAGCGGCGGCCCGGCCATCGCAGTCATCAATAAAACCGACCTTGTCAGGGAGCCTTCCGATCTGGAAGCCCGGAAAGAAGAGCTGAAGGCACTGGGTGTTTTTGACGATATCTACACCATCAGCGTCCGCGACAACAACGGCTGCGATGTGCTGTTTGACGCATTGAGCCGCTATGCTGTGGAAGGCCCGCATTACTTCGATGACGATGCCTATACGGACATGCCGGAAAAAGAGCTGGTAGCGGAAGTCATCCGTGAGAAGGCTTTGCTTTTTATGCGCGATGAGATCCCGCATGGCATTGCCGTTGTGGTGGAGCGCTTCAAGGAGCGCCCCGGCACAGATCTGATCGACATTGACGTAAACATTTACTGCGAGCGGGAAAGCCATAAGGGCATGGTCATCGGCAAGGGCGGTGCGATGCTCAAGAAGATCGCCAGCGCGGCCCGTGCCGACTGCGAGGAATTTCTGGGCTGCCGCGTCAACCTGCAGTGCTGGGTCAAGGTGAAATCGGATTGGCGCGACAACGAATTCATGCTGAATAACTTCGGTTTCAAACAGAACCCGGGCAAGTAAGCAGGGCAGAGTTTCCTTGTATGATCCGGCGGCACTCATCGGATACTAAAGCCGAAAAGAGGTGCTGCTTCGATGAAACCGCAGGAAACATGGAATGCGTTTGCTGAAACAGGGAATATTCTGCGTTATATCGACTACAAACAGCAGGCACAGCAGCCGGAATCTTCAGCAGGAGAAACAGACAATGGAAACCTTTGTGACGCCGGGGCTTGTCCTGAAAGAGACCCGCTATAAAGAGTCGGATCGCATCCTGACGATCCTGACACCGGAACTTGGGGTCATCTCTGCTTCCGCACAGAGCAGCCTGAGGCTGAAAAGCAGGCTGTTCAGTGCCTGCGGGCTGTTTTGCTACTCCGAATTTGTTCTTGTCCCAGGCCGGAACATGTACACCGTGCGGGAAGCGTCTGTAAAGAATGTTTTTCACGGCATTTCACGTTCCATCGAAGCCACAAGCCTTGCTATGTATCTGGCTGAGATGGCGGCAGCGCTTTCCCCTACGGGGGAAGAAGCCGGGCGGGAGCTGCGGCTTTTGCTGAACTGCCTGTACATGATCAGTGAGAACAAAGCCGATCTCCGGGTCGTCAAAGCGGTGTTCGAACTGCGGACCATGAGCGAATGCGGCTTTATGCCGCAGATCGTCTGCTGCCGCGACTGCAGCGCCTATGATGGGGAAGCCTTCTATCTGGACGCGCAGGAAGGGCATTTGCTCTGCGCCGACTGCGCTGCGAAGGCGGGCAAGCGCTGCAATCTGGATCAGGGCGCGCTGTATGCACTCCGGCATATCTGCCTTGTGGACGACAAAAAAATCTTCTCATTCAAAATCTCATTGGGCAGCCTTGAAAAGCTTTCCGCTGCGGCAGAGCAGTATGCACTGGTGCATCTGGATAAGCCGCTGAAAAGCTATGATTTTTTAAAATCCGTGCTGCCCTGATCAAAAGGATATCTATGGAACAAAGTTACTTAAAAACGCTGGAACTGGACAAGATCATTGCCCGTGCTGCAGAGGGCTGCGTGTGTAAGGAAGCCCGCGAAAATCTGCTGGCGATTGAGCCGCAGAGCGATCCGGACGAAGTGCGCTATGCACTGGAGCAGACCGATGCCATCAATACTTTACTCATCAAGAACGGTTCACCCCGGTTCGGCGGAGTGGAGGGCGTCAGCCAGCTTGTGACCCGCGCCGTCAAGGGCGGTGTGCTGTCCATGGGCGAACTGCTGATGGTGGCCGGTGCTCTGCGCAATTTCCAGAACCTGACCAGCTGGTATGGTGCATCGGAACATGATGCGCTTCCGACTGATGACCTGTTTTATGCATTGGCACCGCAGCCGGGGCTGGAACAGCAGATCTCCAGCGCGATCCTCGCGCCGGATGCCATGGCTGATACGGCTTCTTACACGCTGAACGATCTGCGCAAGAAGATCCGTGCGACCGAAAACAGCATCCGCGACCGGCTGGAAAGCATGGTCCGCAATATGGACACTTCCAAATATCTGCAGGAAAGTGTCGTTTCCATGCGCAACGGCCGGTATGTTGTGCCGGTCAAGAGCGAATACCGCGGTGAAGTGAGCGGCATCATCCACGATGTTTCGTCCACCGGCGCAACGGTATTTGTGGAGCCGCAGGCTGTGGTGGAGGCAAATGCCCGCATCCTGCAGTACCGCGCACAGGAAGCGCAGGAGATCGAACGCATCCTTGTGGCCTTTACCGCACAGGTTGCTGCCATTGAGCCGCAGTTCCAGTACAGCTATAAGGCCATGCTGGAGATCGATGTCCTGCTGGCAAAGGCACGGCTTGCATTGGACCTCAAGGCGTTCAAGCCTGCCGTCCGCACGGACGATTCCTTCTCACTCATCCGGGCGCGGCACCCCCTCATCGACCCGAAAAAGTGCGTCCCGGTGGACATTGCACTGGGCAGAGAATACGATTCGCTGATCATTACCGGTCCCAATACCGGCGGCAAGACAGTCACACTGAAAACTGCCGGTCTTCTGTGCGCCATGGCACAGTGCGGTTTTCTGATCCCGGCTGACGAGCGCAGCGAGATCTGCGTCTTTGATGAGTTTCTTGTGGATATCGGCGACGAACAGAGCATTGAACAGAGCCTGTCCACATTCTCCGGCCACATGAAAAAGATCACCGGCATTTTGGAGCTGGCCATGCCCCATACTCTTGTCCTGCTGGACGAGCTTGGAGCGGGCACTGACCCCGCCGAGGGCGCTGCGCTGGCGGTAGCGATTATTGAAGAACTGCGCCGACGCGGTGTACTTCTCATGGCAACCACCCATTATGCAGAGCTGAAGGTATTTGCTCTGGAGACGAAGGGCGTGGTCAACGCAAGCTGCGAATTTGATCTGGAAACGCTGCGTCCGACCTATAAATTGAGCGTCGGCGTGCCGGGCAAATCCAATGCGTTCCTTATCAGCGAAAAGCTCGGCATCCCGGAACGGGTCATTGAAGCCGCCCAGCAACATCTTTCGGCTGAAGACAAGCGTCTGGACGCTGTTCTCGGCCAGCTAGACGATCTGAAACTGCAGCTCAAAGAGAGCCAGAACGAAGTGGAAGAGCTGAAGAATGAGGCATCTCACCAGCTGGAAGCTGCACAGAAAAAGCGGGATGAACTGATCCGACAGGGCGAAAACGAACTGGAAGCAGCCCGTGCCAAAGCCCGCGCACTGGCGCAGCAGGTGGAAAGCCAGGCCTATGCATTGACTGATGAACTGCGTCAGCTGCAGAAGGATGAGCGCATGAGCACGCAGCAAAAGGCACAGCGCGCCCGCGAGATCGCAAAAAAGGAGTCTGAGAAACTCTTTATCGGCACCGAAGTCGTGCACAATCCGGTCAAGGAATTTGTGCCGCTGAAAGAAGTCCGGGTAGGGCAGGAGGTCTGTATCGCCGAGCTGGATCAGCTGGCAACGGTACTGGCACTGCCGGATAAAAACGGCGATGTTCTGGTGCGGGCCGGTATTATCAAGACCAAGGTCCCTCTCAAGGGGCTGAAGCAGCCGGAAAAGCTTGTCAAGGAGAAGAAGCCTCAGACGAAGGCACAGCAGCGTTATTCCCGCCTGACCGGCGATGCAAACCGTCCAAACGGCAGGGTAGAGCGGGTGCAGCGCTCTGCAAAAATGGAGTGCAACTTGCTTGGCCTGACGGTGGACGAAGCACTGTCGGAGGTCGATTCCTTTATCGATCGTGCCATCCTGAACGGACAGACGGTCGTCTATCTGATCCATGGCAATGGTACCGGTGCACTGCGCACCGCGATCCACAAGCATCTGCGCGGAAACCGGATGGTCAAGAGTTTCCGTCTGGGCCGTTACGGCGAAGGCGAAAGCGGTGTGACGGTGGTCGAACTGAAATAAACTGACCCAAAGCTGTCTGGATCTGTCCGGGCAGCTTTTTCTGCTTTTGCAGGAAACAGAAAAGATCCATCATATTCCGAAAGAGAAGTTTATCGATAAAACAGGGAAGTGCTGCCTATGGCAAAACATTGCCGCAAATTATCACACAGGCGAAAAAAGGGAAAAGATATAACCCGCATGTTCCGGAATGTTGTGATTCTGGCATTCTGTGCTGTTCTTGTCTGGTTCGGACTTCTGCTCTGGCAGGAAGCGCTCAGACTGCAGACATATCAGCCGGCAGAAAGCATTCCCGGGCAGGAATTCCGCCCGCAGGTTGGAGATCCGCCTTACCGGGTGATGGTCGATGCAGGACATGGCGGAACAGATCCGGGGGCAAGAGGAATCGTGGAAGAAAAAGACCTCACTGCGGCCACCGCTTCCGCTTTATTGGAGCTGCTTGAAAAAGATTCCCATTACATTCCGCTCCGGACAAGAGAAAGCTACGATGAGACTGCAACACCGGCACAGCGCGCTGCAAAAGCCAGAGAGCAGTCTCCGCAGCTGCTGCTTTCCATCCATGGCAACTCTGCTGCTAACGGCTCCACAGCCTCCGGATTTGAATGTTATCCGACTGTCCCGGGGCGGACATGGCACAACGAGAGTTTTTACTTTGCGCAGCTGCTGGCCGGCAGAATGCAAGAGGCCGGTGCTAAGCTTCGCGGACGCGGAGGAGTGCGTTACATTTATTATCTGGAAAACGATCAGAAACAGCTGGTGGAAAGTACTCATACGGAAGTACGCCAAGAACGCAGCTTTACGATTCTGGAAGATTCAGATTGTCCGGCAGTGCTGGCAGAGCAGTGCTTTGTGACCAGTGAGGCGGATGTTGCAAATTTCGGCAGCGATGAAGGCTGCAAAAAAGCTGCGCGGGTTTATTACGAAGCAATCTGTGAATATTTTGGAACGCAGCCACTGGATGAATAATGTGTCGGTCTGGCATTTCCATAGCATCTGCAAAAGGGAAGAAACAGTAGGAAAGATCAAATTTGGATCAAATGCGATCCAGCTGTAATATCGGAAAGATAAGGTTTCTGAACTCACAATCCGCGAGGGAGGAGACCTTATTTTTTTGATAATGTACTTTTCGTATAATGCACGTTATATGAAATATAGGGAAGAGAAAAAGCCCGTTTTCCCGGGTTTCTGTCTTTTCGGGCTTTTTTAACCACCTCGGTCCATGCGGCCTTTGCTGCACGGGTTTTGAATTGTTTGATTGATAATTTCTTCAAATCAAACGTTTCGGCTTTCAGAAACATCCGCAAAGCAGATTGCTTCGGACATCTTCGAACATCAGCTCCGCAATCCTTCATTGCAATTTAAAAAGCGCCTGACCGTTCGCTAGCTTTACAGCGGTCACGGTCAGGCGCTGGATCTCATCAATTGCTCTCAGGAAGCCTGGTATTCATTTCTGTTTATCTTGCTGCCCGTCAGGTGTGGATTCACGGACCGGCAGTTCGTCCTGATCGAGTTGTAACCCAAAACCAGTGCCGGCAGAGCCTTTCAAAGGCTCCATCGGAGAAGATTTTGGTGATACTTCGTCTGGTTCTTCTGCTTCCGCTGCGTTTTCGATGACATTCTCCCCTGCTTTTCGCTCTGTTGTATCCAAGCTTGCTTTTTTAAAGACAACTTTGCCGAGCGGGTTTTCTTCAATTGCAGTTCGCACCTGAAATTCCTGCAGATGTGTATAGATTTGTGTCGTCGACACATTGCTGTGTCCCAGAAGCTGTTTGAGGGTCAGAATGTCTACATTTCCGGTCTGATACATCAGCGTTGCCGCTGTATGGCGGAGCTTATGGGTGGAAAAGCCCTTCAATCCTGCAGCCTTCATTGCCCCTGTCACAAGCTGCTCCACACGCCGGTTTGAGATGCGCTCCTTGCGCCGCCGGGTGATGAACACCGCTTTTTCCTGCGGAAGAAGCCCCTCGATCGTGTTCCGCTTTTTCAGATAAAGCTGCAGTGCATCCACACAGGCATCATTTAAATAAACCATGCGTTCCTTGTGGCCCTTGCCGAACAGACGGATCTGCCGGTTTTCGAGGTCAATATCTTCCAGATCCATGCCGACCAGTTCCGCAAGACGCATCCCGCAGTTCAGGAACAGCACGACCATGCAATAGTCCCGCTCCGGGAAATCGCTCTGGGTCTGCGTACTTTCCAGAAGATCCATGGATTGCTCTGCCGTCAGATATTTCGGCAGGACTTTATCTTGCTTGGGCGGATGGATCGCCGCAGTCGGGTCGGTCTCAAGCTTGTTGACCTGATTAACGAGATAATCATAAAAGCCGTGAAGGCTGGCCAGCCGCCGGGCAGTCGAAGACTTTTTGTTGCCGCATTCCCGGTTCAGAAAATACAGATATTCGTAGATATCTTCTTTGCTTACGCCGGCCCAGAATGCAGTATCCAGCCCTTTCGGGTCAATATCCTTCAGTTCACAGTCCTCCGGCACAAGACCGCGGCGGCGCTTCATAAAACGGCTGAACCCGCGCAGGTCGCAGTAATAGCTGAATGCGGTGTTCGCGCTTTTGCCTGCGATCACCTCCAGATAGCGCACATAGGCTACAATATCCGGCGAAGCATCATCAAATGGCTTATGCTTGCCCGGATTTTTTTCATCCAGATAAATCGACATAATTCCTCGTTATAATTATAAACGGTCGGCTTTCAGCGCATTGATGGCATCCCCGATATAAGCAGCTCCGATCAACTGCATTCCCGGGTATTCGGCCTGATTCAGGTGATTCATGCTGTGTTTCGGGATCACAGCACGTTCAAATCCGATCCGTTCTGCTTCATGCAGACGTTGTTCCAGATTCGGTACGCTGCGCACTTCGCCGCCGAGGCCGACTTCGCCGATGGCAATCAGCTTATCACTGACCGGACGGTCCAGAAGCGACGAAACCATACTCAGGCAGACCGAGAGATCGCAGGCTGTATCCCGAAGCGCGATTCCGCCCACGATATTGATATAGACATCCAGATTGCCGAAGAAATAGCCTGCCCGCTTTTCCAGCACAGCGATCAGAAGATTCATGCGGTTATAGTCATAGCCGCTGCAGGCGCGGCGCGGCGAAGGAAAATTTGTTTTTGTGGCCAATGCCTGAATTTCGCTCAGAATGGGGCGGCTGCCCTCGATGGTACAGGCCACGCAGTTGCCCGAAACGCCCAGTGGGCGGCCTTCCAGCAGCATCTGCGATGGATTTTCGATTTCTGCAAGGCCCTGCCCTGTCATATCAAACATGCCAAGCTCGTTGGTGGAACCATAGCGGTTTTTTGCTGCCCGCAGAATGCGGTATGGCAGCATCTTGTCGCCCTCAAAGTAAAGCACGGTATCTACGATATGCTCCATAACCTTGGGACCTGCAATGGCGCCGTCCTTGTTCACATGACCTACGATGAACATCGGGATCTCCTGCTTTTTGGCCACTGCCAGCAGACGCGCCGCGCTCTCCTTGACCTGACTGACCGTACCGGATGAGGAAGAGATATCCATGCACCGCATGGTCTGGATAGAGTCGATGACAACAAGATCCGGCTTCTCTTTTTCGATCAGGCCGCAGATCTCGTCCACATCGTTTTCTGCGGCAAGGAAGATGTTATCCTGTGGTACTTTCAGGCGGGCCGCCCGCAGCTTCACCTGCCGGATCGACTCTTCGCCCGTGATATAAAGGACACTGTGCTGGTTGGAGATCGCGCCGCACAGCTGCAGAAGCATCGTGGACTTGCCGACGCCCGGCTCGCCGCTCAGAAGCACAACGCCGCCCAGCACGATGCCGCCGCCCAGCACACGATCCAGCTCGGAGATCCCTGTCAGGATGCGGCTTTTCTCCTCTGTTGTGCTGATTTCAGAAAGGCGTTTGGCTGTCAGCGTTGTAACGCCTTCCGGACGTGCTGCGGCGGCCTGCCGTGCCGCTGCTGTGCCCGCCTTCGGCGCCTCGGCGATCACATCTTCGTTCATGGTGTTCCAGCTGCCGCAGCTCGGGCAGCGGCCCATCCAGCGGGGACTTGTCTCTCCGCAGTTGGAACACACGTATACCGTTTTCAGTTTTGGCTCTTTCATGAAATTCTCCTGCTATTTCATATAAAACATTTTCTTCATTGTAGCATACTATGCCCTGCTCTGCAAGAAAAATCAAAAAAACCGATTTTCGATACAGGCCATTCCGGCAGCCGCACCGCATAAAGGAACGATCAGCACAAGAACAAAAGCGTACTGCCGCACCAGAACGCCTGTGTCCGGCCTGTCCTGCACCGGAATGTTTTTTCGGAAGGAGTATTCCCGGATCCTTCCGCTCACGCACATTGCCGCGGAGGCAAGGAGGCATAAGCAGCCTGTTGCAACAGCCGACGGAAATGCGGTAAACAGAACCACCAGCAGCTTTTCCGTTAAGCTTGCCCCATCCAGAAGCTGAAGCATCAGCAGCCCGCTCCCTGTACCGTATAACATCAGGAAAAACGAGATCATAACCGGTCCAAATGCCGAAAATCCGGACAGAAGCAAAAAAGTTGCCGCTCCGGCCAGTGTGAAATACTCTGCAGCAAAAAGATTCAGGGCATGTGTGTCCGGAGCCGTAAAGCTGCTGAGCCAGAGATTCAGATAGACGTTCATCCATTCCAGCTGAAAGGCGCTGCACAACGCCCGGATCACTCCGGCGGCTGCAGCGCCGGACAGAACGGCAATGGCCGGAATCCAGAGCACTGACATCTCAGCGGACTTTTGTTTTCGCCGCGGGGCCGCAAGCCCGGGCGGATGTGCCGGCTTTCTATCAAAAGCCGGCACAGAATGATCTTTCTGTACCGCAAGGGCTTTTATTTCCGGATCCGGGACAGAAGCCTGTCCGGTTTCCGAATTTTGCTGGTAGATCCACATTCTGCTTTGTCTCCTTCCGGACTGTTCAATGGATATGCTTTTTTACAGGGACACGGACACCCAAAAATCCGCCCAGAATGCCGCACAAAACAGCTGCAGCAAACCGTGTGAGGATTGATCGCTCCATTGGAAAACCGGCCGGAAGAGTCAGGATCGCCAGTAACGCAGCAAATATCAGCCCCTGTACGGCACCGCAGAGCAGGCCGCCTTCCCGATTCCGGAATGCGGCGAGCCATCCGCTGAAAAAGCTGCCGGCACCTGCCGCAGCCGTTGCCAGCAGCGCCGCAGAAGAACCGGAAAGCTCCCGCGATACCATCAGGAAAGCCATTCCTGCAAGGCATACAGCCATCATCAGAACGCCCATCAGTCCGGCAAACAGCCAGACGCCAAATCCCGCAGGGAATCTTTTTCTATCAGACATAAAAACGCGCCTCCCTGCTGCAATGCTATGCAGGAAAGCGCGTCGGATATGCTCTTTGATAAAAATTACTTCTTGTCGGAAGTGGCCTTGTCCATGTTCAGCTTCTCGACCGATGCGATAGCGGTCTTGGTGAAGCGGATCTTCACACGGTCAGCGCCAGTCTCCAGAACAAAGGTGTCATCCTTGATGGCAACAACACGGCCGATGACACCGCCGATGGTGGTGACCTGGTCGCCGATCTCCAGGCTGCTGCGCATGGCGGCGTCCTTCTTTTCCTGCTTCTTCTGGGGACGATAGATCATGAAGTACAGCAGGACCAGCATCAGTGCCAGCGTGAAGAACAGGCTGATGTAGCCTTCGGATGTGGTAGTCAGAAATTGCATGGGGCAAAATCTCCTCTCAAAATTCAGATAAATTTATTATACCTTTTTAAACGACACGTTGCAAGGGCTATTCTCAAATTCGGGTGTCCAGAAGCTTCACATATTTGTCGTGGAAGGCCGTAAAGGTGCCGGCGTCCAGTTCATCGCGGATGCGCTCCATCAAATGGTTGTAGAACCACAGGTTATGCATGACCGCCAGACGCATCCCGAGGATCTCTTCGGCCTTGAACAGATGGCGGATGTAGGCACGCGAATAGTTGCGGCAGGCCGGGCATCCGCAGGCCGGATCGATGGGGCGTTCGTCACGCTCATACTTTGCATTCTTGATGTTGATGATGCCGCCCCAGGTGTTCAGGTGTCCGTGGCGGGCATTGCGGCTGGGCATTACGCAGTCGAACAGGTCCACACCGCGGGAGACAGCCTCAATGATATTGCCCGGGGTGCCGACACCCATCAGATAACGGATCTTATCCTTGGGCATATACGGCTCTACCTGACTAATCATCTCATACATCACTTCGGTCGGTTCGCCGACAGCCAGACCGCCGATGGCGTAACCGTCCAGATCCAGATCCGCGATCTGTTTCATGTGCTCTACGCGCAGATCCGCAAAGGTGCAGCCCTGATTGATACCGAACAGCAGCTGATCCGGGTTGACCGAGATCTCCTCGTGCTTCAGACGAGCCATTTCCGCCTTGCAGCGCTTCAGCCAACGGGTGGTACGCTCACAGCTTGCCTTGGAGTAATCGTGCTGTGCGGGGTTCTCCACACACTCGTCAAAGGCCATGGCAATGGTGGAGCCGAGGTTTGCCTGGATCTGCATGCTCTCTTCCGGCCCCATGAAAATGCGGTGGCCGTCCAGATGAGACGCAAACGTCACGCCCTCTTCGGTGATCTTGCGCAGCTTGGCCAGACTGAACACCTGAAATCCGCCGCTGTCGGTCAGGATGGGGCCGTTCCAGCGGGTAAATTTGTGCAGGCCGCCCATATCGGCCACCAGCTTATCGCCGGGACGCAGATGCAGATGGTAAGTGTTGCAGAGCATCACCTGTGCGCCGATGTCTTTCAGATCGTGTGCGGACAGGCCGCCCTTGATGGCGCCGGCAGTGGCCACGTTCTGAAAGGCAGGGGTCTGCACCGTACCGTGTACGGTTTTGAACTCGCCCCGCCGGGCATCGTGTTCCTGCTTGAGCAGTTTGTAAGTCGTCAAAGAAGGCATATTATTTTTCCTTTCTGTGCACGGAAAACAGCCGTGCAATCCTATCCCAAAAGTCCGATTCGGACATTTGTATCAGAAATAAAGCCATATCACCGAGAAAAAATCAGAGAATCAGCATCGCATCGCCGAACGAGAAAAAGCGGTATTTCTCGTTGACGGCCACCTTATAAGCCGCCATGGTCTTCTCATAGCCATAGAGAGCGGACACCAGCATGATCAGGGTGCTTTCCGGCAGATGGAAATTTGTGATCAGACCGTCGATGCAGTTGAACTTCACGCCAGGATACAGGAAGATGGAGGTGTTGCCGCTGCAGGCGCGGATCTCGCCGTACTTTGCAGCAACGGCTTCCAGCGTGCGGCAGCTGGTGGTGCCCACGGCGATCACGCGGTGCCCGGCAGCCTTGGTGTCACGGATCATCTGAGCGGTCTTTTCATCGATGCAGTACCACTCGCTGTGCATCTTGTGGTCGGTGATCTCATCCTCCTGCACGGGACGGAAAGTTCCGAGACCGACGTGCAGAGTCACTTCGGCAATGTTCACGCCCTTGGCGCGGATAGTATCCATCAGCTCCGGGGTAAAGTGCAGGCCGGCCGTGGGAGCCGCAGCGCTGCCCAGCTCCTTGGCATAGACCGTCTGATACTGACTCTGGTCTTCCAGCTGCTTCGTGATGTAGGGCGGCAGCGGCATTTTGCCGAACTCGTCCAGTTTTTCATAAAGCGTCTCGGTATCATAATAGAATGTAACGTACTTGTTGCCGTCTTCCAAGGTTTCATCTACCACGGCGGTCAGACTGCCGTCGCCAAAGCTCACCTTCGTGCCGGGTTGCATCCGTTTGCCGGGCTTTGCAAGGCATTCCCACTGGTCACCCTTCACCTGACGAAGCAGCAGCAGCTCGCACACGGCGCCAGTGGGCTGCTTGATGCCGACGATACGGGCAGGCAGGACCTTGGAATTGTTGACCACCAGCAGGTCGCCCGGCTCCAGATATTCCGGCAGATCGTGGAAGATCCGGTGCTGGATGCTGTCGTCCTTCTGGCTCAGCACCATCAGCCGTGCAGAATCCCGGGGGGATGCCGGTTCCTGTGCAATGAGCTCTTTGGGTAAATCATACCAAAAATCTTTTTTTAACATAGTGCGCAATTTGCCTTTCCGATGATTGACACGGACACCGTATCAATGATATCATAAAATCTGTATAAACAGTATCTATTATATTGCATTGCGGTTTGGTTTGCAAGCCGTGATCTGCGCAATCGTAATATTTATTGCTCTGGCTGAAAGGAAAGGTGCTGGAAATGGAAAAACAGTATAAAGTGGGTATCGTAGGTGCAACCGGTATGGTGGGTCAGCGTTTTGTGACGCTGCTGGAAAATCACCCCTGGTTCAAGCTGACTGTTCTGGCTGCGTCCGGCCGCAGCGCAGGCAAGACTTATGAGGAGGCTGTCGGCCCCCGTTGGGCTATGAACGTCCCCATGCCCGAGAGTGTGAAGAAGATGGTCGTGCTGGACGCTTCCAAAGTGGAAGAGGTCGCTTCTCAGGTAGACTTCATCTTCTGTGCTGTCAATATGCCCAAGGATGAGATCAAGGCTCTGGAAGAAGCCTACGCCAAGGCCGAGTGCCCGGTTGTCTCCAACAACAGTGCAAACCGCTTTACCCCGGATGTGCCGATGGTCGTGCCCGAGATCAATGCCGACCACATCGAGATCATTCCGGCACAGCGCAAGCGTCTGGGCACCAAGCGCGGCTTCATTGCCGTCAAGTCCAACTGCAGCCTGCAGAGCTATGTCCCCGCCCTGCACCCGCTGATGAAGGACTTTGGCGTCAGCAAGGCGCTGGTCTGCACCTATCAGGCGATTTCCGGCGCAGGCAAAACCTTCGACCGGATGCCTGAGATCGTGGACAACGTGATCCCCTACATCGGCGGCGAAGAGGAAAAGAGCGAGCGCGAGCCGCTGAAGCTGTGGGGCCACATCGAGGGCGACCGCATCGTCAACGCAGAGAAGCCTGTGATCACTGCACAGTGCTTCCGTGTGCCTGTTTCCGACGGCCACACCGCTGCTGTATTCGTGAGCTTTGACAAAAAACCCACCAAGGAGCAGATTCTGGATGCATGGGCAACCTTCCGCGGCCCCGCACAGGAGCTGAATCTGCCCAGCGCACCCAAGCAGTTCCTGCACTACTTTACCGAGCCGGATCGTCCGCAGCCCAAGCTGGACCGCAACACCGAAAACGGTATGGCAGTGTGCATCGGCCGTCTGCGTGAAGATACCCTGTTCGATTACAAGTTTGCCTGCATGAGCCACAATACCCTGCGCGGTGCTGCAGGCGGCGGCGTTCTGCTAGCGGAGCTGCTGGCAGCGAAGGGCTATTTCGACTAAGCATATTTTGCGCAAAAAACGCATGCAAAGGAGTTTTTTTGGTTATGAAGAATCCTGTCTTTACCGGCGCGGGCGTTGCCATTATCACCCCGATGTACGAGGACGGAAGCATCAATTTTGACGAGCTGGGCCGCATTATCGAGGATCAGATCGCCCGCGGCACGGACGCCATTGTGATCTGCGGAACCACCGGCGAGTGCTCCACCATGACCGACGAAGAGCAGCTGGCTGCAATCAAGTACACAGTGGACGTTGTGAACCACCGTGTGCCTGTGATTGCAGGCGCCGGCTCCAATGATACCGACCACGGCTGCGCACTGGCTGCAAAGTCTGCCGAGTGCGGTGCCGATGCTCTGCTGATGGTCACGCCGTACTACAACAAGACCTCTCAGGCTGGTCTTGTCGCCCACTTTACTGCCATGGCCGAAGCCGGCGGCATCCCGGTGATCGTGTACAACGTGCCTTCCCGCACCGGCCTGAACATTGCGCCGGAGACGGCTCTGGAGCTGAGCAAACATCCGCTGATCAACGGCATCAAGGAAGCTTCCGGCAATATTTCGCAGGTAGCCAAAATCGCACAGCTGTGCGGCGATGAGCTGAATATCTACTCCGGCAACGATGACCAGGTGGTTCCCCTGCTGGCTCTGGGCGGCAAGGGCGTGATCAGCGTGGTTTCCAATGTCAAACCGGAGCTGGTGCACAACTGCTGCAAGGCATTCTTTGACGGCGACACCGCCAAGGCGCGCGAGCTGCAGCTGGAGATGCTGCCGCTGGCCGATGCCCTGTTCTGCGAAGTGAACCCCATCCCGGTGAAGTATGCCATGAACGTGCTTGGCTGGGAGGCCGGTGAGTGCCGTCTGCCTCTGGTAGAGCCGAGCGATGCACACAAAGAGTATATTGAAAAGGCCCTGCAGGAAGCAGGTCTGATTCAGGAATGATCCATCGCAAAATGCCCGGCGGCTCCTGTCCGGGCATTTTGCCGTATACGCCGCACTGAACTGCGGCAGGAAAGGGTAAAACTATGACGGAAATTGTGATTCAGGGTATCGGCGGCCGGATGGGTCATGTTCTGTGTGATCTGATCGCACAGCGCGAGGACTGCCGTGTCATTGCCGGTATTGACGTGAAAGGCGGCGAGCAGAGCGGCATCCCGGTTTATGACAGCCTGGAAAAGCTGGAGGGCAAAGGCGATGTGATCATCGATTTCAGCTCCCCCGCTGCGGTGGAAAAGGCCCTGCCCTATTGCGAAGCGCACAAGCTGCCCATCGTGGTCTGCACCACCGGCCTGTCCGAAGAGCTGCAGCTGAAGGTCGTGCAGCTGTCCCGCACCGTTCCCGTGTTCAAAAGCGCCAACATGTCTATGGGCATCAATGTGCTGTCTGAGCTATGCAAGCGTGCTTCGGCCATTCTTGGAGTAAACTACGACATCGAGATCGTCGAGCAGCACCACCACAATAAGCTGGATGCTCCCAGCGGAACGGCTCTGATGCTGGCCGATGCCATCAACGAGCAGAACAACGGCGAGTATCACTATGTATACGACCGTTCCTCTGTCCGCCAGAAGCGCGACCCGAAGGAGATCGGCATCAGCTCTGTGCGCGGCGGCAGCATCGTGGGCGACCATGAAGTGCTGTTCTGCGGCCCGGATGAGGTGATCACCCTCAAGCATACCGCATATTCCCGTAATATTTTTGCGAACGGTGCGATCAATGCTGCGGTCTATCTGGCAAATAAAGAGCCTGGCCTGTATAACATGGGCGACCTGATCGCGGCGCTCTGAGCTGTAAAACCGGCCTGCGTTGTTGAAAGATGTGGATCATATGAGCAAGCATGAAGCCCCGCGCAGACGCCGTTCCGCTGCAAAGCGGCGGGCGCGGACACAATACCTCTGGACAGCGGTCTCCGTACTGGTTCTGGCACTCCTGTGTCTGGCCTGCCTTCCAAAGTTTTTACCGGGCGGTTCAGTCCCGGTTGCAGGGGCGGACTCCTCATCGGAACCCGTATCCGGGGCGGCGCCTGCAGAGTCCGAACCGGCAGAGCCGGAGAAGGAACCGGAGCCTGTTGTTCAAACCGTCCGTTTTTCTGCAACAGGGGATGATCTGATCCATTCTCCCATCTACAAGCAGGCAAAGCGCCGGGCATCCGGGTCGGAGGCATACAGTTTTGACTACTGCTACGAACACATCGCGCCGTTCTATACCCAGCAGGACGTCAACTGGATCAATCAGGAAACGCTGTGCAATGATGAAATCGAGCCGTCCTCCTATCCGAGTTTTTCTACCCCGGGAGACTGTGCCCGGGCGCTTTACCGGGCAGGAGTAAGAGTGTTCAGTCTTTCCAACAATCACACCTATGACAAAGGCGCCGCTGGCATCGCAGCGACACTCCGTTTCTGGGAGAGCATGCCGGAGGATGTTGTAACAACGGGCCTGTGGCGCGGGACGGATGATTACAGCCGCATCCCGATGCAGACAATCAATGGCGTCACGATTGCATACCTCTCGTATACGGAGCACACCAACGGCATTCCGCAGAGCAGTGCTATGACGGCAAATGTGATCTACACCAGCCAGACCGATGTGATCGAGCAGCAGGTGCGTGCGGCAAAACAGGCAGCGGATTTTGTGGTGGTCGGCGTCCACTGGGGCGTGGAGAACAGTCACACCATCGCGGACTCTCAGCGGCAGCTTGCTCAGCAGCTGGCCGACTGGGGCGCAGATCTGATCGTGGGCACCCATCCGCACGTGCTGCAGGATGCACAGTGGCTGACTGCGCAGGACGGCCGGCAGGTCTTTACGGCTTATTCGCTGGGCAACTTTATCAGCACGCAGAATAAGCCCGATCAGCTTGTCGGAGCAATCCTGACCACACAGTTCCAGAAAACGACGAATCCGGACGGAACAGTCCGGACTGCGGTTCTGATGCCGGAACTTCACCCGACTGTCACGCACTATGATGCGGGAAAATCCAATGTGCGAACCTACCTTTTGTGTGATTATACACAGGAGTTAGCGCGGCAGCACGGTGTACGGGCGGAATATTCCAATTTCAGCCTTGACACCGCCTGGGAAATCGCGCAAAATAATATCAGCGCAGACTTTTTAGCGCTTACATAAACCGTGGGATCGAAGAGTGATGCCTGCAAGGCAGGCAGGATGGAGGGTTTTTATGTACGGAGTATCCAAAATCAATATTGAACCGAGCCTGATGATGATCAGCGTGCAGGATGTGGAGTTCAAGGGCAACAGTTTGGCTCGTTATCTGCAGATCTTTGCAGACAATGGCGTTGTGGTGGACATGATCAGTCAGAGCGCCCCGCATGGTACGACCATTGACTTCAGCTTTACGGCATCCGCCAGTGATCTGCCGCTGGTGATGAAGGCGATTTCTGCCGCAAATCTGGACAAAGACGTGAAAACTCCTCCTCTGATCAGCGTCGGCTATTCCAAGCTGAACCTTTTCGGTGAAGAGATGGTCACCAGCTGCGGTGTTGCCTCCCGTGCCCTGAATGCCCTAGCCATGGCAGGCATTGAAGTTTTGCTGATTACAACCAGTGATTTGGATATTTCCCTGCTGGTTCACGCCGAAAACGAAGATGCCGCCTATGAGGCCCTGAAAAAGGCATATGAGCTGTGATGCTCCTGAGCTGAACTGAAAAAACCGGCGCACCGTCCCAAAAGCGGTGCGCCGGTTTTTTATATAAAAGCTATCGGGCAGGATATTACAGGATGCTGATGCGTCCTGCGCCGTAGGGGTTCTCGTAATCCAGCAGATAGCCCGGGTAATCTGCCAGCGGACTATTTGCCGTGGACAGGTGCGGCAGACCTTCGCCGTCCACACCGCTGAAGCTCATGGCGTAGGTGGACATGACGAGGTAATCCTCAGACACATAGTCTTTGATCAGCTCGGCACCGTCAAACATGGCAAAGCCGTCGCCCAGATTGCGCAGGGTGTAGTTCATGCCGGCAAGCGCATAAGTTTTTGCCGGGTCGAGCGGCACATAGGTGCCGGATGTCTTATCATAGATTTTCACGTTCTGCACACGGGGCGTTCCGGTCGCGCTGCCGATCCAGATGTTTTTGTCATCGGTCTGCACTGTGTTGGGAATGTCAGTGTGGATCTCGTAAGTTGCGCCTGCCACCTGCAGAAAACCGCCGTTTTCCTTGCCTTCTGCACCGGCAAAACGGGCTGCGAACTCCAGCGCGTCCTGAATCTGCTTGCCGGTAACGGACATCAGACAGGCCACGTTGCCGAAGGGACTGACCTGTTTGCAGGTCTTGAAGGTCCAGTAACCGGCTTCTTCATCTGCGCGGATGCCGCCGCCGTTCATGATGGCCACATCGCAGTGCAGCTGCTCGATCTCATTAAAGTAGGTATAAATGCCATCGGCCACGAAGTCGCCGAGGTTCGTCTCTGCCGAGCGGATGCGGCGGTTACCGGTTGCCGGATCGGTGATGTAGAACTTGGTATCCGCCACCGCGATCTTTTCACCCAGCATATCATCCACCGTATTCACCCATGCAGCCTGGATCTCAGCTGCAGCGGTATCCACGCCGTCGTAGGACGAGACCAGTTTTGCAGTGATGGAGCCGTCCGCCTTGATAGTCATCTCACCGACATTGGCAAAGTAGGAACCGGTCTGGGTCAGAGCCACAGCCTTGCCGGACAGATCCTTTACCCATTCGCACTCCATGACCGTGTGAGAATGGCCGTCGATGAACGCATCAAAGCCCGAGGTATGCTCGATAACTTCCCTGCTGGTCCACGGCGAAGAGGACGGGTCAACGCCCAGATGGCCCAGGCCGATGACATAATCCGCAAGCACTTTTGCCTTGTCGATGGACTGCTGCACAGCTTTATACAGCTTCTGGCCGTCATCACCGCCGAGAATATCATAAATGTAAAACTTCTGGCTCGGGTCCATGAAGTATGCCGGGGTAGATTTGGTAAAGGTCTCGGGCGTGGTTACACCGACCAGCGCGATCGTCCGCCCGCCGAGACGGAAATATTTCACGTCCGGCAGAACGCGGGTGCCCAGCGGCTCATACACCCAGTTGCAGGACAGATACGGATAATCGGCTTCCTTCATGGCGGCCCGGGCGCGGTCCATGCCGTAATCAAACTCATGGTTGCCGGGAGTTGCTGCATCGTAACCGGCGGCGTTCATCAGCTGAATGATGGATGCGCCCTCGTCCATGGAGCCGTAAGCAGTGCCCTGAATATGGTCGCCCGCATCCACCAGAAGAACATTCTTCCCTGCATCCTGATAGCTCTTTTTCAGCGCAGCGATGGCCGCATAGGTCAGCTCCGGGCTTTTCTTGTCGATGTAGGTGTGGACATCATTGGTGTAGAGGATCGTGATATCCTCAAAATTGCCGATGCATGCCGACGCAGCAGGGGCGCCCAGACTGATGGCAGCTGCGGCGGTAGTAACACCGGCAGCTTTCAGAAAATTGCGGCGGGAGATAAGCTGTTTCATGATAAAAAACGACCTCCTCTTGTTGCTTTCGTATTCCTGCCGGGGCGGACTTGTGCACCCGGCATCCATTGTGTCAAGCATACCACAGAACCCGCCGCAGAACAAGTAGCTGCCCAATGATTTGTTCAGACTGAAATGTTTTTCGCTGCTTTTTTGTGCAACCCTTCTGTTTTTTGAGGAAAGTAAAAAATCATCCCTGCAGCTGTCTCAGCACACAGGGATGATCTTCATATGGGGGATCCCGGCTCAGAAGCCGGAGAACTCAGTTTCAGATAGCGTTATATTCCTTGAGCAGTTTCTCAATATCGGTGCCCTCGATCTTCTTCAGGGCTTCCTTCATGGCGAGACGCGGAATGAGCGGCAGATCCATGTCGGTGATCTTTTTGCCGTCGCGCAGCTTGACCGTTGCATTCAGCAGGTCACGCACATCGTAGGTGCTGCCCCAGACTTCCGGCACGCCGCGGTCGATGTTCAGCAGGGTGTAAACGGCTTCCATACCGGTGCGCATGGAATATTCGGTGGTGAAGATGGTGTCGCGCTCGGTCTCGGCAAACTGGCCGATGAAGGCAAAGTTGACAGCGCCTGCCGGCACGATGTCGGGGCGGTCGCCCATGGCACGGGGCATGAAGAAGGCGTCGATATAAGGCATCATGACCGGCACAGTGTTTGCGCTGTGCTCTGCCAGCTCTTCGATCTGGTCGGCGGGCACGCCGATGTGGTACAGCCACTCCATGCAAATCTCCTTGCCGGTGCAGTCACGCATGGGCTTCTTGACGTAATCACCGGGCTTATCGGTGAACAGGCTGTAGATCCAGACGCACAGCTGATCCTTGGGCTGATCGCGGAACTGCTGCTGACGGTTCAGCGTCCAGCTGAGCAGCCAGCTGGAATCCTTGACCGTGACGATGCCGCCGGTGACGGTGTGGCCGCTGAACGGATCGCGCTTGCAGATCTTCTGGATATACTGCGGGATCTTGTCATCCAGCGTGGTGATGGTAGCACTTTCCCAGTTGGAAAGCTCAGGATCGGAGCAGAACTTTTCGGGATGACCGAAGGAGGGATCCTGTGCAGCGATCTTCTTCCACAGATCCCAGCCGTTGCCGGGCTTGATGGTGGGATCCATGCCGGTGGCCTTGTTCTGGGAACCGACGGTGCAGCTCTCGACACAGCCGCCGTTGGTGATGAACAGCAGGTCGTCCTCGGTCAGGTCGATGTTAGACACCTCGCCTGCGTGCTCCACGGTGATGGAGCTTGCCATCTTGCGGTCGCCCTGAATGTCGAACTTGACATCTGTGACCTTGGTTTCGTAGTGGAACTGCACGCCGAAACTCTTCAGGTATTCGGTCATGGGCAGAATGATGGACTCGTACTGATTGTAGCGGGTAAAGCGCAGAGCCGTAAAGTCCGGCAGGCCACCGATGTGGTGGATATAGCGCTTGATATACCGCTTCATTTCCAGTGCGCTGTGCCAGTTTTCAAAAGCGAACATGGTGCGCCAGTACATCCAGAAATTGGTGTTCAGCACTTCATCGTCAAAAAAGTCGGTGATCTTTTTGTCCTGCAGCTGCTCATCGGGGGTAAAGAACAGCTTCATGATTTCCATGGCACCCTTGTCGGACAGCCCGAACTTGCCGTCGGTGTGGGCATCCTCGCCCTTGTTCACGGTGGCGCGGCACAGGGAGTAGTTGGGGTCGGCCTTGTTCAGCCAGTAATACTCGTCCAGCACGCTGGCACCCTCGGTCTCCAGAGACGGGATGGAACGCAGCAGATCCCACATGACCTCGAAATGGTTGTCCATCTCACGGCCGCCGCGCATCACATAGCCGATATCATACTTGTAGCCATCGCAGGCACCGCCGGGGATGGGATTCTTCTCGAACACATGCACATGCTCGCCCTTCATCTGGCCGTCGCGGACCAGATAGCAGGCTGCCGTCAGCGCAGCCAGACCGGAGCCGATGATATAGGCGGATTTATGATCGACACCTTCGGGCTTCTTCGGGTGTGCAAAAGCTTCGTAATTGCCACTGGAATAATACATAAAGAACGTACCTCCTTGATTTTCATTCAGCATCTTCATGCTTTTTCTTATGGCAATAGTATACCCCGCCTTTCCGGGCAAGAACAATCAACAAACCGCGTGTGATGTTTAAACTTTGAGCAACCGGCCCTATTTGCTGGAAATAAGAACAAAGTGTGACAAACACCCGCAAAACAAATCCCCTCCGCCGCCGATTATCCGACAGGGAGAGGACGCTGTGAGATCAGTTTCTCTGTAAGCGGGCATACTTCAGATGCCGTCCGCGTGCTGTGCGGCCTTTTGCGCAGCAAAGCGTTCATATGCCGGTTTCGGCAGCAGGATGCGCCCGGCAAGGGACTGCACCTGTACGCGCACTTCTTCTTTCGGGGTACACTCGCCGTCTGCCGTTGCCACAATGGGGCCACGGCCGTCTGCCGCTTTCAGGGTCACGCATTTCGCGCGGCGGTAGATGAAATACGGCTCCGCCTCCGGTACAAGGCGGCCGTTGCGGAAGTGTCTGCCGTTTTTGTACAGGCCGAGCAGTTTTGCAATGGTCAGGCGGCTCACCTTGCGGATGATATATACATCCAGCCAGCCGTCATCGGGCTGAGCCTCGGGTGCGGCGCAGAAGCCGCCGCCATAGGTGCGGCCATTGCACACCGCACACATCAGGCAGTCCACTGTTATGATTTCGCCGTCGATGGTGTATTCCACCCGGCGTCCGATAGAGCCGCACAGCTGCTGGACGATGGAAAGTGCGTAGGCCATTTCTCCGCCGCACAGCGGGATGCGACGGAACTTCGGGATGCCGTAGGCTACCTGCGCATCCAGCCCGGCGGCGCAGATCGTCGCTGAAAGACCGAGACTGGTCTCCATCAGGTCGATTGGAACTTTTCCGCCCGCAAACTGAGCATCCAGATCCAGAAATTCCTCTTTAGTGCCGAAGGTACGCAGAAAGTCATTTCCGCTGCCGAAGGGCAGGCAGCCTACGGCTGCATTTTCGTATCCGTAAACTCCTGTGAGTGCTTCGTTGAAAGTTCCGTCGCCGCCAGCCGTATAGATGCGAAGCTCCTCCCCTGCCCGCCGGGTCTGTTCTGCAGCTGCATGCGCCAGTTCTCTGGCATGGCCTGCATGAGTCGTGATCCGGACGGTGTAATTTTCCCGGGAAATCCCGGCTCGTAAAGCAGCCGCATCGATCTGCTGCGGCAGGATTCGAGTACAGTCTGCCTTTCCGGCGGTTGGATTCAGGATAAACAAAGTCTGCATGGTTTCCTCCTGCATTTTCTGTTACCTCTATGATAGCAGAAAAAATGCAGGATGCAAGAGATATTATAAGGTTGCCGGTTCATCCGCCCGGAGAACGACGGTTCCTTCAGACGTGCAATCTGCAGTCCAGCATTGATCCGCAGCAGCCTGCCCGGATGCAATACGGTCAGCCAATGCCTGCTCCACGGCCCGATCCACAGCGCGGCGCAGTTCCCGTGCCCCATAGGCAGACTGCACATTTGCCGCAAGAGCCTGTCCCACGCGCGGGGTATGCCGCAGCTGATAGCCGTTTCGGGCGGCGCGCGCTTCCAGCTGACAGAGCAGTTTTTCTGTAATGGCGCACAGGCTTTCCTCTGCCAGCGGGCGGAACACGATCATCTCGTCCAGACGGCCCACCAGCTCCGGCCGGAACCACTTTTTGGCTTCTTCCACCGCCTGCGCCGACTGTTTTTCGAACAATGTTTCGCTGCCGGGCGCAAACCCCAGCGGAGCAGACTGCCCTGCCAGAAACCGTGCTCCAAGGTTGGAGGTAAGCAGCACGATGGTGTTGCGGAAATCCGCCTTGCGGCCCATGGCGTCGGTAAGCTGGCCGTCCTCCAATATCTGCAGCAGGATGTTCTGGATATCCGGGTGTGCCTTTTCGATCTCATCAAACAGCACCACGCTGTAAGGACGACGGCGCACGGCCTCGGTCAGCTGGCCGCCTTCGTCATGGCCGAGATAACCCGGCGGCGCACCCAGCAGCCGCGCCGTCGTATGCTGCTCCTGATACTCCGACATATCGAACTTGAGCAGGGCTTTCTCGCTGCCGAACCAGCCGACAGCCAGTGCCCGGGCAAGGGCTGTTTTGCCCACGCCGGTCGGCCCGAGAAACAGCATAGCGCCGATCGGCCTGCCCGGTTCCCCAAGTCCGGTACGGCTGCGGCGGATGGCACCTGCCACAGCCGCTACAGCCTGCTTCTGCCCTATGATCTCGGCATTCAGCCGGTCCTCCAGTTTATCCAGCCGTTCCCGCTCCTGCTCGCCAACCCGCTCGGCGGGCACACCGCTGGCCTGCGCCACTACCCGGGCAATGTCGTCCGGTTTCAGCACGGGCTGCGTACACTTTTCCTGCTCCGCGCGGATGCGGGCCGCAGCGCAGGCCTCGTCCATCAGGTCGACTGCCTTATCCGGAAGAAAACGCCCCGGCAGATACCGCACCGACAGCTCGACCGCAGCCCGAAGCGTCTCCGGCGGAAGTCTCACGCTGTGGTAGCGCTCGTAGCGGGGCGCAAGCCCTTCGAGGATATCCAACGCCTGCGCTGGTGTCGGCTCCTCTACCTGTACCCGCCCGAAGCGGCGTTCCAACGCGGCATCTTTCTGGATGTGAGTGCGGAATTCCTCGTTGGTCGTAGCACCGATGATCTGCATCTCGCCCCGCGCAAGGACAGGCTTCAGGATGCTGGCGGCATCAATGGCTCCTTCGGCTGCACCGGCTCCCACGATGGTGTGGAACTCGTCCACAAACAGGATGGCGCTGCCGTCCCGCACCAGTTCTTCCAGCAGATTTTTGAAACGCTCCTCAAAATCGCCGCGGTACTTTGTGCCTGCCACAAGGCTGGCCATATCCAGTGCCAGCAACCGCCTGCCCTTCAGTGCCTGCGGAACATTTCCAGCGGTGATGCGCTGGGCAAGACCCTCGGCCAGCGCAGTCTTGCCCACACCCGGTTCTCCTACAAGACAGGGATTGTTTTTCTGGCGGCGGCAGAGGATCTTGACCATACGGTCCAGCTCTGCGTCCCTGCAGAATACCGGATCCAATTCCCGTTCGGCCGCGCGGCGGGTCAAGTCGCGGCAGTATTTGTCGCTGGCCCGGCTCCCGCGTGGTGCGCTGACCGCGGTGCGGGACTGATACGGCAGGACGAACTGCCCGGAAAGCTGGCGGCATTCCCGCACCGCTTCGGTGAGCGACAGGCCCATGGAAGCAAGCAGTAATCCGGCCGTGCAGCCGTCGTCTTCCAGCATGGCGCAGAGCAGATGCTCCGGTTCAGCATGAGAAAGATGTGCATTCTGCGCCCCGATGACGGCATAATCCATCGTGCGGCGCAGGTCCGGTGCAAAGGCACAGCGGTCCAGATGCCGCGCGGGAGCGCACCGGTTCTCGGCCAGCTGCCGCCGCACAGCCTGCTCTGTGATCTGTTTTCCTGCGAGGAACCGCGCCGCGGCACTGTTTTGCCGGCGGAGTATGGCCAGAAGAAGATGTCCGGTATCTGCTTTTTCGCAGCCGAGATCCCCGGCCAGTTCCACCGCCGTGCGCAGCAGCCCGGAAGACTCCCGCGAAAACCCCCTATACCCGCCAAAGCTGATTCTTTCCCAGATGCTCATTGCGTTGCTCCTTGCTGTTCAAAATCGTTTGCATAAGAAGTATAGCCCTGATCTGACGGAAAAAATCAGCTTTTTGTGTCAGCATCCGGAGAAAAACAAAAGCGCTGCCACACAGCTTTTTGTGCAGCAGCGCTTTTGCAGGATGGATTTAGTTCATCTCAGCCAGAGCCTTCTTCAGATTTTTTGCAATCTGATCCGGGCAGCTGGTGTTGCGGAAACCGCAGACGGTACCTTCGAGACGTGCAATGACGTCCTCCGCCTTCATGCCCTTGAGCAGACGGCAGATACCTTTCAGGTTGCCGTTGCATCCGCCGATGACTTCGATGGACTCGATCGTGTGGTCATCGTTCAGCACAAAGTTGGTCTGCTTGGAACAGGTACCGCTGTTCGGAAAGCTGAATTCCTTGCTCATCGTTCAAAATCCTCTCTTATTACAAATCCTGTGGCATTCGGCCGCTTTTATTATAGTACCCGGCCGGGATTTGTCAATGTGACCAAGTCACACAGAAATGTCACGGCGCTGATGCGCCAATTCCAGAATACGCGCCACCTGATCGTCCGCCGTCACGCAGGTGCCAACCGGATGGGTATGCTTGTGGTTAGCACCGTGAAAATCCGTACCGCCGGTATGGATCAGTCCGTACTGCTCGCAAAGAGCAGCGCATTCGGCCTTGTCCTCTGGGCTGTTGCGGGGGTGCTCCACCTCAATGCCGTCAATAACGCCTTCTTTGACCAGCTGGCGCACCAAAGGCATGCTCTTGTACACGGTGGGGTGCGCAAATACCAGCACAGCTCCGGCTGCTTTTGCCGTGGCAATGACCTCCTGCACGGAAGGATACTTTACCTGATGCAGCACAACGCCCCGCGGCTCCCAGCCGAAAAGATAGCTGTACAGTTCCCCGTACACGGCATCGCACAAGCCCAGCTGATGCAGTGCCTCCATAATGCCGCTTTTAAACAGAACACCGCTGTCTTTTGCATATTCCAGCGCCTGTTCTGTGCGGAACTGCGGATACAGCGCTTCGATCTCCCGCGCACTCTGCAGGCCGCACTCGTTGCGGCGCTGACGCAGAAGGTCGCAATGCGCTTTCAGCTCCCGGCTGTCCGGATCCGGATAATAACACAGCAGATGCACCCGGTGATGGTGTTCGTGGTCGTAGCCGGTCAGTTCGGTGGCCGGAATGAGCCGCACACCGTCCTGCACGGGATGCTCATAGCAGTAGTTTACGCTGAGCAGCGTATCGTGATCCGAGATTGCCATCGTGTCCAGTCCCGCCCGTGCCGCCATGAGCGGCAGGCGGTAAATGGGCACCGAGCCATCAGAACAGGTAGAATGATTATGCAGATCGCCAGACATGGAAATGAAACCTCTTACTGTTTATAGAAATTGATCAGGCAGCCGTCGGCAAGGATCTGCCGTTCGTCAGAAGTCAGCGGAGCCATATACAGGCTGAACTCTTTTGCGGTGTCGCCCAGCACATAAGCCTTGATGTCCTGCAGGTCGCCCTTGAGCGCCTCGCGGACATTCGGGATGAACACATAATCGCCCAGACCGAACGGCGTTGCGCCTGCCAGCTGCAGGGGCAGCATGCCCCAGTTGATCAGGTTGGAGCGGTAGCGCTTGGTAGCGTACTCGGTAACGATGTTGGCGCCGGCGCCCAGCACACGCTGGCAGCTGGCTGCCTGTTCACGGGCAGAGCCGTCGCCGGGCTTGACGGCAAAGATCGTCGATGCGATCTGCACATCGTCCCAGGTCAGGGCTTCGCAGCCGGGCACCTTGCGCAGCTGCGCAAGAACTTCGGCACTGCCCTCGCCTGCACGGCGGGCTTGCTCTTCTGCACGCACCGCCTTGGCACGGCCCACATACTCCGGGTCCTTGCGGCTGAGGGTGAACTCGGCCAGACCCAGCGGGTTGGAGCGGAAAGAAGATGTCTCGCCGGAGGGGATCAGCTCGTCAGTGGTGGTGACGGGGTCGGTGATGTAGGAGGCCACCTTCAGCAGCAGGTTGTTGCCCAGCGGTGCGATCTCGGGCCAGTCCTTGATGTTGGGGCCGAGCTTGAGCAGTGCATCGTAGTCGCCCTTGCCGAAGCCCTGATACACACGGGTGTCGTAGCTGGAGGAGTCATACTGATACTCCGGTACGGTGGGATCGTAATCAATGTCGGTAGCCGGAGTCAGGATGCCGCCGTTGGCCGTGGTGGCCGCAATGCTGCGGGCATCCATCAGCGCCACGCCGGACAGCTGGCCGTTGCCAGGCTTGGAGCCTTCGCGGCTGGGGAAGTTGCGGGTGGTGTGGCGGATGGACAGTGCGCCGTTGGCTGGCACATCGCCTGCGCCGAAGCATGGGCCGCAGAAGGCGGTGCGGATGGTGGCGCCGCTGGCCATCAGGTCATGGATGACGCCGGTGCGCACCAGCTCCATCATGATGGGCTGGCTGCCGGGATACACGCTGAGGGCATAGTCGCCGCAGCCGCCGGTATGGCCTTTGAGGATGGAAGCAGCTTCGTAGATGCTGTCGTACAGGCCGCCTGCGCAGCCGGCAATGACGCCCTGGTCGACCCGGAGCTTGCCGTTCTCGATCTTACTGCACAGATCAAGAGAGACATCCTTACGGCCGATAAGCTTCTGCACATCCTGCTCACAGGCGTGAAGGATATCCTCGAGGTTCGCATTCAGCTCCTCGATGGTAAATGCATTAGAGGGATGCATGGGCAGAGCGATCATGGGACGGATGGCCGACAGATCGACCTCCACCACTCCATCATAATAAGCAAGATCCGCCGGGGCCAGCTTCTTATAATCTGCAGAACGGCCATGCACGGCAAGGAACTTCTGCGTCGTCTCATCGGTTTCCCAGATGGAGGACAGGCAGGTGGTCTCAGTAGTCATGGCATCAATGGCGTTGCGGGTATCCTGACGCAGAGATGCAATGCCGGGGCCGACAAACTCCATGACCTTGTTCTTGACGTAGCCGCTCTTGAACAGCTTGCCGACAAGAGCAATTGCCACATCGTGGGGGCCGCAGCCGGCCGGCAGAGAACCCGTCAGGTAGACAGCAACAACACCCGGGCGGGCAACATCATAAGTACGGCCCAGCAGCTGCTTTGCCAGCTCGCCGCCGCCCTCGCCGATGGCCATGGTGCCCAGAGCGCCGTAGCGGGTGTGGGAGTCGGAGCCGAGGATCATTTTGCCGCAGCCCGCAAACTTTTCACGCATATACTGGTGGATGACAGCCAGGTGTGGCGGCACGAAGATACCGCCGTACTTTTTTGCGGCGGACAGACCGAAACGGTGATCATCCTCGTTGATGGTGCCGCCCACAGCACACAGGCTGTTGTGGCAGTTGGTGAGCACATAAGGAATGGGGAATTTTTCCAGACCGGATGCGCGCGCTGTCTGGATAATGCCGACAAAGGTGATGTCATGGCTGGCCATGGCATCGAATTTGATCTTCAGGTTGTCTGCGTCGCCACTGGTGTTGTGCGCCTGCAGGATGCCGTAGGCCATGGTGCCGGTCTTTGCGTTTGCAATGGCCGCCGCATCAAAGCCCTTGGCTGCCAGTGCGGCAGTTGCATTGCCGTCTGCAGGGATCCACTCACCCCGGGCGTAGTATGCACCGCCGGTGCTGCACTTGATCATATCCAACATTCGATTCGCCTCTCTTTTTGATTTTCCCGCCCGCTAACCCCTGCGGGCAATGCCCCGGCAGAGCGGTCTCTCCCCAGCTCTGCTCTGCAACGACCCTCCGGTCGTATCGGCTTTTATTATAGCATGAAACTGCAGAAAGAAAAAGCACTTTTTTCAAATGAACTGTGAACAGATGGTAACACAGCGCAGCCCGCGCTTTTTCTTGACAAAAAATCGGTTCTGTTGTATTATAATTGACGTTGTGTGCCGCTGTGGTGAAATTGGCAGACACGAGGGACTTAAAATCCCTTTCTGGAGACAGAGTACGGGTTCGACCCCCGTCGGCGGCATCAAAAGAAAAGCTCCTGAGAACGCAAGTTTTCAGGAGCTTTTCTTTTGCAAAAACCCACTTTACAGCCCGCTTTGATCTGACCGCGGTTCGACTGCCGGACAGGTTTTACCACTTTGCTTTCCGCTTTGTTTTTTCAGGTACGCCGTTCTGACGGGCTTTTTCTGCCTGCAGCTTCCGCAGGACACCGGCAAGTTCCGGCAGAGACGAAACCTTATAATATCCCTCTTCGGTCTGATTCAAGCGCTCCAGACATTTTTTCAGTTCCGGTGATTCGGAAAGTGCTTTCTGCTCCGGCATTGTCCCCATCCTTTCGGCCATGGCTGCTCTTCTGTGTCCATTGTATTGCAGTTTGTCTTTGCTGTCAATCCGGGTTTTCTGCTGCTGTCGGAACGGCACGCAAAAAGCCGCCCGGCGAGCCTGACAGTTCAGGATCGCCGGGCGATGGCAGAGGAATCTGGAAAAGGAAATAACAGCAGCTTACAGAGTGGAAATACCCATCAGCTTGTTCAGGAAGTTTGCACCGGCATTCATAGAAGCTTCAATGAAGTTCTTGCCGGCGTTCATGGTGCTTTCGATCCAGCTGAAGGGATTGCCGCTGATGATAACGGACAGAGCGGTGGCAGCGACGCTGGCCAGACCGATCACGCCGCCGACGATGCCCTGACGGAACATGCCCCACTCTGCGATGGTGGCCATGCACATGCCCAGTGCAAAGAAAATGACACCAATGGTGCCGAGGATGAGTGCGATAAAGTTGCTTTTTTTCATGATAATTTCCTCCTGTAAATGGTTGTTTATTTGTTTATTTCGTCATTCTTCGGCGCGTCATCCGTTTTCTCCAGAAAGCGCTCCACGAAGGCTGTTTCGATCTTTTTGTAAGTGCCTACTACGCCATCTTCGATTTTATAGTAAGTGCCGATCAATTCGTTGCCGATTTTTCCGGACTTGATGCGATACTGTGCCATTGATTTTTCTCCTTTCTGCGGTTCATTTGCTGTTTACGAGAGAGAGAGTATACACCGGCTGTGTTTGCCGAATGTTTGGCTTTTGTTTGGGTTTTGTTAATGCTGATTTTGGTAAAACAAAAAGCAGCCGGATCACTCCAGCTGCTTTCAGACAAGGCGGAATATTCAGAGCATGCTCTGGCCTTTCTCGCACATTGCGTAAATTTCTTCGGTTTTTTCCTCGATAAAAGGATTCACCTGCCGGGTCTTTTTGTCCCGGACGATGCGGTACACAAAGTAAGGTGCGATCCAGCCCGCAAAGGCCGGAACGGCCAGCAGGATGCACAGCGCGATGCGGGGCGGATCTGCCGTAACGGCAAACACCGACCCGGCCATAAAAGCGGTTCCTGCCAATGCAATGCACAGCGCCCAGATGGTTGCCGCCGTCGTTTTGGAGTGCTCCAGCGCGGTGATCTCGTCCATGCCGGCTTCAAAGCTCCGCTGCAGACGGGTCAGCTCGGTCCGGTTCACGAGCTTACGGTCCCGCTTGAGGCGGATAAGTACCGTATTCTTTGTTTCCTGCATGGGGAAATTCTCATCCTGCTGCCAGCCGAAGCTCTCGTAGCAATCCAGATAGAACGGGGCCTTGTCGCTGCGCATTGTGATTTCTTTGTATTCGTAGGCCGTAAAGTATTTCATCTGATCCATCCTGATTTCTCCGGTGTGTTCTGAGGCGCGCAGGGCAGCGCGACTGTAAAGACTGAGCCTTTGCCCAACGTACTCTCCACCGTGATGATGCCGTCCGACAGTTCCAGAATACGCTTTACCAGTGCCAAACCAAGTCCGTTGCCGTGGGTGGCATGGCTGGAATCTCCCTGATAGAATTTATCGTAGATATGCTGCATTGTCTCGGAAGTCATGCCGCAGCCTGTGTCCTGCACCGAGACCAACACCCGGCCCGGCTCCGCCCGCTGGCGCAGCGTCACGCTGCCGCCTTCCGGCGTAAATTTGACAGCATTGGAGAGCAGATTCGTCCACACCACTTCCAGCAGACCCGGGTCTGCATAAACCTCCGCACTGTCCTCCAGGTCAGCTTCAAAGTCGAGGTTTTTCTTTTCCCAGACATCCTCGAACTGCACCGCGCACTCGCACAGCTGGGCACAGACATCAAAGGCTTCCGGCATAGGACGAATTCTGCAAATCTTTTTCCATGTTCTCCAGGAATCAGATCACCCTTTACGCTGTTCCCGAAATCGATTCTAAAAAAACGGCGCAGCCCCGTGCAATACACAAAGCTGCGCCGCTTTACAGATTTTTTGATTTTGAGAGGCCCTTTACACCTTACCGCCGTGCAGTTCGGCATACATCTTGGAGCGGCACTCAGCCACGGCCGGGGTCATGTTGACATAGTGCTTATGCGGGCACTCCAGACGCAGCTCGCTCTCCCAGGTTTCCTCGGTGAGCTGTTTTGCGATGTAGGCTTTCTTCTCGGCAACGGAAGGCAGCTCAATGGCCAGCTGGCCGTTCAGAATATGCGGCACCAGCAGTTTTTTCACAGCCGTCGGGGTGAAGGTGACGGTGCGCTCGATGGCATCAGAGTCCAGATTGACCATTGTGATGGGCTTGCCGGCCTCGATCACTTCATCATCCATGGCGATCAGGTCACACTGGGCCTGACCGTTCTCGTCGTAGAGCCGCCACGGCATCTTCTTGCCCGGGATGATGGCCTTGCTGGCGGAATCCGAACACTTCATCTTGGGAATGTAGCTGCCGTCCGGCTGCTTGACCGCCACCAGCTTGTACACGCCGCCGAATACAGGGTCGGAGGCGGAGGTGATCAGGTTCTCACCCACGCCGTAGGAATCGAAGTGTGCGTGCTCATACAGCTCCATGTTGGCGATCTTCTTCTCGTCCAGACCGTTGGAAGCCACCAGCTTGATGTAGGGCTTGCCTGCCGCGTCCAGTGCCTTGCGCAGGCGTTTGGAGCCGCGGGCAAGGTCGCCGGAGTCGATGCGGGCGCTCTTGACACGGCGGTTGGGGTCGTCGGGATACTTCTCAATGAGGTAGTCATCCAGCTTGATGAGGTTGGGCAGACCGCTCTCCATGATGTTATAGGTATCCAGCAGCAGGCTGACCGAATCCGGGTAGGTATCGGCAAAGGCCTTGAAAGCGTCGAACTCGGTCGGGAAGAACTCGATGAAGCTGTGCGCCACAGTGCCCACAGCCTTGACGTCCGCGCCGAACTTCATCTCAGCCAGGCAGTTTGCTGTACCGACGCAGCCGCCAAGAACTGCTGCGTATGCGCCGTCGTTGCCGGCGCTCTCGCCCTGTGCGCGGCGGGTGCCGAACTCCATGACGCTGCGGGGCGTATGGGTGTTCAGACCGGTGACGCGGGTGGCCTTGGTAGCGATCAGGCTGTGGAAGTTCATGGTCTGCAGCAGGTAGGTCTCGATCAGGATCGCGCCCACCAGATCGCACTCGATCCGGACCATCTGCACATGGGGGTAGCACACCGTGCCCTCGGGCAGAGCATACATATCGCCCTTCCACTGATAGTTGCGCAGATATTCACAGAATTCTTCGCTCATACCCTTAGTGCGCAGCCACCAGATGTCCTGCGCGTTGAAGTGGTAGTTCATCAAAAAGCGGGTCAGCTTGCGCTGTCCGGCGCTGATGGAATAGCCCTGATTGTCCGGGTTCTTGCGGAAGAACATATCAAACACCAGTGTGGTGTCCTTGAACCCATGCAGGAACAGGCAGTTTGCCATGGTAAATTCGTAAAAATCCACGACCATCGCGGGGTTGTCGTAGTCCTCATCCGGAATGTAGGGCACAACCTTGATCTCGTCCATGAATAATATCCTCTCTTCTTTGCACCCGGCAATGGTTCCTCGTTGTCCCCTGCCGTTATGCTTTTCCTTTGGAAAAGCGGCCGCACCCAAGCTGTCTTGACAGTGCGTTTCTATCATGATAGCACCAAACCGGAGGATGTTCAAGCCCTTTTGGAAAATCAAGGTCAAATTCCGGTAACAAAAAGCCGCCCATGCACAGCGGCACAGGCGGCAGATAGCTGAAAACGATCAGCCGTTCATCATATTGGGGGTTGCGTTCTTCAGCACAACGTCATGGCTGCCGCCCTCGACAATGGAGGTGGAGGAGACCACAGTCAGCTTGGCCTTCTGCTGCAGCTCGGGGATGGACAGAGCGCCGCAGTTGCACATGGTGCTCTTGACCTTGTACAGGGTGGTCTGCACGCCGTCGGCCAGCGGGCCTGCATACGGCACGTAGCTGTCCACGCCTTCCTCAAAGCTCAGCTTGCTGGAGCCGCCCAGATCGTAGCGCTGCCAGTTGCGGGCACGGTTGGAGCCTTCGCCCCAGTACTCCTTCATATACTGGCCGTTGATGCGTACCTTGTTCGTGGGGCTTTCGTCGAAGCGGGCAAAGTAGCGGCCCAGCATGACGAAGTCGGCGCCCATGGCCAGAGCGAGGGTAATGTGGTAATCGTGGACGATGCCGCCATCAGAGCAGATAGGCACGTAGATGCCGGTCTCCTTGAAGTACTCATCACGGGCCTTTGCCACCTCGATGACCGCGGTAGCCTGACCGCGGCCGATGCCCTTGGTCTCGCGGGTGATGCAGATGGAGCCGCCGCCGATACCGATCTTCACGAAGTCGGCACCCTGCTCGGCGAGGAAGCGGAAGCCCTCGGCGTCCACAACGTTGCCTGCGCCGACCTTCACCTTGTCGCCGTAGTTTTCGCGGATCCAGTGGATGGTGCGGGCCTGCCACTCGGAGTAGCCCTCGGAGGAGTCGATGCACAGCACATCCACGCCGGCTTCCACCAGTGCAGGCACGCGCTCGGCGTAGTCGCGGGTGTTGATACCGGCGCCGACCACATAGCTCTTGTTGGCATCCAGCAGTTCGTTTGCGTTCTTTTTGTGGGAGTCGTAGTCCTTGCGGAAGACGATATACTTCAGGTTGCCTTCGGCATCCACCAGAGGCAGAGTGTTGATCTTGTTGTCCCAGATGATGTTGTTGCAGTCGTGCAGGGAAGTGTTCTCCGGAGCGGTGACCAGCTTCTCGATGGGGGTCATGAAGGTGGTGACAGGTGCATCATCGGGGGTGTGGTTGACGCGGTAATCGCGGGAGGCCACGATGCCCAGCAGTTTGCCGTTCGGGGTGCCGTCGGCCGTGATGGCGATGGTGGAGTGGCCGGTGCGTGCCTTCAGCTCCAGCACGTCGTGCAGGGTGGCAGTGGGAGCCAGATTGGAATCGGAAACAACGTAACCAGCCTTGAAGCTCTTGACACGGCGCACCATGGCGGCCTCGCTCTCGATGCTCTGGGAACCGTAGATGAAGGACACGCCGCCCTGACGAGCCAGTGCAATGGCCAGCTTATCGCCGGAGACCGACTGCATGATGGCACTGATCATGGGGATGTTCATCTGCAGGGGGCACTCTTCCTCACCCTTGCGGTACTTGACCAGCGGGGTCTTGAGGCTGACGGCCGTGGGAACGTTCTCTGCGGAGGAATAGCCCGGAACCAGCAGGTATTCGCCGAAGGTGCGGGAAGGTTCTTCATAAAAATAAGCCATGTTCAAACTCCTTTTCTCTTATCGCAGCAAAAGCATTCTACAACAAAATCAATTCATGTTTGCAACTTATAAATTGTTGTATATACAATACCACAAAGCCGGCCAGAATACAAACCCCTGCCCCGCCAAACTTTGCAAATGTCCTTTGCAGAAAAACAGGCAAAATGCCCACCAAAACGGTGTAAGGTCATACTTTACCGGCAGAATGCGCCGTTTTCAGGGTGCAAAAAAGCCCGTCCGGAGAAAGGACGGGCTTTTTTGCACACGAAGCGGGATATCGCCTGTGCGGCACATGAGTCACAGCTGTGAAGGAGAACAGCCGGAGGAGGAGGATCTGTGCCCGATATCCCAAAAAAACAAGAAGAAAAAGATTTCACGCTCAGCAGGGCCTCTGCCCTTGCTGTAACCATATTGTAACTCTTTTGAAATCATTTTGCAATAGGGTTTTGTAATTTCTTTGTCATTTCTTTTGTTAATTTTCTGTGTCAAGCTCCAGATAACACTCGAAGCTGGTCTGCCCATCGTGCCGGCCGATGAGATACCACCCCTCTGCCGAAGGAGCATAGAGCACCTCCAGTTTTCCGCCCAGGGGAACTTCGCGGTGATAGTTGACCGAAGCAAATTTCACCGGTCCCTGCTTCAGCACGTCCAGCGGCAGAGCGTCGCAGGCAATGTCGAGATAAAAGGCATTGTTGATATGCCCGTTCAGGTCGCACTGCGAATAGTGCGCCGTCCACTCCCCTGCACGGATCAGTCCGTCCCGGCATTTGTGCAGCTGCAGGGGCAGTTCGCCCTCCACGTTCTCGTTCCAGAAGTCTTCCACCGTCCAGCCGGGCTGGCGCAGGATGCGGCCCTCTGCAAGACTCACCACGATCCAGCGGCAGTCCACCATTGCCACCTGCGCGCCGGAGGCATCGGTCACGGTGGTGATGCGTTTGATGGAGCCGCGGCGGCTCTCTTCCGCGCGGGTGGTCAGAATGAGCGTTTCGGTGCGGCGCGGCACACGGGTGAACTGCAGCGCCTGCTTGCCCACGAGAAAGGCCACGCCCTGTTTCCGGAAAAAGGCATCGTCCATGCCGAAGGCCCGGGCGTGGTCAGCCGAAACCTGCTCCACATAGCGCAGCAGGGCGCTGGGCTTGAGCAGGCTGCGGAAGTCGGCGTCGGCGTTCAGGACGGTGACGGTCTCGATGTAATGATTGGGTTCCATAAAGCTCCTTTTTAAATCAGAAATGATCTTACCAATAAGCAAGCCTCGCCCTCTCCGCCGCCTGCGGCGGCACCTCTCCCAAAGGGAGAGGCTCTGGTGAAACCATGCGCTTTGCATGGAATGCCAAAGGTTCTCCCTCCGGGAGAGCTGCTGAGCACAGCAAAGCTGAGAGGGCGAGGCCATTCTGTTTAATACTGATTCCGGGTGCGTTTGCGCAGTTTGCGCCAGATGTTGAAGAACGCCAGCGCCAGCATGGCCAGCAGAAGCATCAGGAACAGATAGCTGCTGCCGCCTTCATCGTAACTCTTCATCTCGCTCCACTTGACATCCAGCTCGCTGTTGACTTCGTCATCCAGCGCAGTGAACACCTTTTCCTTCGCGGCGAGTTCCTCGGGCGGATAGGCGATCTCGCTGTCCTTCAGGTCCTCGTCCAGCACCTCCCACACATCGTGCATGGGGGTGGTGTAACCGATATACTCCGCATTCGCCTTGCCGATGTCGGTCTCGCACATGAAGTTGATGAACATCTCGGCGGCTTCCTGATGCTCGCTCGTGGCAGGAATGGCCATGCTGTCCACCGACAACACGCTGCCCTCCTCCGGGAACACCCACGCCAGATCCGGGTTGTCGTCGATCATGGTGATAGCGTCGCCGGAATAGTACACGCCGATGGCCGCCTCGCCGCCGATCATCTTATCAAAGATCTCATCCATGACGTAGGCCTGCACCAGCGGCTTCTGAGCCTTGAGCTCTTTCACCACCTCGTCCACTTCTTCCGTGGACTGGGGGTTGATGTCATGGCCGCTCTTGAATGCAGCAATCGCGTAGGCGTCACGGCTGTTGTTGAACATCAGGATATTGCCTGCGTACTGCTCATCCCACAGGTCTGCCCAGCTGGTGGGAGCTTTGTCCACCATGGTGGTATTGTAGATGATGCCGGTGGTGCAGAGCATGTAGGGCACCGTATAGGCATTTTCCGGGTCGTAATCCGGGTTGCGGTATTCCTCGTCGATCTTCTGGAAGTTGGGGATGTTGTCGTAATTGAGCGGCTTGAGCATTCCCTCGTTGATCATCTTGGCGACCATATAGTCCGACGGGATGACCACATCGTAGTCCGCCGCGCCGGATTTCAGTTTGGCGTACATGGACTCGTTGGAGTCGAAGGTGGTGTAGTTCACCTTGATGCCGGTGAGCTGCTCGAAGGCAGACACCACATCTACGCTGTCGTCCGAGCCGTTGGAGATATACTCGCCCCAGTTGTAGACGTTCAGGGTGATGTTCTGGCCCTTGAAGCGGGTCCAGTCATAGTCGCCCGACACCGAGACATCTTCAGTGACTTCGATGGTGCCGGCTGCAAAGGCAGGCAGCGTGCAGCAGACCGCCATTGCCAGCGTGAGCAGCAGAACAGACAGTCGTTTCATCATACGCCCTCCCCTCTCAGTGCCTTCTGGTCGCGGCGGTAGCTGCGGCTTTCCATCGCGTTGGAGACCAGAATAATGCACAGGATCACCACGAACATGATGGTGGACAGTGCATAGATCTCCGGGCTGACCTTTTTGCGGGTCATGGAATAAATGGCGATGGGCAGAGTCTCCACCGTGCCGCAGTTGAAGTAGGAGATCATGAAGTCATCGATGGAGTAGGTCAGGCAGATGAGGAACGCCGACAGGATGGCGGGGCTGATCTCCGGCAGGATGACCTTGAAGAATGCCTGCTTGGGGTCGCAGCCCAGATCCAGGGCAGCCTCATACAGCTTGATATCCAGCTGCTTGAGCTTCGGGGTGACGTTGAAGATGACATACGGCACGTTGAACGCGATATGCGCAATCAGCAGCGTCGGGAAGCCCATGATAGTATCCGGCAGCCAGGAAACGCCCTCGGCAAAACGCTGGTATGCCACGAACAGCAGCATGAGCGAGATACCGGTGATGATCTCCGGGTTGACCACCGGGATATAGGTGATGTTGGTGACGACAAGGCGGCTCTTGCGGCCCATGGACGCAATGCCGAGGCTTGCCGCTGTGCCCAGTACCGTGGCAATGACCGCCGACAGCAGCGCCACTTCCACCGATACCAGCAGTGCGTGCAGAATGGACGAATTGTGGAACAGGCTGGAGTACCACTTGAGGGTAAAGCCGGTGAACAGCGAATAGCCCTTGCTCTGGTTGAAGCTGAACACGATCATGTAGGCAATGGGCAGATACATGAAGCAGAAGAACAGGATCATGTAGACCCGCTGCATCAGGCGGAGATGTTTTGTTTTCATCAGGATACGCCCTCCATTTCATCCTCGTCAAAGCTGGACGTGAAGCTCATGCACAGCAGCACAATGATCATCAGCACCAAGCTCATGGCAGAGCCGACGTTCAGGTTGTAGCTGTTGCCCAGAAACTGCATCTCGATCAGGTCGCCGATCAGCAGGTTGGAGCCGCCGCCCAGCATACGGCTGATAACAAAGGTGGACACCGCCGGGACGAACACCATGGTGATGCCGGTGCTGATGCCGGGCACACTCATGGGGATGAGCACCCGAACAAGGGTCCTGGTGGTGTTAGCGCCCAGATCCTGTGCAGCCTCCACAAGGCTCTGGTCGATCTTGGTCATGCTGGTGTACAGCGGTAAGATCATATACGGCACATAGTTGTACACCATACCCAGCACCACCGCGCCGGAAGTGTTGAGCATATTATAAGGGCCAAGGCCGAAAAAGCCCAGCACTGCGTTCACCGGGCCGTTGACGCTCAGCAGGCCCATCCATGCGTAGGTGCGCAGCAGGAAGTTCATCCACATGGGCAGCATGACCAGCATCAGCATGATGTGCTGCTTGTTCACCCGCAGGCGGGACAGGAAATAACCCACAGGGAACGCAATGATGAGACAGATGACCGTGGCGATCAGCGCCAGCAGCAGACTGCGGGCAAACACCGAGCCGTAGCCGCTGATGGAGGTCAGGTTCGCCAGTGTGAAGTTGCCGTTGGAGTCAGTGAGGGCATAGTACACCACGATGATCAGCGGCACCACCGTGAACAGGGTCATCCATACAAAGTAAGGATAGGCCAGCTTCTTATCGTAAATTTTCATCATGGCGCATCACCCCTCGCTCCGTGCCATGATGTGGATCTCGTTGGGGCCGATGCGCATACCGATGGTCTCGCCGGGGGTGCAGGCTCGGGTGGAATGGATGAGCCACTCACGGCCCTCGCACTCCACATGCATCTCAAAGTGCACGCCCTTGAAGATAACGTCGTTCACGACACCCACCAGCTGGCCTTCCACCGGGGAGACCACCTCGATATCCTCCGGGCGCACCACGACCTGCACGCTCTGCTCCCGGGCAAAGCCGCGGTCCACACAGGGGAAGTCCACGCCCGAGAAGGAGACGAGGAAATCCTTGTGCATCACACCGTCCACGATGTTGGAGTCACCGATGAAGTCCGCCACGAAAGCATTCTTCGGCTCGTTGTAGATATCTTCAGGCGTGCCGATCTGCTGCACCTTGCCGCCGTTCATGACCACGACGGTATCAGACATGGTCAGGGCTTCTTCCTGATCGTGAGTGACATAAATAAAGGTAATGTTCATCTCACGCTGCAGGCGCTTGAGTTCCAGCTGCATCTCCTTGCGCAGTTTGAGGTCCAGTGCGCCCAGAGGCTCATCCAGCAGCAGGATCTCCGGTTCGTTGACCAGACTGCGGGCAATGGCCACGCGCTGCTGCTGGCCGCCGGACATCTGGCTGATGCTGCGGCGCTCGAAGCCTTTCAGGCCCACCACTTCCAGCATGTTGCGCACCTTGCAGCGGATGGTCTCTTCGTCCATCTTTTTCAGCCGCAGACCGAAGGCCACATTCTCGAACACGTTCAGGTGCGGGAACAGCGCATACTTCTGGAATACGGTATTCACCGGGCGCTTGTAGGGCGGCACGCCGGTAATGTCCTCGCCTTTGAGCAGCACCTTGCCGGAATTCGGCTCCAAAAAGCCTGCGATCAGGCGCAGGGTCGTGGTTTTGCCGCAGCCGGAGGAGCCCAGCAGTGTCACAAACTCTTTGTCATGGATGTCCAGGTTCAGCCCATCCAGAATGCGCTGACCATCAAATTCCACCACGATGTCCCGCAGTGAAACGATCACCGAGTTGTCCATTTTTTTACATGTCCTCCTTGTAACTCAGATACGAAAAAAGACAGGGTCTTACACCCCATCTCCTGCTCGTACCAGGGTGACCATCCCCGCGCACAACATCCATGACGGTCGTCCTATTGCTGCGCAGTTATTCTGCCCTGTCATCGTTTATCATAAACAATCCGGTGGCAAATGTCAATCACTCTGTCGATGTTTGCCGGAACTTTACGAAAAGCAACAAAAAAACATACGCCGCAGCGGGTTTTCCCCGTGCAGCGTATGCGAAAAATTATTCTCCCTGCAGGTTTTCTTCTGCTTGCAGAATGGTGTTGACTGTGCTGACATCCACCGCGTAGACCGAGCCGTCCCCGTCCTGCATCATCCAGTACCCATCGGCGTTGGATGCATACCGCAGTGTCACCGTACCGCCGGCCGTTTCGGCCTGTACCGCGGCAAGCGGAGCATCAAAGCCGTAGGCTGCCGGGTTTGCGTCCGTCACTTGTGCGGAGACATAGCCTGCCAGTGCCGAGAGCAGGTTCTGCACGGCGTCACTGCCCAGATCTGTTTCCGGTGAACCGTCCAGCCGCCACACCGTCTGATAGCTTGCCGAATCACTATCCGATTCTTCCGAGGAAGCACTGCTGTCTGCCGGTTCGGATACGGCGGTCAGGGCAAGGGTGCCGCTGCCGGTCGTAATGCTCACTTTTTCCAGTGCAGAAACGGTCAGTCCCGCCGGGTTGAAGCTGCCGAACAGGTCAGCTTTGGTCAGTTCAAAGCAGGCAGCTTTGTTGCCGGGCACCGCATACACGGCATCGTCCCCGGCTTTCTGCACGTACAGATCGCCTGTGACCGCGTTTTCGGCTCCGAATGCAAAAGTGTTGGTCTCCCCCGCTGCCGTCACCGTGACCGTAACGGCCGGGTCGTTCAGGCCGTAGTCCTCGCCTGGCTGAGCGGTCAGCTGTCGTTTGGCATTCAGAGCAGCCAGCGCTGTGACCATGGTGTTGCAGGCGGATTCGTCCAGATGATAATCCGGGTCCTCTTCCAGCGTCCAGCGGCCGGAATCGTAATCCAGCGTCAGGGTCTCGCCCTGATAGGTGTACTGGATCTTTTCCAGATCTCCCGCCGCAAAGGAAGAAAGCGGAATGTTCCCTTCTGCCGCGGCGCTGGCAGCTTCCTCAGCCTGCGTGTTGCTGCGGTTCATCCAGAAAAGCGCCCCGCCCAGCGCCAGGATCAATACCAAAAGCACTACGAGAGTGCGCTTTTTTGTTTTCATGGGCGGTTCTCCTTATCTGCGGCGGCGCAGCAGCACCACCACGGCGCCCGCGATCAGCACCGCTGCCGGCAAAGCAAAGACGAACACCAGCCCCAGCGTTGTTGCCGTAGAGGATGCCACCGTGATGGGAGCAGCTTCCAGTGCTTTGGTATCGATGAGAACGCCTTCCTGCCCGGCCAGTGAGGAAGCACAGCCCTGCAGGAAAGTCAGGTTGCCCGGAACCGACTGGTACACCTGCTCGTTGTCCATGTTGGGGCAGCCGATCCAGATCACCTCGGCACCTGTGCTCTCATTGCGCGCCCACACCGCCAGCGGGAACGGTCCGTCGGTGTCGCCGTCCTCCTTTGCTGTGGTGGAAGTTTCGGTCAGGTTCTGTTTGCTGTAGGCTTCTTCCGAGGTGTTGAGCAGCGATTCCGCCGTGACATTCTCGGTCTCAGCAATATTGATGCCCTGCGCTGCGGCCAGCATGACGCGGTTGCTGCGGTTCACGCCGTCCATCGCTGTGCTCTCTTCGGTGGTGCTGTAGTCCGGGAAGAGCGAATACGGGTAGCCGTACAGAGCGTGGCCCGCATCGCCTTCCACCACAAGACCCGGTTCCCGGGTCAGGCCGAACTGCGCCATCACTGCGTCCAGATTGGGCGTCTCATAATAGGCGCTGGTGGTGAGCAACACTTTGCCGCCGTTTTCCAGATAAGTCTGCAGCTGACCCAATTCGTCCGCAAGGCCGTCGGACACAAAATCCGATGCCGGATCGTTGATGATGAGCAGACTGCAGTCCTCCGGGATGGTTGCCGTGAGCAGATCCAGCGGCTGCAGGCTGATGTTCTGCGCTTCCAGCGCATCGGTCAGCGAGGAAGTGGGTGCCTGTTCGCCATGGTTTGTGGTATAGTAGGCATGGCTTTCTTCGGTACTTGTCAGCTTGTAGATGGCCGAAGTAATCTGCTTTTCACCGCCGAAAGTCACGTTTGCAGCGCCGGTGGTGTAGTAGTCCGAGTAGTCGTATTCGTACAGTTCCGAGGCGTCCAGCACCACGCTGTTTTCCCCGCTGACTACGATCAGACTGCCGGTGGAGACATTCTCCGCGCCGTACTGTGCCGCAAAAGCCGGGTAGAGAGCGGGATCTTTCTGCTCCCAGTGCAGATGGCTGCTCTCTTCGGCGTAATGATCCAGCAGTTTCGTGATAATGGCGTCCTCGCTGCCGGTCTCGCACAGATAATAGATGGTCACATCCTGCGTAAGGCCATCCACCAGCTCTTTGGAACTGTCGCCCAGCGTGTACATCTTGGCGGCGGAAAGATCAAACTCCGTATATTTTGACGGCACTGCCCGCACCAGAAGGTTAAGCAGAATGGCCAGAACGACAGCCGCTGCCAGAACGGCCGTCGAGTACAGCCCGTTGCGGAACACTTTGCCGTTCGAGGAAGAAGAAAATTTCAATTTTTTCATCGCCGTTTCCTCCTCTCAGTTCCAGCGGCGCTTTTCCAGCCCCTGCGCCGTGAAAAACAGGAACAACACTGTCACAGTCAGGTAATACACCAGCGTCGGGATGGAAAAGCTGTTGTTGACGAATTCTTCAAAGGGCGTGAACAGGCACAGCGCACTGAGCACAGCGCTGAACGCCTCGGTCAGCCAAGTGCTCCGCAGCAGGAACAGCGCCGTCAGCGCCACGCAGCAGGCCGCAAAGCTCAGGCAGCCCAGCGTAAAGCTCCGGGTGCGCAGACCTGCCACCACGCTGAGCACAGCAGCAATGGCCGTGAACAGCGCCAGCGCCACGGCACTGCCCGTTGTGAACATACTGCGCAGGCTTGGCATCATATAGGCCAGCAGCAGCACGGCGATGCCCGCCACAGCGGCAATGATCTGGTTCTCGGTCAGACTGGACAGGAACACGCCGATGGCAATGGCGGCGCACCCCATGAGAAAATAGCACAGCAGCGCGGCAAAATTTGCCAGTGTGGACGTTCCGGCCGCACCCAGCGCCGCCAGCACAAGGATCATGCCGGCGTCTGCGATGCAGGGCAGAGCAAACACTACGCACAGCGCCAGAAACTTGCCCAGCACGATGCCCCATACGGATACGGGACTTGTGAGCAGAAGCTGATCTGTGCGGCTATGGCGTTCCTCGGCAAAGGAGCGCATGGTCAGCACTGGGATATATAACAGCAGCACAAAAATGGTTCGGTATAGCGTGTAATAGCCGAAGTCCGTCAGACCGTAGCCCAGATTCAGCGCCACAAAGTAGATGGCGCTGGATACCAGCATGAAGGCCGTAAGAACATAGCCGATCATGCCGTGGAAGCAGCTGCGGACTTCGCGTTTGAAGATCGCGGTCATTCTTCTTCCTCCTCTCTCACGGCAGGTTCCTTTCCGGTCTGCTCTTCGGTCAGGGCCAGGAACACATCTTCCAGCGTTTTGCTCTCAGCGGAAAGCGCCAGCACTGTGCACCCGGCCTGCGAGAGTGCCCGGGACACTTCGGCGCGGCGGTCCGTATCATCAATGCTCTCTGCGGTAAAGGTCACCTGGCCGTCGCTCTCCCCTTCCAGCTCCACCTTACGGATACCCGGAATGGCACCGACCGCCTTCAGCACGGACTGGCCGTCGCCCAGCACGGTGGCTTTCAGGCAGCTGCCGGAGCTGAGCTTTTCGCCCAGTTCTTCCGGCGCACCCACGGCCACAAGATGGCCCTTGGAAAGGATGAGCACCTGACTGCACACCGCCTGCACCTCGCTGAGGATGTGGCTGGAAAGGATCACTGTGTGCGCCTTGCCCAGCTCCCGGATCAGTTTGCGGATCTCGATGACCTGCGCCGGGTCGAGGCCTACCGTAGGCTCGTCGAGAATGATGAGCTTCGGGCTGCCCAGCAGCGCCTGTGCAATACCGACACGCTGGCGGTAACCCTTGGACAGGCTGCGGATGAGCCGGGGCAGAACCTCTTCCAGCCCGGTTCGGCGGGCGGCCCGGCGCACCTGCTCCTTGCGGTCGGCGCGGCGGACGCCCTTCAGCTCGGCGGCAAAATCCAGATATTCCTGCACAGTCATCTCCGGGTAAAGCGGGGGCTGCTCCGGCAGATAGCCCACACAGGCCTTGGCCTGCTGCGCCTGTTCCGGCAGCGAAAAGCCCGCCACCTTCACCTCGCCGGAGGTGGGGGCAATGTATCCGGTGAGAATGTTCATAATCGTGGATTTGCCCGCGCCGTTCGGTCCCAGCAGACCAAAGATCTGGCCGTCCCCTACCGTAAAGGACAGATTTTCCACCGCCGGGCGGGAACCATAGTTCTTGCTCAGATGCGATACTTCGATCACAGCAAACGCTCCTTTTGTCTTGTTGTTTCAATGCTGCATTATTGTAGACGGAAAATGTGTAATTTTTAAGTCAATCCCGGGCAGACAGGCAAAAAAGATTTCTTAAGAATCATTAAGAGCCGCTTCTCCGCATAATAAAAAAGCACCGTTCCCCAAAGGAAACGGTGCTTTGAAAAAACCATAATTACTTACGGCCGAAACGCTTGTTGAAGCGCTCAACACGTCCGCCGGTGTCAACCAGCTTCTGCTTGCCAGTGTAGAAAGGATGGCACTTGGAGCAAACTTCGACGTGGATCTCAGGCTTGGTGGAACGAGTCTTGATGACGTTGCCGCATGCGCAGGTGATGGTGCAGTCAACGTAGTTCGGATGGATACCCTGTTTCATTCTTTTCACCTCATTTCTGGTTCTGACTTATCGGGGCCATATTCTTCATGTATGTGCCCATCACAACCTTCAATATCAGCTACCCCGTCGAGCGGCCTTGGAAACGATTGCCTTACTATTATAGCACAATTCTAAAAGAATGCAAGAGGGAAAATAAAGTTTTTTCATACAAAAAATCCCCCTGCAGGTTCCTGCAGAGGGATTTGGGATTTACTTTACGCCGCAGCAGCTATGTTCAGTGGATGAACACAGGGCCGAGGGGGTTGGTGATGGGGCTGACGTAGCCGCCGACCAGCTTCGGGATCAGCAGAGCGATGTCGGGGACGTAGGTCAGCAACAGCAGTGCAATGAACATGCACAGGTAGAACGGCAGGGTCGCCTTGACGACCTTTTCCATCGGGCGCTTTGCAACGGCAGAGCCGATGAACAGCACGGAACCGACAGGAGGAGTCAGCAGGCCGATGCCGCAGTTCAGGACCACGATGATACCGAACTGGATCGGATCGATGCCGATGGAGGTTGCGATGGGCAGCAGGATGGGGGTAGCGATCAGGATGATGGGAGCCATATCCATGATCATGCCCAGAACCAGCAGGATCAGGTCGATCAGCAGAGCGATGATGTAGCGGTTATCGGTCACGCTGGTGATGGCGTTTGCAGCCAGATCCGGCACGTGCAGCATGGTCAGGCAGTTGCCGAACACTGCAGAGGTCGCGATCAGGATCAGCACGATGGACAGAGTGTTCACGCACTCGTCCAGAGCATGCCAGACGCCCTTCCAATCCAGTCCCTTGTAGACGAAGACGGAGACCAGCAGAGAGTAGACGACTGCGATAGCAGCAGACTCGGTTGCAGTGAACACACCGCCGACAACGCCGAACACGACGATGATGACAGCGGCCAGTGCCCAGATGGAGGTGCCCAGCTGCTTGACGAAGCCCTTGATGCTGAACGGATCACCCTTGGGGTAATTCTCCTTGACCGAGATGATGTAGGAACCGACCATCAGGACGATTGCCAGCAGAGCGCCGGGCAGGTAGCCTGCCAGGAACAGGCTGCCGACAGAGATGCCGCCTGCGGTGGTAGCGTAGATGACCATGTTGTGGCTCGGGGGAACCAGCAGGCCCTCGCAGGAAGAAGTGATGGTAACAGCGGTGGAGAAGTCGGCGTCGTAACCCTGATCGACCATCATGGGGATCATGATGGAGCCGATGGAAGCGGTATCAGCCGAAGCAGAACCGGAAATGCCGCCGAAGAAGTAAGATGCAACGATGTTGACCATTGCCATGCCGCCGCGCATCCAGCCGACGCAGGCGTTTGCCAGAGCGATCAGCTTTTCGGAGATGCCGCCGGAGCCCATGAGCACGCCCATGGTGATGAAGAACGGCACAGCCATCAAACTGAAAGAAGAGATGCCCTTGACCATCAGGCGGCAGACATCGGTCAGTGCCTGACCCTGCACCAGCATGCACAGCACGCTGGACAGACCGACGGCATATGCAATGGGGAAACGCAGGAAGATCATTACAAAGAAGCTGACAAGAAGGACAATGATTGCCAGTGTCTGAACTGTCATATTACACTTCCTCCTTTACAAAAAAGCTCTTGATGTGGTTGTACAGGGCCTCGATCTCGAAGATGATCATGGCCACACCGGCCAGAGGCACCGGGAAGTACATCCAGAAGCGGCTCAGCCAGGGCATGGACACGTAGGTACCGCGGCCGCCCAGAGTGGTGGCGTAGTTCCAGCCCACCACCAGCATGATGACACCCAGGACCATCACGGCCACATCGGCCAGAATGTCCAGACCCTTGACAACAGCCTTGGGCAGATAGATATCAAATGCGGTCATGCGGATGTGTGCGCCGCGGCGGATGGCCAGAGCTGCGCTCAGCACGGCCATATAGCTCATGCAGGTCAGCACGACTTCTTCCGACCAGGCGGGGTCCGGGATAAACGGGACGTAACGGCCAATGACCGACATGGTGGTGATGAGGATATCTGCGATCAGCAGGATCTTGCAGATAAACAGCACCACTTTGTAGGTGATGTCGTACGCCGGTTTGATCTTATCCAGAGTGGTAAAGATTTTCGGCATATGAGTTCCTCCATATAAAAACCCGGCGGGTCTGCGGGCGTATTCCCGTAGTCCCCCGCCGGGCTATGTATTACTTCAGAATGAAACGGCTTTTAAAATTATGCCTTCATGTCCAGCAGCTGCTGATACAGCTCAGCCTGATCGGAGGTGTTCTCGCTGATGACCTTGGAGCAAGCCTCCTGCCAGGGTGCCTTGTCGTCAACATCGACAACATTGCAGCCAGAGCTACGCAGATCATCCAGAACCTTGTTCTCCTCGGTCTCAGACAGGTCAGCATTGAACTTCTGGGTATCAGAAGCAGCCTCCATGATGGCAGCCTGCTGATTCTCGGTCAGCTTGTTCCATGCATTGTCGGTGATGACAGCCTGCACAGCGCCCAGAGTGTGGCCGTCCAAGATCAGGTTGTTAGCAACCTCGGGGAATGCGTTGGACTTGTAGTTTGCGATGGGCTGCTCGGCACCATCAACAACGCCGGTCTGCAGTGCGCTGTACAGCTCGCCGAAGGAAACGACCGTGGGAGAAGCGCCCAGACCCTCGACCATGCCGTTCATGACGGGGTCGTTGGACACACGCAGCTTCAGGCCCTTGAAGTCCTCGATACCTGCAACAGGGTTGACCGTGAAGAAGTGACGGAAGCCCTCTTCGCCGTAGAACAGGCCGCGAACGGGCAGGCCCAGTTCCTGAGGCTCGTTCAGGAACTCAGGTGCCAGATCGCTGTTGGCGAAGTTCCAGAAGTGTGCACGGTTCTCGAAGGTGAAGGGGATGCTCAGCAGCTTGGACTTATTGCAGCCGTAGCTGGTCAGAGCGAAAGCGGAGATACGGCTGATATCGATGGAGGTAGAGCCGCCCAGAATAGCGTCCAGAACGTCGTTCTCAGAACCCAGAACGCCGGAAGCCTGCACGTCGATGACGACGGAACCGCCGGTCAGCTCTTCGACCTTCTCCTTGAAGTGAGAACCGGTCTGGCCGACGATGGTATCCAGCGGGTTGACCTCGGCGTAGACCAGAGTCACCTTGGGATCGTTTGCAGCAGCAGCGGCATCACCGGCAGCGGTGGAAGCAACAGAAGAAGCTGCGGTGGAAGTGGAAGCAGCGGTGGAGCTGCTGGAACCGCCACATGCGGTCAGAGCAACAGCAGCGGTAGCTGCACCGGCGACTGCCAGGAAGCTGCGACGAGAAATCTTTTTCATTGTAAATCTCCTCCTTGAAATTCGGAACAGCCCGGCCTGCACAGGGCCCGTATGCTGTTCATCAACTGTACACACTTTAGCAAATTTTCAGCAAAGAAACAAGCCATTTCAAAAAATGTCCTGTTTTTTGAAAGAAAGTCAGGATTTCTTTTGTGAAGATTCACAACGATTTACAATTTTGTTTGTGCAGATTATCCTATCAGTTGGATACATCCCGTTTCATGCTTCCTGGATCCGTGCAATCAGCTCGGCCTGCTCGCCGAACAGGTCATACATCGGCTGTACCGCAGCGCGGAACTTTGCCTTTTCGGCTTCGTCCAGCTCGGTCACCACGATGCCGGCCTCCCGCATGCTCTGTTCCGACTCAGCTTCCCGTTCGGCCCAGAGCCGGCGTTCCACCTTTGCACTTTCCCGGGCACACTCCCGGACGATCTCCGGGAAGCGCTCGTCCAGCGCCGAAAGCTTCTGCATGGCGGCAGGGCTGGCCAGCTGCACCTCCGGCACGCGGGTGTGCTCGTCTTTCAGAAAATAAGGCGCCACCTCATAGTGGCCCATGGCTTCGTAGCTGGGCCAGTTGTTCTCTGCCCCGTCGATCTCGCCGTTGTGCAGTGCGGCATACACCTTGCTGTACACCACCTGTACCGGCTTTGCGCCAAGGTCGGTGATCATCTCGCCCATCAGGTCGGACTCCTGCACGCGCAGGGTCAGGCCCTGCAGGTCGGCAAGGCAGGTGACCTTTTCCCGGGTGTAGAAACTGCGCACACCGGCGTCGAACCACGAAAGGCCCTTCAGCTGCAGAGAACCCAGCATAGAGAGAAATTCGTTGCCTACCTGCCCGTCCAGCACCCGCCACATCTGATCGGCATCTTTATAAAGATAGGGCAGCTGCAGCACGCTCAGGGCAGGCTCATATTCTGCCAATTGGCTGAGCGACACGCGGGAAAAATCGATGCCGCCGAACTGCATCTGCTGAATGACGCTCTGCTCTGCGCCAAGTTCTCCCCCGCTGTAAACAAGGATCTTCACCCTGCCGCCGGTGCGCTGCGCCACAAGGTCCGCAAAGGAGAGCGCCGCCTGCGTGGTGGGGTAATCTTCCGGCTGGTTCTCGGCGTAGCGCAAAATCAGCTCCGCGCCCGGTTCGTCCTGTACCGGCTGATGGCCGCAGCCGGAAACCGGCAGCGCCAGCACCGCCGCACCGAACAGGGCGGTGAGCATCTGGCGGCGGGTCACGGATGCACCTCCCGTGCAGTGCGGGCTGCTTCTTTCCGGTACTGAGTCGGGGTCATGCCGGTGCGCCTTTTGAAGGCCCGGGCAAAGTAGCTGGAATCCTCGTACCCCACCATGGACGCCACTTCTGCCGCCGAGCGGAACGGATCGGCCAGCAGCTCTTTGGCGGCGTTGATGCGCAGCTCGGTAAGGCAGTCGAGGAAGTTGGTCTTCTGATATTTCTTGAACTGAGCCGAGAGGTACGCCGGGCTGATGTGCAGGATCTCGCTCACGCTGTCCAGCGAGAGGTCGAACATGTAATTGTCCTCCATGTACCGGCGCACATGGGCCATGACCAGCGCATTGCGGTCATTCTCCCCTTCTCCGGCAGCGTCGGAGTCGGTTTCCGGCTCCTGCTGCACCGGGGCCAGCTCGGCCAGACGGCGGCCCGCTTCGATCTGGCGGATCGCTTTGCGGATGGAAGCTTCCGTCTCGTCCGGGTCCACCGGTTTGAGCAGATAGTCGCAGGCGCCCAGATGCATGGCCTCGTGGGCATACTGGAACAGGCTGTAGGCCGTGACGAAGATCACCTTGCACTCCGGACGCTGCTCCAGAATGGCGCGGGCAGCGTCCAGACCGTTCATTCCGGGCATTTCGATGTCCATCAGGATCAGGTCCGCCCCCCAGAGCACTGCCGTATCGGCTGCCTTGCGGCCGTTTTCCGCTGTCTCGATCACCACTTCGTGCTCAAAGCGGCGGGCCACGATCTGCGCCAGAGTCTCCCGCTCCAGTGCTTCGTCATCCGCGATCAACAGATGAATCATTCCTCAAACTCCTCCTCGTTCTCGATCAGCGGCAGATACAGCGCCACTGCAGTTCCCCGCCCTGGGCGGGAGCGGATCTCAATACGGCTGCGCCCGTCCAGCAGACGAAGGCGTGCCGCAACATTATAGATGCCGATGTGTTCCCAGCGCTCTCCCGGCTGGCTCAGGGCTGTGCGCAGCTGCGCCAGCTGCTCCGGCTGGATGCCCATGCCGTTGTCCGTCACACGGATGCACAGCAGGCCTTTCTCCCGCAGGGGGCTGATGCGGATGCGCACCACGCCGCCCTCTTCTTTGGGGCAGATGCCGTGCTTGAACGCATTTTCCACGATAGGCTGCAAAATAAAGGACGGCACCATCGTTTCGGTCAGATCCAGCGAATCCGAGAAGCGCCACTGCATGCACACCCGGTCGCCGAAGCGGACATGATAGATGGAGTAATATTCGTCCACGATGCGCACCTCCCGCGAGAGAGGCACCTGCTCGTCGTTGCTCATCAGGCTGTAGCGCAGCAGATGCGAAAGCGCCACGATAAGCGCCTGGGTGCGGTAGCCTTTTTCCACCCCGGCTGTCTGCTGGATGACGTTGAGGGTGTTGAACAGGAAATGCGGGTCGATCTGGCTGCGCAGCTGCTGCAGGCGGCTGCGTTCCATGCGGTTCTGCAGTTCCAGCGCCTGCGTCTTTTCGCGGTGAAGTTCCCGCTCGATCTCGTTTTTCTCCTGCAGGGTCGTCACCTGCTGTGCCATGGAATGCTTCATGATATTGAAGGACTCCGCCAGCTGGGCGATCTCCGGCTGTTTAGGCATGGAAATATCCGGCGTATCGAACTCGCTGCGGCCGATCGCACGGGATGCGGCGATCATCTGCTGCACCGGCGTCAGAAGGCGCATGACCATCATGGCCGTGATGCAGCCCAGCCCCACGCAGAGCGCCACCACCACCGTCTGCAGCAGCTGGATGCGCTCGCTCAGATCGGAAATCACAGTATAGGTGGTCTGGGCGTCCAGAATGGCCGTCTCGAGCAATTGCAGGGTGTACTGCCGCAGGTATTCACCGCAGGGAGCGGCCTTTGCGTAATACAGTTTGGATGCCTCGGTATCGTTGCCGCCGTGCAGGTCTTCTTCCAGTTCTTCCAGCAGAGCGGTATAGGTCTGGTAGGTGGTCTCAACCGCGCCGTACAGCACCCGCTGCTGGTCGCTGACGTTATCCAGACTGTTCAGGCTGGTGCCGATGCGCCAGAGCCACGCGTTGCAGACCGAGACCGACGACTGCAGTCGGGCGATGATTTCTTCGCTCTCGCTGTTCTCCCAGCGGTAATCCTCCAGCGCGGAAATGGAGCTTTCCACACCGCCCTGAAACCGGCTGATGGCGTTGAAGCTGCCCATCTGCTCGTCCTGCACCGCCTGCACTGCCCGGGCCTGATACCCGTTGAGGGCGATCTGCATCGCAAGCGCCGCAAAGAACGCCGCCAGACACAGGCCGATGCGCTGCTTGAGGGTGATCTGCAGTTTTCGTTTTTCCATTTCCCCGCCCCTTTCGCATCATAATATCTTATTCTAACACGGTTTGCGTTGTATTTGCAAGATTAACACTTGCCTGACCGGCACAAATGTGATACGATTCCTATAAATACTGAAGGAGGCGACTTTATGTCCCAGACGATCTCTGTTTCCACCACGATGGACGAGCAGGGCTTCCGCAATTTTGCTGTGTTCGATGTGTTCCGCCATAACAAAGCATGGGTGCGCCCGGCTGTTTTTGCCGCGATCATGCTGGCGTTTTCCGGTGTATGCCTTTCTCAGATCGGCAAGCGGCAGGGTGCCGGGCTTCTGTGCGCCGTGCTGGCCATTGTAGCCATCGGTCTGCCCGCTACTTACTTCGGCATGTATTTCTACAGCCTGAACCAGCAGGTGAAAAAGATGCATCTGCCCCGCCCGTTTTACCGCACCGAGCTGAGCGACGAAGGCGCAGCCGTCTGGATGGTTGGCAAGCAGGACAAGGCCGAGCCTACCGAGCGCCACAGCTGGGAAAGCATTTACTGCGCTTACCGCCTGCCGGATTCTGTGTATCTGTATGTCGAAAAAGGCAAAGCGTTTTTGCTGAACGACCGCACCGAAGCCGTGTGGAAGTTTCTGAACGAAAAAATGCCCGCTGAAAAGCTGCACGACTGCCGGAAGTAAATCTCATCTCTTAAATGCAAACTGCCGCCGCACGGGAAGCACCTGTGCAGCGGCAGTTTTTTATTTGCGCAAAACAAAACCGCGCTGCGGCAAAGCAAAGCGCAGCGCGGGAGGCGGGAATATCGTTGTTGAGTTTTAGCGGGCCAGAGTGTACTTGTGCAGGGTCTTGCGCACAGCGCCGGGGCCTGCGTACAGCTCCTTGACCATGCCCTCGATCTGCTCGCCCAGACCGACAGCATACAGATCCACACCGAACACGTCGGTACGGCTGTACAGAGCCTTCAGGCAGCTGAAGTCCTGCTCGCCTTCCTTGACTTCCAGCGGATTGACGATGGCCTGCAGCTCAGCCAGCAGCGGATCGGGAGAGATCTCGAAGGGCTGGCCGTTGTCATCGATGCCCTTCAGGTAGCGGGCATAGCCTGCCAGCACCAGCGGGATCAACACCAGATTGCTCTTGTCCAGACCGCGTGCCTCGTAGGCCTTGATGGTCTCGCCGAAGCGGATGGGCAGCTTCTGAGAGGTATCGGTTGCGATACGCTGAGGAGCGTCGGGCATGAAGGGGTTGGGCAGGCGGCGGTTGATGACAGCGCCGATAAACTCGTAGGGGTTCAGCACGCCGGGGTCAACGACCACGGGCATTGCCTCGATGTAGCCGATCTTCTGGATGAAGGAGCGCAGATCCTCGTCTGCCATCTCAGCAGAGATGAGGGTGTAGCCCAGCATGCAGCCGTAAATGGACATGGCAGTGTGCAGCGGGTTCAGGCAGGTGCAGACCTTCATCTTCTCGATCTTGTCAACGGTCTCGCGGTCGCAGTACAGCACACCGCCCAGCTCCAGCGGAGGACGGCCGTTGGTGTAGTTGTCCTCGATGCACAGATACTGGGTCTCCTCAGCGTTGACGAAGGGAGCAGTAAAGGTGTGCTTCTCAGTGACGATGGTGTAGTTGTCCTCAAAGCCGTCGTCGGCCAGCATCTTCTGCACCTTGGCATCCGGGCGCGGGGTGATCTTGTCGATCATGCTCCAGGGGAAGGTGATCTTGGTCTCATCCTGCACATAAGCCAGGAACTCGGCGGGAACCAGACCCTGCTCCACCCACTTGGCTGCGTAGGTGTGGACAGCGATCTTGACCTTGTCGCCGTTGTGAGAGCAGTTGTCCATGCTCTGAACGGTCAGCGGCAGAGCACCGGCCTTGAAGCGCTCGTACAGCAGAGCGGTGACCTTGCCCATGGCCAGCACGGGGGTCAGGCCGCGCTCCAGGTCAGCAGGAGCAACGCCGTAGCCCTTCTCGGTGATGGTGAAGGAGATCATCTGCAGGCTGGGGTTCTGGAAGATCTCGACCAGACGAGCCCAATCCTCGCCGAAGGAGTAATCAGCCTTCAGGCTCTCAGTCACGGAAGCGATGACCTTCTTCTCGATGTCGCCGGTGGACTTCAGGCAGACCAGCAGGCTCAGGTTGTCGTAGGGCTGATAAGCCTTGTCGATGATCTCGTAGTCAAAGCTCTCAGCAACGATGACACCGCGGTCATACTTGCCGCTGTTCAGGGCCTCGTTCAGGATGGCAGCGGGGAAGGCACGGAAGATATTGCCTGCGCCGAAGTGCACCCAGGTGGGCTCTGCATGGGTCTTGGCCTTGACAGCCTCCACGTCAAACTTGGGCAGCTCGTAGCCCTTTTCTGCCCACTCGGCGGACAGATTGCCGTTCTTGATATCAGACAGCTTCATAATAGTACTCAGCCTTTCTTTTTC